>JAZKFD010000046.1:0-20847 GCA_040386635.1 Pseudomonadota bacterium
ACGTGCCGATGTCCCACTTTTCGCGGTTCTGGTCGTGCAGCACGGCGTGGCGGTGCGTGAAGGTGCCGCGGCCGCAATCTTCGCCCGACAGGCGAACCGGGTAGCCGCTGGCCACCAGCGATGCGTACGCCATGTGCTCGCCCATGCCCCAATCGACATTGACATCGCCCCGACCCATTGCAGCGCGATCGTCCAGCACCTTCTTGACCAGCGGGTGCGCCGTGAAGTCGGCAGGCAAGGTCGTGACCTTTTCAGCCAACCGCTTCCACTCAGCCATCGGGATGGCGGTATCCGCCGCATCCGTCCACTTCTTGCCGAGGAAGGGCTGCCAGTCAACGGCGTACTTGCTCTTGAAATTGGTCAGCACCGGATCGACGGTGTGCTTGCCCTGGTCCATCGCGGCGCGATAGGCCTTGACCATGTCATCGCCCAGTGTGTCGCCGAGCGCCTGCGCAGCCAGTTTGTCCGCGTACAGCTTGCGCGTACCGGGGTGCTGGCCGATCTTCTTGTACATCAGGGGCTGGGTGAGCGATGGCGTGTCCTGCTCGTTGTGGCCGAGCTTACGGAAGCACACGATGTCCAGCACCACGTCCTTGCTGAACTCCATGCGGTAGTCCAGCGCGAGCTGCGTTGCCAGCACCACGGCTTCAGGATCGTCGCCGTTGACGTGCAGCACAGGCGCTTCGATCATCTTGACCACGTCGGTGCAATACAGCGTCGAGCGGCTGTCGCGCGGATCGGAAGTCGTGAATCCGATCTGGTTGTTGATGACCACGTGCACCGTGCCGCCGGTGAAATAGCCGCGGGTTTCGGCCAGCGCCAGCGTCTCCATCACGACGCCCTGCCCGGCGAAGGCCGCATCGCCGTGCACCAGCACGGGCAAGACTTGCTGGCCCTTGGGATCGGCGCGGCGGTCCATGCGGGCGCGCACCGAGCCCTCGACCACCGGATTGACGATCTCCAGGTGCGACGGATTGAACGCCAGGCTCAGGTGGACCGGGCCGCCAGGCGTGCTGACGTCCGAGCTGAAGCCCTGGTGGTATTTCACGTCGCCAGAGGGCAGGTCTTCCTTGGCCGTATGGTCGAACTCGGCGAACAGGTCGGCGGGCATCTTGCCCATGACGTTCACAAGCACGTTCAGGCGGCCGCGGTGGGCCATGCCGATGACGATTTCCTGTACGCCGCGCGCGCCGCCGCTTTGCACGAGTTCATCGAGTGACGCAATGAAGCTCTCGCCGCCTTCGAGCGAAAAACGCTTCTGGCCGACGTACTTGGTGTGCAGGAACCGCTCCAGCCCTTCTGCGGCCGTCACGCGCTCGAGGATGTGCTTTTTCTTGTCCGCCGTGAAATTGGGCTTGCTGCGGATGGATTCCAGCTTCTGTTGCCACCAGCGCTTGCGGGCCTGGTCGCTGATGTACATGTATTCGGCGCCGATGGAGCCGCAATAGGTTTCGCGTAATCCGTTGATCAGCTCGCGCAGCGTCATCGTCTCCTTGCCGAAGAAGGTGTTGCTGGTGTTGAACACCGTCTCCTGGTCGGCATCGGTGAAACCGTAGAACGACGGCTCGAGCTCGGGGATTTTTTCGCGCTCGGCGCGCTTGAGCGGATCGAGGTCGGCCCAGCGTGCGCCAACGTTTCGGTAAGCCGCGATCAGCTGCTGGACGGCAGTGCGCTTGCGTCCCATTTCCGAATCGGCGCCGCTGGCGACCACCACCTTGGTGCCGCCCTGCTTGGCGCGTTCGGCAAAAGCATTGATGACGGGCAGGTGCGGGACATCTTTTGCCTCGGACCCATCGACGGCCGGCACGTGCTGGAGCGCGTCGAAGTATTCGCGCCAGGTATCGGGGACGCTGGTGGGGTTGGCGAGGTAGTTTTCGTACATCTCTTCGACGTACGGGGCGTTGCCGCCGAAAAGGTAAGAATTACCCTTGTAGGCCGTGTAGACGGTGCCTGGATCGCTCATGCTGCGCTGACTTTCCGCCCCCCTTCAGGAGGCATTGGCTGGTTGGTGGAACCTTCCGCGACACGGCTGGACCGGATGGCGGATGCGACTGTGGCTGGAAGGGCCTCGTGGTGCGACAGGAATTGTGCCACCTTTTGGCCGCAGCGTTTGCTTAGGTTTTAGTTGCAGTTTTCATTCCGCGCCCGGTACACCCCCAAAGCTCAGGCAGACATCAGGTCTTTCAACTGCTGCAGGGCCGACGGATCTTCAATCGTCGTCAGGTCGCCGGGATCGCGCCCTTCCGCCACGGCCTGGATGGCGCGGCGCAGGAGTTTGCCGCTGCGGGTCTTGGGCAGCACATTGACGAAATGCACCCGCGCCGGACGGGCGACGGCTCCGAGCTGTTCATCGACTACCTTCATGATGTCGCCTTCCAGCTTCAACCGCGCCGCCGTCGATGACAACGCAGAGCTATCACGCGCCACGACAAACGCCATCGCCACCTGACCCTTGAGCGCATCGGCCACCCCGACCACTGCCACTTCTGCCACGTTGGCATGGCTGGAAATGCTCTCCTCGATCTCCCGTGTGCCCAGGCGATGCCCCGCCACGTTGATCACGTCATCGGTGCGTCCCAGGATGTAGAAGTAGCCATCCGCGTCGCGAATACCCCAGTCGAAGGTGCTGTACACCATCTTGCCCGGCACCGTCTTCCAGTAGGTGTTGACGTACCGCGCGTCATCGCGCCAGATCGTCTGCATGAAACCCGGCGGCGTTGGGCCTTCAATCACCACGACGCCTTTTTCTCCCGGTTCGGTCAGTTCTTCACCGGTGCCTTCATGAACGATCTTCACGTCATAGCCGTACATGGGCACGCCGGGGCTGCCGAACTTGCTCGCCTTCTTTTCGACGCCGTTGGCAATCGTCAGGATGGGCCAGCCGCTTTCGGTCTGCCAGTAGTTGTCGATGATGGGCACACCCAGGCTTTCGCTGATCCAGCGGCCCGTCGGCTCGTCGAGCGGCTCACCCGCCAGGAACAGGGCCTTCAGGCTCGACAGGTCGTACTGCTTCAGGAAGGCCGGGTCCTGCTTCCTGAGCACGCGCACCGCAGTGGGCGCGCTGAACATGGCCGTCACCTTGTATTTTTCAACCAGGCTCCACCAGATGCCTGCATCCGGGCGGATCGGCAGGCCCTCGTACATGATGGTCGCCATGCCGGCAATCAGGGGGCCATAGACGATATAGCTGTGACCCACCACCCAGCCGATGTCACTTGTGGAAAAGTAAGTCTCGCCAGGCTTGCCCATGAAGATGTGCTTCATGCTGGCTGCCAGCGCCACGGCATAGCCCCCCACGTCGCGTTGAACCCCTTTGGGCTTGCCCGTCGTTCCGCTGGTGTAGATCGTGTAGCTGATGTCGGTGGCCTGGAGCCACTCGCACGCCACATGCTCGTGGGCATGACGCTGCGTCAGTTCGCCCCAGTCGTGATCCCGGCCCGCCACCCTCTCCATGGGCGCCAGGCCGCGGTCAACGAGCAACACCGATTCCGGCTTGTGGGCAGACAGCCTGATCGCTTCATCCAGCAACGGCTTGTATGCGAGCACCTTGCCGCCACGCGATCCCGCATCGGCGCTGACCACGACTTTGGGCGCGAAGTCTTCGATGCGGGACGCCAGCGACACCGATGCAAAACCGCCAAACACCACCGAATGAATGGCCCCGATCCGTGCGCAGGCCAGCATTGCGAAAGCAGCCTCCGCGATCATCGGCATGTAGATCAACACGCGATCGTCCCGTCGCACGCCCAGGCTCTTGAGCGCGGCGGCGGCGCGCTGCACTTCGTGGTGCAACTCACGGAAGGTGTAGGTCCGCTCCGTGTTGGTCTCGGTCGAGACATAGATCAATGCAGGCTGATCGGACCGGTTGATCAGGTGCCGGTCCACTGCGTTGTGGCAAAGATTGGTCTGGCCGCCCACGAACCACCGGGCAAAGGGCGGCTTGCTGTAGTCGCAGATGGTCTCGGGCGGCTTGTGCCAGGCGATCAGGCGGGACTGCTGCTCCCAGAACTCCTCGCGGTCCTGTAGCGATTGGCGATGGAACTGCGCGAATCCGGTCATGATGTCTCCTTGGGGCAAGGCCCTCTACGATCTCTACGACCCGATTGTGTCCACGCGCCTTGCCCGCACCTGACAAAAGCGCATTCGAAAGCGCTACTTCACGAGATCGAGCACCTCGCGAAAGTCCGGATGGTCACAACTTCGCAACCATTCGAAAGCCACCATCTCGGTCGTCACCAACTCGGCGCCTGCGCCTGCCAACCTATCGAAGGCGGCGTCCCGGTTGCGCTCGCTGCGCGAACTGCACGCGTCGGTGACGACCCAGACATCGAACTCCTCGTCCAGCAGGTCCAGTGAGGTTTGCATCAGGCACACATGTGCCTCGCAACCTGCGATCACGATGGTGTTGCGGGGCTCCGGACCCGATTGCTGCGGCTTTTGCAGGTGCTTGGGAAGACTGCGCGCATTTCCGCCGGGTGGGCGCGCCGGCGGCCGCAGCATCTCGCCCAGCCCATCGGCAACCGCGCTGAAGCTCATCTTGGAGAGCGTTTTCTGACACAGCGCCTTGAGCTCAGCCGGGTTCTCGCCCAGGCGATCAGGGTTCTCTTCGGTTCCCCAAACGGGCACGCCCAGGAGCTGGGCCACGCGCGCAAGACGCATCGCATTGCGGATGACCTGGTCGCCTTCGTGGATGGAAGGCATGAGGCGGGACTGGTAATCGACCAGCACGAGTTGGGAGTCATCAAGGTCTAGCAGCATGGACGTGATTATTCCAGCGTGATTCAATCGCCGGTCACAGGACAAACATCTACGCCTGAAAACAAGGAGACAAAAGCAGTGAACGCTCCAACACCCACAGCCCTCATGATGTCCGGAGACCAGTATCGCGAGTCGCTGCGGCGCTATAAGCCGAACGTGTTCGTCGATGGCCGCAAGATCGACAGCGTTGCCGATGAGCGCATGCTCCAGCCGGGCATCAATGCCATTGCGCTCACCTACGACTACGCGCTCAAACCCGAATACGCACCCATCATGACGGCCGTGCAGCACACGAGCGGCAAGCGCGTGAACCGGCTCAGCCACATCAACATGAGCGCCGGCGACCTGCTCAACAAGCTCGAAGCCGTGCGCCTGGTGTGCCAGGAAACCGGCTGCGCGCAGCGATACCTCTCGCACGATGCGCTCAACGCGCTGGCCCAGGTCACCGCGCGCATCGACGATGCCAAGGGCGGCAAGGAACACACCGGGCGTTTCCTTGAATACCTGCATCGCGTGCAGGACCAGGACCTGACCCTGGGCGTGGCGATGACTGATGCCAAGGGCGACCGCAGCTTGCGTCCGCACCAGCAGGCCAATGCCGACAGCTACCTGCATGTGGTCGAGCGCAACGCCCGGGGCATCGTGATCTCAGGCACCAAGGCCATCGTGACCGGCGCGCCCTACGTCCACGAACTGCTGGTGATGCCCTGTCGCAACATGGGCAGGGAAGACGCGGACTTTGCCGTGTGCTGCTCGGTGCCCGTGGATGCACCGGGTCTGACCATCGTGGCCAGGCCAGCGGGTCGGCCCGGGGAAAAGGTCGAGCACGGCGAGGCGCTGTTTTCGCGCAAGTACGGCCAGAGCACCGGCGTGTGCATCTTCGAAAACGTGTTCGTGCCCTGGGAGAACGTCTTCTACGCGGGCGAGTGGGAGCATTCAGGCCACCTCACCTACAGCTATGCAACGCACCACAGACAGACCTGCATTGCAGCGCGTGCAGGCTTCGGCGATCTGCTGATCGGCGCCGGCGCCCTGATGTGCGAGGCCAACGGATTCGATCCCGGCGCCGAATCGCATCTGCGAGAACAGATGGTCGAGCTCATCAAGATCACCGAAGGGTTCTATGCCTGCGGCGTGGCGGCCAGCGTGTATGGCAAGGCAGACGAGTGGAGCGGCTCGTTCATGCCCGACCCTGTGTTCTCGAACGTGGGCAAGCTGCTGCTGGCCACGCAGATCTACGACATGCATCGCATCGCACATTACGTGAGCGGGGGCCTGATCGTCACGCTGCCCGGTCCCGATGAAGATCACAACCCGGAGACGGGGGCGAAACTCTCGGACGTGCTGCGGGCCAATCCGGCCGTCCCCTATGAGAAGCGGATCGAGACCGCACGTTTTATCGAAGACCTGACTGCCGGTTATCAGGGCGGCTGGTACAGCGTGATCAGCCTGCACGGCGGCGGCTCGCCTGCGGCAATGAAACAGGAGATCTGGCGTAACTACCCGGTCGGCTCCAAGGTGGAACTCGTCGAACGCCTTCTGGATCGCGGCGTGGCCCACGACCCCGAACGCGCCATCACGCGCAATCGGCAACCCGGCAAGTGCTGCGACATGGGTTGCAGCTCACCGGGGCAGCCGGTCATGGTGGACCTGCCGGTCCGGACCAACAAAGCCTAGCCCGTCATGGCTGCGTTCACCGAATCCCCGGTGACGCGCAGTGCTGCCGGAGTCGAGTGCCGCTCGCGCTCACGTTGCAGCCAGGTCTGGCGGCGCTGTTCCTGCGCGCCGGTTTCTGCCAGCGTGACCCTCACGTCGCGGTACAACTCGTGAATCGACTCGATGTCGGGGCCTGAGCACTCCAGCGCGAAGTCTGGAACTATCACGATTTCGTCTCCGCCCGCATCCAGTTCTATCCGGCCCGGCTTGCCCAGCACCCGATGGATCGCCATGAGCGCCTTGTTGCGATTCATGCCAGGAAGCACCACGGTGAACTCGGTCGCGCCCGTACGGGTTGCGAGCCCGCGGTCGGATGCGAGCGCCACGAACTTCTGCACCGTGCGCTCCATCACCTGCCGGGCCACGCCGGGGCTGTAGATGCTACGAACCTCCGCAAGATCGCTGCAGTCGAAGATGACCAGCGCAAGTGGCTTGCCCGACACGTGGCACTCGTCGAGCATCTGGCTGCCGTAGGCCAGCAGGCCGGACTTGTTGTAAAGAGAAGTCACCGGGTCAATGCGGCTGGCTTCGAGCAAGTCGTCGGGGCGGCGAAACTCGGCGCCGAAACGCATACCCAGCAAAAGCGGAAAGACGCATAGAAACCCGATCTGCGGCAGCAGATCGGCACCCGACAGGGCGGCTCCAGCCAGCACGGCCGCCACCAGAAGCTCCGCTATGGCAAGCGCAACAAGCGCTGCTGCCCATGCCGCGCGAAGCATGAATGCATACATGAGGCACGTGATGCCCAGCCACGTGAAAAACGCCCCGCCGGGGCCGCCGACCTGCGCGACGATCTGCGTGTGCAAGACCCATGCACCAGCGATAAGGGCGGCGCCCCGCAGCGCCATGACGGCTTCCGAGCGCGCAGGATGCACTTCGGCCCACTTCCCGATCAACCCTGCATACAGCACAGAAAACCACAGGACCGGCACATCCGCATACACAACTGCGGCGAGCCACGCGGTATAGACCGCGAGCGACCAGGCGATCCAGCGTTCGATCTGCCGCAGCGAATGCGATACCCAGCCGCGCGGCATGGCAGCAGGCACTGCCTTATGGTGTCCTGCTGTGTCCGCATGTTGCTGTGTGGTGCCGATATCGCTGCTCATGTCCCGCCCTCGCCGCCTGTCATTGAGGCGTATACGGATGAGACCACCCGGGGCGGACCGGAACTTAAGGCAAACGCCGCACCGGGCCTAGGAGATTTGCCTAAGTCTGGCTTTGCGGGGTTAACGTAAAGCTGAAGGTGGCGCCCTCCTCGGGCCTCGCGTCTGCCCAGACGCGGCCGCCGTGGCGCGTGACGATGCGGTGCACCGTGGCAAGGCCGATTCCGGTTCCTTCGACATCGGCCGCAGTGTGCAGACGGTGAAACGCCTTGAACAACTTGCCGGCATACGCCATGTCGAAGCCCGCTCCGTTGTCCGCAACAAAAATGACCCGCTCGCCGAGCGGTGATGTGTGACTGCCGATCCGTATCGTGGGCGCGCTCGCCCGTTGAGTGAACTTCCAGGCATTGCCGATCAGGTTGTCCAGCACGATGGCAGCCAGGCGCGCATCACCGACGCACATGATTTCATCGTCCACCGTGACGTTCACCTTGCGCTCAGGAAAGCGATGGCGCAGGGCCTCGACGATCTCGCGAGCCTTGGGCGCGAGATCGACCGACTCTGACCGAATCTCGGTACGTGTGACTCCCGCCAGCGACAGCAAGTCATCGATCAGCTCGCCCATGTTTCGAGTGTTCTCGCGAATGCGGGCAAGATAATGACGCGCCTGTTCATCCAGGTGCTCGCTGTGCCGGGTGAGCAGCGCCCTGCCAAATCCGTCAATGGCAGAAAGCGGCGCACGCAAATCGTGAGAGACGGAGTAGGCAAATGTTTCCAGCTCGCGATTGGCAACATGAAGCTCGCGCGTTCGCTCCTCGACACGATGTTCGAGCGTCTCGTTGGCCCGCTCAAGCGCCATGTGGGCCTCCAGCAGCTTTGTCACATCATGGGCCAGCACGACCCGTGCCGGACGCCCGTCGTAGTCCAGCGCGTGCGACGAGACTTCAACCCAGATCAGTTCGCCGCTCTTGAGCTGGTGGCGCCAGGCCCGTGCGCTCGATTCCGCAGGCAGCCCCTCGATGCTGGAACGCAATGCAGAGATGTCTTCGGTGGGCCTGATCTGCTCGATGGTCATCGACAGGAACTCGTCACGGCTATAACCGTAATGCGAGACGGCTGCGTCATTAACGGTGAGAAAGCGCAGTGTGTCACGCTCGAATACCCACATCGGATGCGGATTCGACTCGAATAGCAGCCGGTAGCGCGCCTCACTATCGCGAAGGTCTTTTTCTGCGCGCCACGCACGGGTCACGTCAGAAAAAACCACCAGCGCCCCGGAAGGTCGCCCCTGCGCACCCGGGAGCGGGCGGGCACTGCCCTGGATGACTTTCTCTCCACCGCCCGTCAGCGGTTCGCGCACGATGCAGCGAAAACTGTCAACCCTCTCGCCGCGCAGCGCGCGCTGAAACGGACGCTGTTCCTGGGTGACGGGCGAGCCATCGACGTTGCGCAGGCCCAGATCACCGGGCGCTGCCCGCGCGTATTCGTTGTTGGGTATCAGGCTGCCCAGTCCCCCAAGGATTTCGTGGGCCGCGCGATTGACATGCAGAAACCGGCCCCTGGGATCGACCACGAGCACGCCCTCGGCCATGCCTTCGAAGACGGACTCCAGCAGGCCTCGCTGGTGCTCCATCTCGGCCATGGCCGCATCTCTTTGCAATGCGCGCTCGATCAGGCGCCGGGCCACATCTGCAAACCGCGTGTCCAGTTGCTCCAGTTCGCGAAGCGGCACCCATACCCTGCGGCCTTTCAGCAGAGGCTGTTCGGTGGCCAGCGCATCAATCCGCCCCAGCAGGTGACGCACCGGCCGCGCCAGCACGCGGTCGCCGAAGATCCACGCAATCGTGGCGGCGGCCAGTGCAATCAGGAGCAGCGCGGCGATCTGAGCCTGCAGGCGCCCCGCAGCGGGGGCCAGCACCTGCGCCCTTGAAGCGATCCCGGCCACAAAGAGCCTGTTATCTTCTTCGCGCCCCACCGGCTGCAAGGCATAGAACCAGTCCTCGCCGGTGGCGTCTGTGGCGACACCGGCGCCCGACTGACCGGCTGCGATGGCGCGTTGCAGGAAAACCTCGGGCACCACCGATCCCACCATTGCTGCGCGCGCTCCGTTGGAGGCAAGTACCCGGCCACCGGAATCCGTGACAAAAAGCGTCGCTTCGGGCGAGAGCGACAGCTTGCGCAAATGGTCATCTGCCTGCCCGACGTCCAGCGCCAGATAGGCGACACCCCGAAGTTGCCTGCTGCCGTCGTCCCGATGGACCGGGAATGCGAACGTCAGGATGGGTTTTCCGCTCGCCTGGCTCAGCGTGAATTCGCCGACGGCAAAACGCCCTGTCGCAACGGCACGGCGAAAGTAGGGCCGATCGCTGACATTCACGTTGCTGGGGGGTGCGGCGCCGCGGCATGTGGGGCGTCCCTGGGTATCGAACACGCCGAAATTGCCGTAGCCAGCGGGATAGTGCAACTGGAGCTTGCGCAGGTAGTCAGAACACTCCTGCAAGCCGCCGTCGGTCACCGGCGGCGAATAGGCGATGGCCGCGAGCATGTGCCGCGCGCCTGCAACCAGGCTCTCCTGATGCGCAGCGCCAAGATCGACTACCGACCGGAGGGTAGCCTGCGCACGCGCCAACCTGCCTTCCTGCTCCGTGAGCGAAGCCTGGACGACGACACCGAACACAGGCGCGATGGCGATGAGCACCAGCATGGCCAGCGCGGCGCGTAGACCGAATGTACGTATCACGCTTTTAAACTTTCCTGCCCTTGTTAAGCAGTCTTATACGTTGACTGCGCGTGCGTGGAGACATTGGCGTCAGCCGGCAGTTTGGCGCACCGGCAGGCATTGTCAATGTGTATCTGGCCCTAACACCAAGGTATCCACCGCCAACGGGCGCAGTACACTGCCCCGAAACACCCGGGATTCGTGTGACACAAGAAGTTGTTCAGCCTCCGACCATCCGGTTGCTCTGCGTCGAAGACAATCCGGACGACGTCGAGCTCATGGCCATTGCGCTGGAGCGCGCAGACCCGCACCGGCGCTATGAGCTGCACCGCGTGGACGAGGCGGCAGGTTTCACCGATGCACTGGCTGGCGATTTCGACGTAATCCTGTGCGACTTCAACATGCCGCGGTTTTCACCGTATGCAGCACTGCAGATCCTGATCGCGCGCCGCTGCTCCACGCCGCTCGTGGTGGTCACGCGTGCCATCGGTGAAGACGCTGCCGTGCACGTGCTTCGTTGCGGCGCCAAGGATTACCTGACCAAGGACAAGCTGGGCACGCTGCCGCAAATCATTGACCGGGTGATGACCGAACGTCGGCGAGTCCAGGAGCAGGAGCGGATGAGCGCGGAACTGGCCGCCGCCTACAGCCGCCTCAAGAGGCTTTCTGCGCGGCTGGTGGTCGCGCAGGAGCGCGAGCGCAACCTGATCTCGCGTGAGCTGCACGACCAACTCGGTCAAACGCTCACTGGCATGGTGATTCACCTGCACGCGGCCGAGAAAACCGCAGACCCGCAAGAGGCCAAGCGCTATACGGCGATTGCAATGGATATGGCCCAGGGCGCAGTGCAGCAGGTCAAGACGCTGTCGTTCGAGCTGCGTCCGGCGCAGCTGGATCTGCTCGGGCTGGTTGCCGCAACGCAGTTCGCCGTGGAGCGTATTGCAGAGCCGGCAGGCCTGGCATTCACCGTGACGTCGCGCGGCATTGAACCGGCCAAGCCCGGCGACTCGGCCGCTGTCGCACTACGGTTGGTGCAGGAGGCGCTCAACAATGCGCTACGGCACGCCAGGGCGACGCACATCGCCGTTCGGATCCGTTTTCTGCCCGACGACCGTATCGGGCTCCTGGTGATCGATGACGGGATCGGATTCGACAAGCATGAGCTGCTGGACGGCCGGGCCAGCGCACGCAACGTGGGCCTGCACGGCATGATCGAGCGCACCGAACTGGCGGGCGGTCGCCTCATGATCCGCACTGCGCCGGGCAGGGGCGTGGCGATACGCGCAGTGCTATAACAAGCCCGCAACACGCACGAGCACTAAAAAAGGGGAGCCGATGAAAAATCCTGGGCCTGCCAAAGCCATCCGCATCGTCCTGGCGGATGACCATGACCTCGTCCGATCGGGTATCAAGGCGTTGCTCACCATGATCGCAGGGGTGGAAGTGATCGCCGAGGCACGCGACGGGCAAGAGCTCATCACGCTCGTGGCGGACCTGATGCCCGATGTGGTGATGACCGACATCTCCATGCCAGGCATGGACGGCATCGCAGCCATTTCAGAAATCCACGCGAAGTACCCGGAAGTGCGGCTGCTCGTGCTTTCGATGTACGACACCGTCGATTTCGTCAAGCGTGCCGTGGCGAACGGCGCATGCGGCTACCTCATGAAAGATGCCCCCCCGTTCGAGCTCGAACAGGCGGTGCGCAGCGTGATGGCAACCGGCAGCTATTTCAGCCCTTCGATTGCGCAGCGTCTGCTCCAGCCGTCGGAACCCACCATCGACGATGAGCTCACGCACCGGCAGATCGAAATCCTCAAGCTGATTGCACAGGGACGGGCATCCAAGGAAATCGCCTACGAGCTGGGCCTGTCACCGAAAACCGTGGACGTCCACCGCGCCCGCATCATGGAGCGCCTGCACCTGAACGACATTGCAAGTCTCACGCTCTACGCGGTGCGCAAGGGCCTTATCAAGCCCTGAGTGCCTCGGGTGCCCTTGCGCCCCGCTGGTCATGGTGCGAGCAGGCGCAGCAGCTTGCCGTCGCCCGAATCGGTCAGGACGTAGATCAGCCCGTCCGGTCCTTGCCTGACATCGCGCACGCGGCCCAGGCCTTCGGCGATCTTTTGCTCGCGCACGACTTTGCCACCTTCAATCTCCAGCCGGGCGACGTGGCCGAACTTGAGCGATCCGACAAGCAGGCTGCCCTTCATTGCCGCGCCATAGCGCTCACTGGTTACGAACACCATGCCCGACGGCGCGATCGACGGCACCCAGTAGTGCAAGGGCTGTTCCATCCCTGCGCGCGAAGTGAGGCCGTCGCCGATCTTGCCGCCGCCGTAGTTTTCACCATAGGTGATGACCGGCCAGCCATAGTTGCGACCCGGCTGGGGCAGGTTCACCTCGTCGCCGCCTTGCGGGCCGTGCTCATGCATCCAGAAAGCGCCATTCGGCGCGAGCGTCGCGCCCTGCGAATTGCGATGACCGTAGCTATAGATCTCGGGCAGCGCACCGGCCCTGCCGATGAACGGATTGCCGGGTGCAGCCGCGCCGTCCTTGGTGAGCCGGACGACCTTGCCGTGATGGTTGTCCAGCGTCTGCGCGTCGTCCTTGCGCGAGAAGCGGTCACCCAGGGTCAGGAACAGCATCCCGGCGCGATCTTCCACGATCCGGCAGCCGAAGTGCGACCGGCTCGCGAATTTGGGTTTCTGGCTGAAGATCACCTTCACGTCTTCGAGTCGGCTCGCGTCCTGCGACAGCCTGGCCCGAGCCAACGCCGTGCTGTTGCCACCCGAACCCGGCTCGGAAAAGCAGAAAAACAGCTGCCGGTTGCCCGCAAAACCAGAATCCAGCACCACGTCGAGCAAGCCGCCCTGCCCGCCGGCGGCCACTTCCGGCAAGCCGGCCAGGGGCGCCGCGACTTTTCCATCGGCCTGCACGATGCGCATCCGGCCGCCGCGTTCGGTGACCAGGAAGCGCCCTTCCGGCAGGAATGCCAGCGCCCAGGGATTTTCGAGGCCCTGTGCAAGGGTCGCTGTTTTCAGGTTTTGCCCAAACGCAGCGCCGGAAAAGGCAGCAAGCGACAGGAAAAGCGCAGGAAGGAGGCCCCGAACAAACGGAGCTTGCGCACGGCGTGTGAAGTAGTTCATGGCGGTCATTCTTGCCCAATCGGCTGCCCCGCGGGGCTCCCGGTACGGGCAAACACTGAGGACTTATATAAATCAATAACTTGCATGGATGACCTAACTTGACTTGTCATGATCGACCCCTGTATCCTGCGACCCATGCATCAATGGCTCATCCTTTCGCTCGCGCTCGCCTGCACCTGTGTCCAGGCGGCACCCGCAACGGCGGAAGATGATGTAGGCCGTTTCATGGCCGACCGGGGCCTGATCGAGAAACTTGAAATGGTCACCCACAGCGTCAGCCATCGCACCTCCGAACTGGTGGTGAACGCGATGGGTTTCCTGGGCGTGCCCTATCGCAGGGGCGGCAACGATGCCGACACCGGCTTCGACTGCAGCGGCTTCGTCAGGGCGATGTACCAGCGCACAGTCGGCCTCGTGCTGCCGCGCCGGGCCAACGAACAGGCTGCCGCCACGCAGGCGATCGACAAGCAGGATCTGCAGCCAGGCGACCTGGTGTTCTTCAACACCATGAAACGCACCTTCAGCCACGTTGGCATCTATGTTGGCGAAGGCAAGTTCATCCACTCCCCCAAGCCTGGCGCACACGTGCGCGTCGAAGACATGGGCCAGAGTTACTGGAAGACCCGGTTTGATGGTGCTCGGCGCGTGATGGAGTTCGCACCCGACGCCCCGAACCCGCAGCAGCACGCTCGCCAGTAACTCCAGCTTTGGTAGCGCAATAGCCCGGTTTACCTGAGGGCTTGTCCCTGTGCAGCCTTGCCGCGAATTGCATACGATCGCCAGCTTCAACCTGCTGGAGAGACTGCGTGGCGAAACTCAATGTCAACGGGACCGTGCGTGATGTGGATGCGCAGGGCGATACCCCCCTGCTTTGGGCGCTGCGCGAGCAGCTGGGGCTGACCGGCACCAAATATGGATGCGGCATCGCCGCCTGCGGAGCCTGCACGGTCCACATCGATGGCGTACCCACGCGAAGCTGCGTGAGGCCCATCTCCACGATTGCACCCACCGAAAAGATCATCACCATCGAGGGCCTGTCTGCAGATGGCTCTCATCCGGTTCAAAAGGCATGGGCGCAGCTGGACGTGCCGCAGTGTGGCTATTGCCAGTGCGGGATGATCATGTCGGCAGTCGCCCTGCTGCGCGACAAGCCCAGGCCCACCGACCAGGACATCGATGACGCCATGAGCAACATCTGCCGCTGCGGCACCTACAACCGCGTCCGGGCTGCGATCAAGGTGGTCGCGCAAGGTGGCAATACGCGCAGCGCCGCACTGAACATCCAGCACGCCGACGGGAGCGTGACATGACCGGGGCCACCGCCGACACCTTCTCCGTCTCGCGCCGTGGCTTCCTGCAGGTCTCGGCGTCTGCCGGCCTCGTGCTCGGCTTCCACGTTCCTTTCGCGGGCGACGCGCAGGCCCAGGGCGCCGACCCCGAAATCAACGCCTGGGTGGTCGTCAAACCCGACGACTCGGTGGTGATTCGCATCGCCCGCTCGGAGATGGGCCAGGGTAGCCTCACCGGCCTCGCGCAACTGGTGGCGGAAGAGCTCGAATGCAACTGGGCCAGGGTCACGACCGAATACCCGACACCCGGCCAGAACCTGGCGCGCAATCGCGCCTGGGGCAACTTTTCCACCGGGGGCAGCCGCGGAATTCGCGAATCGCATGATTACGTCAGAAAGGGCGGCGCTGCGGCCCGCATGATGCTCGTGCAAGCCGCGGCTGACGAATGGAAGGTGCCGGTGTCGGAATGCCGCGCTGCCAATAGCGTGATCACACACCAGCCGTCGGGTCGAACCGTGACGTACGGCAGGGTGTCGGCGGCGGCCGGCAAGCTCACCGCGCCTGCCACCGTGACGCTCAAGGATCCCAAGGACTGGAAAGTCGTCGGCAAGCGGCTTGCCCGCCTGGATACGATCGAGAAGGTCACCGGCAAGCAGATCTACGGCGCGGACCTGCAGATGCCCGGCATGCTGAACGCGGCCATCAAGGATTGCCCGGTCTTCGGGGGCAAGGTGAAGTCGGTCAATGCAGCGGCCATCGAAGCTCGCCCGGGCGTGAAGAAAGTCGTGCGGGTGGGCGATAGCGCAGTGGCCGTCGTCGCAGATACCTGGTGGCGTGCCAAGACCGCGCTCGATGCCCTGCCGATCGAATGGGACTTCGGGCCCAACGTTTCAGTCTCCAGCGCAACGACCGCGGCCATTCTCAAGGCCGGGCTCGACGCAAATGATGCAGTCGTGGGCAACAGCAACGGTGACGCGAAGGCAGCGCTGGCCAGCGCCGCTCGCAGGATCGAGGCGGTCTATTCATACCCGCACCAGAACCACGCGACCATGGAGCCGATGAACGCAACCGCCCGCTGGACGCCCGAGCGCTGCGAGGTCTGGACGCCCACCCAAAACGGTGAGGCCGCGCTCGCCGCAGCCGCCGAGGCCGCTGGACTTCCGGCAGCGAAGTGCGAGGTCTACAAGCTTCATCTGGGCGGTGGATTCGGCAGGCGCGGCGCGGTACACGACTGGGTACGGCAGGCCGTTGACATCGCCAGGCAGATGCCCGGCACGCCGGTCAAGCTGCTGTGGTCGCGCGAAGAAGACATGCTGCATGGCCGCTACCACCCCATCACCCAGTGCAAGATGGTTGCGGGGCTCGATGCACAGGGCAGCGTCACGGCGCTGCACATGCGCATCTCCGGCCAGTCGATCCTGGCGGGCGTCGCCCCACAGTCGATACAGGGCGGACGGGATCCGGTCGTTTTCCAGGGTCTGAACGCATCGGGGCCGGAAGCATCCATCGGCTACAGCTTTCCCAACCTGCTGATTGACCACGCGATGCGCAATCCGCCGGTGCCGCCGGGTTTCTGGCGCGGTGTGAACCTCAACCAGAACGCGATTTACCTGGAAGGCTTCATCGACGAAATCGCGGCGGCAACCCGGCAGGACCCGCTCGCACTTCGCCGGAAGCTGATGTCTGCGCATCCGAAGCACCTGGCGGTACTCAACGCAGTGGCGGAGCGCGTGAAGTGGGGCACGCCAGTGCCCGATGTGAAGGGACAGAAGGTATTTCGCGGCCTGGCGCAGACGATGGGATTCGGCAGCTACGTGGCAGCGTGCGCCGAGGTGTCTGTGAACAACGACGGCGAGCTGAAAATCCACCGCATCGTTGCTGCGACCGATTGCGGCCATGCGGTCAATCCGCAGCAGATCGAAGCGCAGGTCGAAGGCTCGTTTTCATACGGCCTGTCGGCTGCGCTCTTTGGCGAATGCACGATGAAGGACGGTCGCATGGAGCAGGACAACTTCAGCACCTACCCGGTCGTACAGATGCGCCACATGCCGGCGGTCGAGACCATCATTCTTGCCTCCGGTGGTTTCTGGGGTGGCGTCGGCGAGCCGACGATTGCGGTTGCCGCGCCGGCCGTACTCAACGCGATCTATGCGGCGACCGGCAAGCGGATTCGCGATCTGCCGCTGAGCAAGCACAGCCTGAAGAAGGCTTGAGGCAGCCGGTTTGCGTCGCTCGCCTGTGCTTCTCACGACAGTGGCTGGTCTATTGCTGGCGGCGTCGCTTGCGGCCGGCGCACAAGCCGTTCAAGGCATCAACGAACCGCTGACCCAGCGGCCCGGCGACCCCGCGCGAGGCCGGGCGATTGTTGCGAATCGCACGGTGGGGCTGTGTCTGCTCTGCCACAGCGGGCCCATTCCCGAGGAGCGGTTCCAGGGCAATCTGGCGCCGGACCTGGCGGGTGCGGGTTCGCGCTCCACCGAGGCGCAGTTGCGATTGCGGATGGTGGACTCAAGGCGCATCAATCCTTCGACCATCATGCCGGCGTATCACCGCGCAGAAGGACAGACGCGCGTAGGCGCAGCATGGCAGGGCAAGCCCGTGCTCGATGCCCAGCAGATAGAGGACGTGGTAGCGTACCTCCTGACTTTGCGCTGAAGTACCGATGCCACACCACCACCCCCTGAAACTCAACCGCCGCCAGGTCATCGCGCTGGGCAGCCTCTCGGTCCTTGCGCCCGCGGCATCTGCGCAGGGAAGCGACGAACTCGCGGCGGCGGTGGCCGCCTATGCACAGGGCGCGCCCTTGCAATCGGGGCGCGTCAAACTCATCATCGAAAAACTGGTGGACAACGGAAACGCCGTGCCGGTCACGGTGACGGTGGACAGTCCGATGACCACCACCGACCGTGTGGTGGACATTGCCATCTTCAACGAAAAAAATCCTCTGCGCGACGTGGCGCGATTCAGGCTCGGCCCTAGAGTGGGCAAGGCCGTGGTTTCGACACGCATCCGGCTTGCAACGAGCCAGAACCTGATCGCCGTTGCACGCATGATCGATGGGACAGTCTGGACTGACACCGCCAATGTGGTCGTTGTGCTGGCCGCGTGCATCGAAGGCGAAGGCTAATGGCTCGCACGCTGATCCATGTTCCCGCGGGCGTGCGGCGCGGCGATGTCATCGAGATCAAGGCGCTGATTGCGCATCCGATGGAAACCGGTTTCAGGCCCGGCGCCGATGGCAAGGTGCTTGCGCGCGACATCATCCGCAACTTCACCTGCAACTACAACGGCGAAGAAGTGTTCGCTGCGCAATTGCATTCCGCGATTTCGGCGAATCCCTACCTGTCGTTCTTTGTGACTGCCACGGATTCCGGCACGCTCGAGTTCACCTGGCAAGGCGACAACGGGTTCCAGCAGACCGAGCGGGTTGCCTTAACGGTGGCATGAACCGGCCGACAGCGCTACTGGTCACCGCGCTGCTGCTCGGCTGCGCCGCGCCAGCGCCGGTGATGAAGCAGGACACCCGCCAATCCGGATTCGAGACCATGAGCGCGTCCACGCAGGCCATGCAGCGTGATGACATGACCAACCCGGCGATGCTGTCGGTTCAGGATGGACAGGCGCTCTGGAATCGTGCCCCTCTCGCTCTGGCGGCGCCCACTTCTTCAGCGAAGACATGCGCAAGTTGCCATGGCGACCTCGCGGCAATGAAAGGTGTCGCGGCGCGATATCCCGCGTGGGACGTGTTGGCGGCCCGCCCCGTGAATCTGGGCATGCGCATCAACGCGTGCCGCGAACGTCATCAGGCGATGCCGCCCTGGCCGCGCGAGCACCCTGACCTGCTTGCGCTGGAAGCCGCAGTGGGAATGCAATCGCGCGGCATGTCGATTGCACCTTCATCCGATGAGCGGCTGCTGCCTTTTCGCGCGCGCGGCGAGAAGCTGTTCAACCAGCGCATCGGACAACTCGACCTGTCGTGCATGCAGTGCCACGACCAGCTCGCCGGGGGCCGCCTCGCCGGGAGTGTGATTCCCCAGGGACACGCGACCGGATACCCGATCTACCGGCTGGAGTGGCAGGGCATGGGGTCGCTGGCAAGACGCATCCGCGGCTGCATGACGGGCGTGCGGGCCGAGCCTCTTGCTGCGGACAGCATGGAGATGGTGGCGCTCGAACTGCACCTCGCTGGCCGCGCAATGGGGATGGCGGTCGAGACGCCCGCGGTGCGGCCGTAACCGCTTCGGGGTGGATGGCGAAACTATTTGCGCGGCGGCGGCACGTCCGTACAAGTCCCGTGTGCGATTTCCGCTGCCATGCCGATGCTCTCGCCGAGTGTGGGATGCGGGTGGATCGTCTTGCCAATATCGATCTCGTCGGCTCCCATCTCGATGGCCAGCGCGACTTCGCCGATCATGTCGCCGGCATGTGTTCCCACAATGCCGCCGCCAAGAATGCGGTGCGTCGTTGCATCAAAGAGCAGCTTGGTGAAGCCCTCATCGCGCGTATTGGCAATCGCGCGACCTGAAGCCGTCCACGGGAAGTGGCCCTTCTTGATCGCGATGCCTTGCGCCTTGGCCTGGTCTTCGGTCAGGCCGACCCAGGCTACCTCGGGGTCGGTGTAGGCGACGCTGGGAATCACGCGGGCATTGAAGGCGGAGCGCTTGAGTTGCTCATCGCCGTTCATGTCGCCGCACGCAACTTCAGCCGCGACGTGTGCCTCGTGCACGGCCTTGTGCGCCAGCATCGGCTGGCCGACGATGTCGCCAATGGCGAAGATGTGCGGCACATTGGTTCGCATCTGGATATCGACAGGCACGAAACCGCGTTCGCTGACTGCCACGCCCGCCTTTTCTGCACCGATCTTCTTGCCGTTCGGCGTGCGCCCCACGGCCTGCAGCACGATGTCATAGACCTGCGGGTCCTTGGGCGCCTGCTCGCCTTCGAACTTGACAAGGATGCCGTCGGCGGTTGCTTCTGCGCCCACGGTTTTGGTCTTGAGCATGATGTTGTCAAAGCGCGGCGTGTTCATCTTTTGCCAGACCTTCACGAGGTCGCGGTCCGCGCCCTGCATCAGCCCATCGAGCATTTCGACCACGTCGAGGCGCGCGCCGAGCGTCGAATAGACGGTGCCCATTTCCAGCCCGATGATGCCGCCGCCCAGGATCAACATGCGCTTGGGACTGCCCTGCAGTTCAAGCGCGCCCGTGGAATCGACTACCCGCGGGTCCTTCGGCATGAAGGGCAGGTGCACCGCCTGCGAGCCCGCCGCGATGATGCAGTACTTGAACCTGATCGTCTGCTTCTTGCCGGTTTTTTCCTGTGCGGTGCCGGTGGTCTCGTCAACCTGCAGATGATGCGCGTCGATGAATTCCCCGAGGCCGCGCACCGTCGTGACCTTGCGCATCTTGGCCATCGCCGCGAGGCCGCCAGTGAGCTTGCCCACCACCTTGGCCTTGTGCGCGCGCAGCTTGTCGAGATCGACCGTGGGCTTGCCGTAGGAAATGCCCAGTGAATCGAAGTGGCTCACTTCGTCCATGACTGCGGCGACGTGCAGCAATGCCTTGGACGGGATACAGCCGACGTTGAGACAGACGCCCCCCAGCGTTGCGTAGCGCTCGACGATCACGGTCTTCATGCCCAGGTCTGCGGCCCGGAATGCGGCAGAGTAACCGCCCGGGCCAGCGCCCAGGACCAGCATGTCGCATTCGATGTCGGCGCCGCCCGAGTAGGAAGCTGCAATAGGAGCGGGGCTGGTGGACGGAACAGGGCCGGTTGCCACAGGATTTGCCGCAGGCGCGGACACTTTGGGGGCCTCGCTGCTGGCCGCGGTACCGGCGTCTTGCGCCTCCAGCGTCAGCAGCACCGACCCTTCTGCGACCTTGTCCCCCAGCTTCACCCGCAATTCCTTGATCACGCCTGCATGGGTCGAAGGAATTTCCATCGAAGCCTTGTCGCTTTCCACGGTCACGAGCGACTGCTCGGCCTTGATCGTGTCGCTGGCTTTCACCAGCAACTCGATCACCGCGACTTCCGAAAAGTCACCGATATCCGGGACCTTGACTTCGACCAGGCTCATGGGAGCACCCTCATTTCATTTTTATCGTGAACAC
>JAZKFD010000047.1:0-53988 GCA_040386635.1 Pseudomonadota bacterium
CGGACCAACTTGATACCCAGAAAGCCCCGCCAGTCGGGGCTTTTTGCTTTTCTACGTCCAACAACGTTCGTTTTCAGCCCAGGGTGTTGATTCGGGGCTACGGGGGAGCAGTTCAGGGCGTATGACTTACCTGATGTCCCGGGCAGGAGCCAAGCCTTACCGCCGAGACCAACACCGCGAGCGCGACCACAACCCGCCGCAACGCAAAGCCGGGAGGCGCGCTCACCGACAAAACAGCGAGCCTCGCCAAGCCCCGCTGCGGCACCCGGCACCCGCTTCCCGAGTCGCAATCAAGCGTGGATTCGCAGTGCAGTTAATGAGGTGGCGCCAGCGCGCGCGAGCCGCCCGGGTCACTTTTTCGTGAAGATCCAGCGGCTTGCCAGATAAGTAAGGGGCACGGTCACGGCCAGAGCCGCGAGCGGCCCGAAGGCCGCCGGCGCATCGAGCCACACGGTCCATGCTTCCACGATGGCCAGGCCGATCAGGAACTGCGCGCCATACATGAGCGGATTGCCGATCGCGCTGCGCGCTCCGCCGTGCTCCCGGAATACGAAACCGCGATAGAGAACATAGGCGAAGACGATGCCCGCCGCGAAGGCTGCGCCATAGGCCCAGCGATGGCCGAACGGCCGTAGCAGCAGCAGGTAGAGCGCGTAGGTAGCGGCGGTGTTGACGAGGCCCGATGCAAGGAAGCGTGTGATCCTTGCCCGTTCCTTCATGTTTCCATGCTCGCAAAAATGGCGCAAGCCTGTCACCCTGAGTCCTCCCGGCGATTCCTGACTTTCCTCTTGCCGGCCACGACCTTCCGCCTGCTCTGCGACCCCGCCGCATGCTTCAGGCCGGCAAGCGCGGGAGCGAGGGTCTTCATGTCCGCGCTCTGAGCGTAGACGGCATAGGCCGGATACACGAAAGTAGGCGCGCCGCTGACCTTGTGCAAGCGGCCGGCCCTGATGTGTGGCGCCACCACGTTCTCCCGGAAGTACCCTGACCCGCCCACTGCCAGAAGGTAGCCCAGCCCGAGTGGGCCGAGGTTGGTCGAAACCGGCGCGTTGCCCAGTTCGGGAAACGCTAGGCTTTGCTGCGTGGCGAACTCGGGGGCCCAATCGACATATACGTAGCTCGCCGGATCCAGTCTTTCTACGTCGGGCGCACTGCTGACCAGGATGAGCTTCTCCTCGATGAGCAGGTCGATGCGCAACCCCGGCCGTTGCCTCGGTGCATAGACGATTGCAATGTCCAGTGTTCCGTTGGAGACACGGCCCAGCAGATCCTCAGCCAGGTCCACTTCGGCCTGCAGGGCCAGGTCCGCCGCGTTGACCCGCATCCACTTCATCCACTCCAGCATGAGCGGCTCCCAGAGGCTGACCTCACAGCCCACCGCGACCAGCGCCCGCTTGTCCCGCGCAACAGCCATCTGGCTGCGCGCGCGCTCCCAGGTCTGCACCAGGTTAAGCGCATGCCGCACGAATTGCTCACCGGCGGGAGTCGGTACCGCGCCCGCCTTGTTGCGCACGAAAAGCCGGCGGCCGAGCAGGGATTCGAGTGTCTTGATCCGCGCGCTCACGGCCGTCTGCGTGATGTGAAGTCGCTCAGCCGCCTGCGCGAAACTTCGGCAGGCGTTGATCTCCAGGAAGGTACGCGCGAGAGTGATGTCCATCGGACTGCCTTTTTGAAGATGTCGGGCCGCCAGGTGCAGGCTTCTATCCACCAATAATTTTCATTTCAAATTAACTATAAGTCGATTTATTTTCAATTGCGGCACCTACGATGTGTTCATCGAAACCAAATCAGCGAGTGCCACATGTCTTCCACCCTTGGCTTGCCTTCCACCGGCCTTCATCGCGGCCGTCCCCAGCCGGCGCGAACGTCGCACGTCCCGCGCCCCCAGTTCGTTACACCAGGCCCTTTGCAGGGTGCAGACGATGACTGGCTGTCCACCGTGCCATTGGCGGCGCGCAGCAGGCTCAGTCCGCGCGCTCTGCGCCTGATGCGCTCGGGCGACTGAACTCATGCACGCCGGTTCGCTTTCTCTGCTGCCACCAAACGGCGAAGAAGCACGGCGGCAATGCAATGCGCTCGAGCGCCTGGTGCTCTGGCTCGGGCAGTGCGAGCCCAATGCGCAGACCTGCCGTGCGACGACGGAGTTGTTGAACTACTTCGATGCGGCCGTCCCGGCGGTGAATGACCGAACCCTGGAGGCGCTTTGGCAGGCTCTGCGGCCGGAGATACTGTCAATCGCGAAGGGCGAACAGTTGCCCGCCGTGGTGTCTCACGCGCAGGCGTTCGTTCGCATGGCCCGCCGCCGCCTGACGCTCCCGGTCCAGTGGGATGCGCCTGCCTTGTTTGCACACGGCTCGACATTAAGGGAAACGTTTTAGAACCTGCCTTGCGCGGCGAGGGCGTAGTGTTTCGTGGACAATTCGCCCATGACCCAGCCCTCTACCCACTCGCGCGCCTCGAAAATCCTGAGTACGGCAATCGAGAAAACCGACAAGGTGCAGGAGGAGCTCGCCGCGGCTGCGGAAAACCTCGAACAGGCCAATTCGGTGCTCACTCACCCGGAGGCTGTTTCGCACGTGGCCGATGTCGTGGCCGATGCAGTCGCTCTGAATGTCGCGACCGAGGCCAAGGTGCACGACGCGGTCGAAGAGCTCGAGAGCGTCAAGGAACTGATCAAGAACGCCCAGGTGGAGCAGTCCTCCGACAAGAGGACTGGGCGGATGGGCGAAGGCACTGCGAGTCTGCTGAAGTACTTCGAAGGGCGCCGCGAACCCACGCACGACGACAAGAAGCCCAGCGAGAGCTGAGCGCACCGGCGAGTTGACGGTGAGCAGCATTCGCAGGCGAACCCTGCTCCCGGCTGCAGTGATGGCGATCGTGCCAACGCTCGTGCCGACCTTCGCCCGGGCGCAGGCCTTTCCTTCCAGGCCGCTTCGCATCGTCGTGCCATTCGGCGCAGGCGGCATCGCCGACCTGACCGCGCGTGCAGTCGCCGCACAACTTGCCGATCAGCTCAGGCAGCCGGTCGTCGTCGAGAACAAGCCCGGGGCGGGCGGCATCGTGGCCGGTGAGCTGGTCGCGAACGCGCCTGCCGATGGCCACGTGCTGCTTCTCATGAGCAACGCAACCGCGGTGAGCGCGGGGCTTTTCAGCGCCTTGCCGTTCGACGCGCTGAAAGACTTTGCGCCCGTGGGGACCATTGGCACTTTTGACCTGGCAGTCATCACGCAGGCGGGCAGCCGCTTCAGGTCCATCAGCGACTTCCTCGCCCAGGCCCGCGCCAATCCCGGCAAGTTCAATGTGGGCACGATCAACGTCGGCAGTACGCAGCATCTGGCAGCCGAGTTGCTCAAGACACGGGCCGGGGTTGAGTTTCAGGTGGTGCCGTTCAACGGATCACCCGCCGTGCTGGCGGCTCTGCGGGGCGGGCAAATCGATGCCGCCATCGAGGTTCTTGGGCCCATGCTGCCGCAGATCGGTGCAAAGGCGGTCGAGGCACTCGCAGTGATGGGCGCACGCCGTGCATCGGCGCTAGCTGATGTGCCCACGCTGGCTGAAAGCGGTGTCGCCGGTTTCGACGTGACATCGTGGAACGCACTCGCCGCGCCGGCCGGCACACCGCCGGCCGTCATTGCCGCGCTGAACCGGGAATTGAACAAGGCGCTGGCCGGTGCCGCATTGGGCAAGCAGCTCGCCCCATTGAACGTCACGCCGCGGGGCGGCACCCCCGAACAACTGCGCGCCCTGCTGGCATCCGAGATCAGGCGCTGGTCCGACGTGATCGTTCGCGCGAAAGTGCCAAGGCAGTAGCGCAGGAAGTGCGGTACAAAGGCGGTCGGGCGCCATGCCCGTCGAGAGGCACAAGCGATATGTATTCGTTCGATTACCAGAGGCCGCGCACAGCGGCCGATGCGGCGAGGGCAGCGCAGGGCGATGCGCGCTACCTGGCCGGCGGGCAGAGCCTGGTGCAGGCCATGCGCCTGAGGCTGTCTTCTTCCGAAACGCTCGTCGATCTGGGTGGTATCGCCGGGATGGCCGCGATCACGGTCGATGGCGCAGCAGTCACGATCGGCGCGATGGCCACCCATGCGGCGGTGGCTGCGTCCTCCGAGGTGCAGCGGGCCATACCGGCGCTGGCAAAGCTGGCCGGCGATATTGGTGACCCGTCGGTGCGCAACATGGGAACGCTGGGCGGTGCCGTGGCCAATGCCGATCCGGCTGCGGACTATCCCGCTGCGCTGGTGGGCCTGGGCGCCACGGTGCAGACCGACCAGCGCGAGATAGCCGCCGAAGACTTTTTCACCGGGCTTTATGAGACTGCCTTGCGCCCGGGCGAACTGCTCAAGGCCGTGAGGTTCCCGATTCCCCGGCGGGCTGCGTATGAGAAGTTCAAACAACCGGCTTCGCGATTTGCGATGGTCGGGGTGTTTGTCAGCGAATGCGCGCAGGGCGTGAAAGTTGCCGTGACAGGGGCTGGCGCCAGCGTGTTTCGCGTCAAGGCCATGGAAGAAGCGCTCACGACGCGCTTCGCGGCCGAGGCGATCAAGGACATTCAGGTCTCCGCCGATGGCCTCAACAGCGACATGCATGCCAGCGCCGCCTACCGCGCCGCGATGGTTGCCGTGATGGCGCAGCGTGCTGTTGCGCAGGCGGGCTGATCATGGAACTGCAAGGCGAACGCCTCATACCGGCCAGCATCGATCGCACCTGGGAAGCGCTCAATGATCCCGAGACGCTCAAGGCATGTATCCCCGGCTGCGAGTCGGTGACGCGCACGGGGGACAACAGCTTCGAGTCGGTCGTTGCCGTGAAGATCGGCCCGGTCAGCGCGCGCTTCAAGGGCAAGCTGCAGATGACCAACGTTGATCCGCCCCGCGCCTACACGATCAACTTCGACGGGCAGGGCGGTGCTGCCGGCTTCGGCAAGGGATCGGCCGATGTCTCGCTCGCGCCTGAAGGCAATGACACACGCCTCGCGTTCGCGGCCAAGGCGCAGGTCGGCGGCAAGATGGCGCAGATCGGCTCGCGCCTGGTGGATGCAACCGCGCAAAAGCTCACCGAGCAGTTCTTCACCGCGTTCGAAGAGCATCTGCGGCCACTGGCTGTCGAAAGCGCGAGCGGGGCGGCAAACGCAAACGCAGCCGCATCCGAACACGCCGCAGCACCCGTGGCCCGGCCTGAAGCGGCCCCCGCCGGCAACAAGACGGCTTGGCTGATCGTCGCAGCCGTGATCGCCGCTGCCATTGTCTTTTTCATGATGCGCTGAAGCGCCACACACAGGAACACACTCAATGACGGTGATGAAAATTTCAGTCAACGGCCGGCCTGTCGATGCCGACGTGGCGCCGACGACCTTGCTGATCGACCTGCTGCGAAGCGATCTCGCCCTCACGGGCACGCACATGGGTTGCGATACGGCGCAATGCGGCGCATGCACCGTGCTGGTTGACGGCCAGGCGGTCAAGAGCTGCAGCATCCTCGCATTGCAGGTGCAGGACAAGTCGGTCACCACCGTCGAGGGTTTGGGCAGCGCAGATGCATTGCATCCCCTGCAGGAAGCCTTCATCGCCTGCCATGGCCTGCAGTGCGGGTTCTGCACGCCGGGAATGATGATGGCCGCGGCGGGCCTGCTCGCCAGCAATCCTTCCCCGAGCGAAGACGACATCGTTCGCGCCCTGGACGGCAATATCTGCCGCTGCACCGGCTACACCAACATCGTCGCCGCCGTGCAGCAGGCTGCTGGCGCGATGTCGGGAGTCAAGCCATGAACGCGCCCATCGAAGCCGGGCGTTTTGGCAGCGGGCAGACGGTGCGCCGCATCGAAGACCCGGCCCTTGTCACCGGCAAGGGCCGCTACACCGATGACATCACGCTACCCAACCAGGCGCACATCGCTTTCGTGCGCTCGCCCTATGCGCATGCACGCATCAACTCGGTCGATACCAGCGCAGCTGCGGCGATGCCGGGCGTCGTCGCAGCGTTCAGCGGTGCCGACCTGGTGAATGCGGGCGTGAAGCCGCTGTCGATGCCGCTTCCGTTCCCCAGGCCTGACGGCAAGCCGGGCGCGACCGCGATGCGCCGGGTGCTCGCGCATGAAATGGTGCGGTATGTCGGCGAGGCCGTGGCGGCCGTCGTTGCCGACACGCGCGAAGCGGCGATCAACGCAGCTGAATCCGTGATGGTGGACTACGAAGAGCTGCCAAGCGTTGTCGATGCGATTGCAGCGATGAAGCCGGGCGCTCCGGTCCTGTGTGAGCAGGCGCCTGACAACATCGCATCGCACATGCGGCATGGCAATGCGAGCGCGGTGGACGCAGCATTTGCGAGAGCCGCGGTGCGCGTCTCGGTGGACATCGCCAACCAGCGCCTCGCGCCAAGCCCGATCGAGCCGCGCGTGGTCCTGGCCGAACCTGAAGCAGGCAGCGATCGCATCGTCATCCGCCTGTCGAGCCAGATGCCGACGGCGGTGCGCGATGGCGTCTCCGGCGCGCTCGGCCTGACCTCCGACAAGGTACGCGTGCTGGTGAGCGATGTTGGCGGTGGTTTCGGCATGAAAACGGGTGCGTATCCGGAAGATGTGGCAGTGGCTTATGCGGCCCGTCTGCTCAAGCGCCCGGTGAAGTGGTGCTCGCAACGCATCGAGGAATTCCAGGCGTCCACGCACGGCCGCGATGCGAGCTCGCACGCCGAGCTCGCACTCGACGCAAACGGCAAGGTGCTGGCCATGCGCGTGCGTGCGGTGGCCAACGTGGGTGCGTATGCATCGACCACAGGCGTTGTCATCGCCTTGCTGATCGGGCCCTGGGTCACGACCAGCATCTACGACATACAGACCATCGACCTGCACCTCACCGCGGTGATGACCAACACCATGCCGGTTGGCGCCTATCGCGGCGCAGGGCGTCCCGAGGCCATCTACATCACCGAGCGCCTGATGGACGCGGCGGCGCGCGAGATGAAGATGGACCCCGCCGAGCTGCGCCGCCGCAACATGATCCGGCCGGATCAGATGCCCTATACCAACCCGATGGCGCAGGTCTATGACGTGGGCGAGTTCGAAAAAATCATGGACCAGGCGCTGGTGCTGGCCGACTGGAACGGCTTCGAGTCACGCCGCGCCGCCTCGTCGAACAACGGCAAGCTGCGGGGTCGTGGAATCGCCACCTTCCTGGAGTGGACGGGTGGCAATGCGCTGGTCGAAGAGGTGAAAGTCAACGTCCTGCCCGAGGGCATCATCGAGCTCACCTCGGCCACGCAGGCTATGGGCCAGGGCATTGCCACGAGCTATGCGCAGCTCGCTGTCGATGTGTTCGGTGTGCCGATCGAGAGCATTCGCGTGCTGCAAGGCGACACCGATCGGGCCAATGGTTTTGGCAGTGCGGGCTCGCGCTCGCTGTTCACCGGCGGCTCGGCCGTGCAGGTCGCATCCGAGAACACGGTCGATGCTGCCAAGGCGCTGGCCGCGCAGGCGCTGGAAGCGTCCGCTCCCGACATTGAGTACAACGCAGGGCGCTTCAGTGTGAAGGGAACCGATGTTGGCATCGGCCTTTTTGAACTCGCTGGCAAGCAGGGCTCGGGCGCCATTCGTGCAGAAGGCTCTGCGACGGCATCGGCACCCAGCTGGCCGAACGCTTGCCACATCTGCGAAGTCGAAATCGATCGGCAGACTGGCGTCGTCGAACTCGTGGCCTACGCATCGGTCAATGACATCGGACGCGTGGTGAGCCCCGCCATCGTGCGGGGCCAGATCGATGGCGGTGCGATGCAGGGCATAGGCCAGGCCCTGTGCGAGCGCGTGGTGTATGACGATGAATCGGGCCAGCTGCTCACCGCGAGCTTCATGGATTACGCCATGCCGCGAGCCGATGTGTTTCGCAACTTCAAGACGCAGTTCGACACCTCGGTGCCCTGCAAGACCAACACGCTCGGCGTCAAGGGCGTGGGCGAGCTCGGCACCATCGGCGCGACGCCTGCAGTCGTCAATGCAGTGATCGATGCGCTGGCCGCGACGGGGCTGGGCCGCGATGCGGAGCGGGTGCAAATGCCGCTCACCGCTGAACAGGTGTGGCGCGCTTTGTCGGGGGAATTCGCGGCAGCCCCGCTGGGTTGAGCGCCGGTGATCTACCAGCGCGCCTGCATCGAGTCGGGGTTGAAGCGCGGATCGCCGGTCACCGACTTCAGGTCAACGAACTCCATGTTCTGCATCGAGATGCCGCGCAGGTTCTCGTAGGTGGTCCAGCCGCCCCATGCGCTGCTCGGTGCGCCCTGGATGAAGAAATCCGGGCCGTTGTCGGCGACATAGATTCCGTACCGCTTGGCGGCCGTGGCAACTGCTCGGGCCTGTGGGGTCCATGACGCGGGAATCACGAAGTCGGCCTTCAGGCGAAGCAGTGCGCCCATCGGCACGTTGCCCGGGTTGTCGCCACCTGCCGAGTGGCGCGCGGGCCACTGCCAGTCCAGCGCAATGGCCGCGTCTCGCAGCGTCATGCGCAGCGCATGCCGGATCTCGCCGGACTGCGCTTCATGCGCCTTGGCCAGCAGCGGGGTGATGGGCAGCCCCGCGGCATCTGCCGATGCCCGGTTGCCGGGCCGCAATGAATGTGATCTCAGGTCCCACGCCGCCGTGGCCATCGAATACCAGTTGCCCGCAACCTTGTACGAGTAATAGCTCTCCCACAGGCGGCAAGAGCCTTTCTCGACGACAAGAACGTGATGGTCACCGCAGCGCGCGGGGTCATCACAGGTGGTGCCCTGTTCGCTCAGGACATTGGCCTTCGGAAAGGGAAAATGCAGCTGACTCGCCTGCACCCCGGTGCAACCGCGCTGGATCGCGAAACCGCCGCCACTGGGCACGGCGCAGTCGCTGCCTTCGGGGTAGCCCTTCATCCAGCTGATGCCGGCTGGGGCGAAATCGTACGAAAGCAGGGGCCAGTCGGTCGTGGCAGAGGTGCCGTCCACCACGTTGTACGGAATGCCGTAGAACTCCACGTTGCCCGGGTCGTCGGTGACGCCCCAGTTGGCGGTGAAGGGCACGCTCGCACCGATCGTCCTGATCCAGTCGGCGCTGCGTGCGTGAACCGGAAACTTCACTGCATCGTCGATCCGTGTGTTGAAGATCGCGGTGGACGGGAACAGCTCGCAGTCGGCCAGCGTCGGACCCACGCCGTCCGCGACCGGGGCTGGGGCAGGGGCTGGGGCAGCTATCGATACGGGGGCAGGTGCGGGTGCTGGCGCAGGTGCGGGCACCGCTGCCGGTGCGACCGCAGGAATGGGTGCAGCTGAAGACTCGGGTGCGGTTTCAGTCTGTCTCCTCTTCGCTTCAGGGTCCGACTCGTCCACCTGCGTCGAAAGGAAGGCTCCCGGCAGTTCGCTGCCCTGACCGGTGGCGGCATCTGCGCCGCCGCCACCTCCACCACATCCAGCAATCCCGGCCAACGCGACACCGCAAAAAATCGTCCTGGCCACCAAAGGCCACTCGTTCCCACCACGCATCTCGACTCCATCCACTTAAAGCGAGGCTGGATCGTAGGGGTAGGAGTCGTCTGACATTCGTCACGCAATGCAAGCTCTGGCCCATTTGCGTTACGAGGGGCCAATGAGTCTGTGAATTTTTTTTATGGCAGAGATCGTGGGACGTAAAAAAGCCGCCTCTCAGGGGCGGCTGATCCACAGCATGCGACTTGCGGTCACATGCGGGGTGTGCATCACATGGCTATGTATTCCAGGCCGGTATTCATCACGCCGGTCATGCGGATATCCACGGCTTCATGGTCCATTGCAATCATGGTCATGGCAGCTTGTGAGAGGGCGCCACTGTCGAGCAGGCCAACCAGATAGTTGAATTCTTCAGGCGGGGGAGCGAAGCCCGCAAGATTGGAATACATCTCGGTCACATAAGCCGCGTTGGAGGAGCCGCCTGCCAGAGCCTGCCAATCGGGGTGCGCCAGGATTGCCCCGGCGAGGGCCTCAACCGACAGGCCCTGGTCGAGGTAGCTGATAAACAGACCGGCCAGGTTCTCGTCTGCGAGGTACTCCTCGCCCGCCAGCGTAATGAGCAATCGGGCGGCGTCGCCACCGTTGCCATCCATGTCAATGGCGATATTCCGGTCGGTAAAGTCCAGGCGCTCCACGCTGCCGTAGTAAGTTGTCGTTCCGCCGAGTGCTGCCTGTGTCGAAAAGCCCGTTGCCGTGTGGCCGATGTTGAAGCCTGTCGAGGCACCGCCGAAAGTAACCGTATCGATACCGGTGTCCCCATCGATGAGCCTGCTTCCCCCGGCGCCTGCAACCGCGTTGCTGACCAGCGAGCCACTCCAGGTGAGCTCGCCACCCCAGTACATTTCCGCCTGCCCTGCAATGCTCGGGGCGGTGGGAGAGCCGGGAGGGCCTGTGAAACCGTCGCGCGTGTAAATTGCAGAGCTAGTGGGCAAGTCAGTGCCGTTCAACGTTGCCTTGTAAATGAATATGTTGCGATCGCCCAGGGAGTAATCATTTTGTGCATCGTTGGTGAAATCAATGCGCACACTGTTGATGGGTCCGGCCGGCAAAGCGACATAAACCTGCTGCGTGTCTAGGTCGGCGTCGTTCGCCGTCACCATGATCTGCGAGCGCACGACCGTGCCATTGATCAACACGTCGAACTGGGGGAGCATGTTCTCGCCAGACGAACCTGAGACCGTAAGAATCAGACTGCCGTTGCTGGTCCCCGCTGCGGTTGAAGAAATGGTGTCGTTGCCGGCTGTGCCGTAGATAACTGTGTCTGCCATGATTGCCTTTCGAGTAATCGAATCGAAAAATTTCCTGATCCCACTTTAGGATTCCAGATCGTGTGGGTCCATAGCGCGTCTGGACTATCTGCTGAGTCAAGAGACCTGAACGTTGACTGGTGCAGCGCGGCTAAAGCAGGAGTCCCAGCTCAGTCTAGGAGGGCAATTGGCTGTGCTTTGTCGGAGCAATCGCACCGGGTTTGTAGGACTCGGCCAACCGCACTGCTGAGGGCGTGGTCTCCAGCTCGATACGCAGTGCGTGGGTGAGTTCGGTGACGCCCGGCTCGGCCATCATCGAAAAGTGAGAGCCCTGGATTTCCACCACGCGGATGTCTCCGGTCACATGCTCATCCCAGCCGAGCTTGTCGCCCGCGCCGAGGTACTGGGTATCGGATTCGCGCGCCTTGAAAAGGGCGACGTCGCCGTCATAGGGTTGCGGCCAGTACTGCGATTGCGCATTCATGAAGTTGCGAAACAGGTGGAACTCCACCAGTTCCGGCGGCAATGGCTCGCCGCGCGCGAGCCGCTCCAATGCCTGCGCGTAGCTGGCCTCGGCCTGCTTGTTACGGCGCCGCCGGCCCGGCCACTCCAGCGCGAACTGCAGCGACCACCTGCGCATGAGCCACAATTTCTGGAACACCGACACCTTGCGCCGCGAGGCTGCAGGTGAGAGCGTGTCGATCATGACCAGCAACTCGACCTGCGCACCGGCCTTGCGCAGCTGATGCGCCATCTCCAGTGCGATCATGCCGCCTGCCGAATAGCCTGCGAGCCGGTACGGCCCCCGGGCATCGACGCCGCGTACAGCTTCGACATATTGCGCAGCCATCTCCTCGATGGTCGCAAGGGGCGGCATGCGTCCGTCAACGCCTTGCGCCTGCAAGCCATAAAACGGTTGCGCTGGACCGAGCCGGTCGGATATCACCTTGAAATTCAGCACGTTGCCGCCGGCGCCGTGCACGCAGAACAGGGGGGTGCGTCCTGCTTCGCCCCGGTTGATCGCGATCAGTGGCGACCAGGCGCGTGCCAGCAGCGCCACCACATTCGATGAAGCCTTCCTGAGGCTCGGCTGTGCGCCGGCCGGGTTGCTGGTCGGATGGGTTGCGTCCGGTTGTTTTGCGGCGTCGGCCGTTTCGATGAATGGATCGATGGATGTGTCGATGCCCCCTGTTTGGGCAACCAGCGCAGAGAGGGTGGCCAGTGTGGGCGCCTGGAAAAGCGTGGCAAGAGGCAGGTCCACATTGAAGTGCTTGCGTATCTGCGCGAACAGGCGCACGGCGGCCAGCGAGTGGCCGCCCAATGCGAAGAAGTCTTCGTCGGGCCTGACTGTCTCAACGCCCAGCAGTTCGCACCAGGCCTGCGCGATCATGCGTTCCACCCGATTGAACGCGGTGCTCGCGGCCGCGGCCCCGGCCGTCGCCGGCCGGCGCACGGGCGAGGCTGACGTCGCGCCTTGCATCGCACTGCGCAGCCGCTGCAAATCGATCGAAGACACCACGACATCGCGCAGGCCGCCGCTCAGGATCCGGCCGAAAAGCGCTTGCGAGTCTTCGCCGCGTATGCCGCAGGCCAGCATCTCATCGACCAAGGTGGGCTGATGGTGCGTGGCATTGTGCTGGGCAACCGCCTGGGGTTGAACGCCGCGCAGTGAGAAGCCTTCGAAGGTAGCGAGAGGCGTCCCATCCGGCGCATACAGGCCGATGTCGAACGCCACGAAGCGGTCACGCACCGGGTCTTTCAGCAAGGCCTGGCTGACACACCGAAGCGGCACCTTGCCTGCGATGCGGATGCGCTCGACCGAGAGCGGAACAAAAAGATTCTGGCGGCGTTCGCTGTCATCGACCAGGTGCAGACCGAACGTGGCCGCCATGTCCACGACGGCGGGATGCATGGCGTATTCGGTCAGGTCGCACGCGTACTGCGCAGGCAGCTGCAACTCGGCAGTCGCGATTCGCTCGCCGAGTTGCATGCGCGCAATGTTGCGCCACCGAGGGCCGAAGTCCACGCTGCGCTCCTGCGGAATCGCACCGGGCAGCCATGCAGCTTGCGAAGGCACGGCGGCAGTCGCAAGCCGTCCATGAAATATCCCGACACTCGCACGCGCATGTTCGAGCCATCGTTCATCACTCATGGCGCGACTGCGCACCACGAAGTCGTAACCCGTGCTGTCCTGGCGCATCTCCACCCGCACCAGCCGCGGCGCCTGCGCATCGAAAACCATCGCCTCCTCGAACGAGAGGGAGCGTATTTCGACGGCCGCGCCGGGATGCAGCACCATCATCGCCGCGTGGGCGATTTCGATATAGGCCGTACCCGGAAGAACCGGATGGCCTGGGTGTCCCGCCAGGGCGTGCTCGCGCAGAACCCACAGGTCGCGGCTGCTGTACACCGCTTCGAAGCTCGCGCCGTCGTCAGCGTCGATCTGTGCGCCCAGTAGCGGATGCACGCCCTGCTGCGCCTCCGGCGCGATCCCCAGGTGACCGTAGGTGCGCGCGGCCATGCCCCGGTCACCCCAGATCCCCCATCGAATGCACAGGCCGTCGCTGCGGGACGCGGCCAGCGCGTCCAGGAAAGCATTGGCCGCCACGTAATCGACCTGGCCTGCCGCACCCAGGAAAACGCTGGTGGATGAGAACACCGCGAACACGTCGAGATCGCCGGCAGGCAGCAGCTCGTGCAGGACCTGGCCGCCCCGGACCTTTGCGCGCATGACGTGCTCGATGCTTTCGGCGGTCTTCAGGCTGATGAGACCATCGCCCAGCGCGCCCGCGGTGTGAAACACGCCGTTGATGGCGCCCAGGCGCGCCCGGCACTCGCCCACCACCCGGGCCATCGCCTGCGGATCTGCCACGTCCGCGCTGAAAGTCAGGACCTGCGCGCCCGCATCTTCGAGCGCGACAAGCCTGCGCACCAGCCGCACCTGCGCCGAATGATCGCCACTGGCGGCCAGGCCGCGCCAGCTGGCCCGGGCAGGCAGCGACCTGCGGCTGACCAGGGCCAGCCGAGCCTGGAAGCCCGATGCCAGGAATGCAGCCAGGTCCAGCGCGATATCGCCGAGCCCGCCCGTGATGAGGTACACGCCGCCCTGGCGAACGCGGGGGCGGTTGCTGTCCGGCGAAGTGGGGGCGGGGACCAGCCGCAGGGTCCAGCGCGCATCACCGCGCAACGCGACCACATCTGCCTCATCTGCATGCATGGCTTCATGCACGATGGCTTGCGCCAGCCCGGCGGGCTGGGGGCCGATCGAGGCGAGGTCCACCAGCCGCGTCCGGACGTTTGGAATTTCGTGCGGGATGACGCGACAGGGACCGAGCGCCAGCGCGCGCTCGGGATGGGGCAGGGCCTCACCGTGCACAGACTGGCTTCCGGCGGTGACGATGGTGAGCCGGATGTCCTGCGTGGCGTCCAGTTCCTGCACGGAGCGGGCGATGGCCACCAGGCTGTCGAACGCGAGCGTCTGGTCGGAGACCTGCCGGCTGCCCGCGCCGGGCATCGTGTCCAGCGACCACAGGTGCACGATGTGATCGGGCAGGAAACCGGCCTGTTTCAGCTCTTGCAGGAGGCGTGTGTAGTGCTCGGGCTGGCCGGGCGCAATCGTGTAGCTGCCATCACCCAGCTTGGCGAAGTCCGGGCCCCGGCACACCAGGATTGCCGGGCTGCTGCCCGTCGCCGCCCGCGCAACGACGTCGGCCGTGAGTTGCGACCGATTGCCAAAAATCAGCCAATGGCCGGGCGTGGCCGGGACCGGGGTGACTGGCGCAAGAGGCGTCCACTGCGGCACGCTGAACCAGTCGTCCTGGGCCGCAAGACGTTCGACGGTTGCCGGCCGGAGCTTGCGTTCGACCGCTGCCGTGACCACCGGCGAGTTGGCCTGCCCGAAGTTTGCCTGCACGCCCGGCTCTACCCAATGTCGCTCGTGGTCGAACGCATAGGTGGGCAGCGAGATGCGGCGGTGCGGCCCCGGTCCGCGCATCACCGACCAGTCGGGAGCCAGCCCGCGCGTCCACAGCGCGCCCGCCGACGCCATCATCAATGCATGGTCACCGCCGGGTTCGTTGGCCCTGCAGGTCGAGGCCAGGATGGTCCGGCCCGCCTGGGGGGTGTTCTGGCGTGCGAGCGCACACAGGCCCTGCCCTGGGCCGACTTCCAGCAGCAAAGCGTCCGGAAGCTCCAGCGCGCGCTGGAGTCCATCTGCAAAGCGCACCGGGTTGCGCAGGTGGCGAACCCAGTAGTCGGTGCTTGTCAGCACGTTCGCGTCGGCCCAGTCTCCGGTGAGGTTCGAAATAAAGGGCAACTGCGGCGGGCGCAATCGAATGCGCGACAGGCCCTCGCGGAACGGGTCGAGCACGTCGTCGAGCAGACGCGAATGAGCGGCTACATGGATGTGCAGGCGCCTGCCCTCCAGACCCTGGGCCGCAAGGCGCTGCTCCAGCTGCGCGATGGCCTGCAGCGAGCCGGAGGCGATGCACAGGTCGGGTGCGTTGATCGCCGCGATATCGAGCTCGATGCCGCGCATCAGGTCCTCGAGTTCTCGGGGCGGCAGGTCCACGGCCAGCATGGAGCCGGGTGCCGTCTGCTCGAACAACTGACCACGCAGGCATACGAGCGTGAGGGCGTCAGCAACTGACAGAACGCCCGCGATTGCCGCAGCCGCGTATTCGCCCGCGCTGTGGCCGATCACCGCAGCGGGCCGGATGCCCCAGCTGGCCCAGAGTTGCGCGAGCGCGTATTCGAGCGTGAACAACGCGGGCATCGCGTAGCTGGGTTTCTCGAGCAGTTGGGCGGCGCCCGCATCGCCCGCAGCAGCTTCGAACATGACAGCACGAAGATCGCGGGGCGCCTGGACCGGCAGCGCGAGCAGGCAGGCATCGACCGCTTCGCGGAACGCCGCGTGCTTCAGCAGTTCGCGTCCCGCGCCGGGGTAATGCGCCCCGCCACCCGGAAACATCATCACGACCGGCGGTGATTGCGCTGCCGCAGTACCGCTTGCGCAGCGCGGGTGGCTCGGCGCCCCAAGCGCCCTGCGCAATTCATTGACGTCGGCGGCGGCAATCGAACAGCGATGCTCGAATGCCCGCCGGCCCACCTGCGTGGTGAACGCGGCGTTCGCCAGACTGAAGTCAGCGGGCGCAGAACTCAGAAACGCCGCCCAGCGGGATTTCAGCCGCTCCAGCGACGCGGCCGTGCGCGCTGAAAGTGTGAGCACATGGCAACCGGCACTCGGCTGCTGTGCGGGGAGAAGGGGAGCCTCTTGCACGATCACATGCGCATTGGTGCCGCCCACGCCCAGCGAGTTGACGCCTGCAAGCCGTGGCGATTGCGAACGGGGCCACGGACGGGCCTGTGCCACCACATGGAACGGCGTGCTGGCCAGGTCCAGCCGCGAGTTGGGCTTGCTGAAATTCAGGCTGGCGGGAATCACCCCGTTGCGCATGGCCATCGCCACCTTGATCAGGGATGCGACCCCGGCGGCTGTGTCCAGATGGCCGATGTTCGTTTTGATGGAGCCGATACCGCAAAAACCGCGTTCGCCGCCGCTGCCGTAGGCCTGCGACAAGGCCGCGATCTCGATCGGGTCGCCAACCGGCGTCCCGGTGCCGTGCGCTTCGACATACGACACACTGGCCGGATCGACGCCGGCCACGCCCAGCGCCTCGACGGCGGCGCGGGCCTGACCGTCAACGCTGGGGGCGAAGTAGCCCGCCTTGCCGGAGCCATCGTTGTTGACAGCCGAGCCGCGGATCACGGCATGGATGTTGTCGCCGTCGCGCAGCGCATCCTCCAGGCGGCGCAGCACCACGATCGCGGCGCCGCTGCCGAAAATCGTGCCGGCTGCGTCATCGTCGAAGGCGCGGCAGTGTCCGTCCGGCGACATGATCTCGCCGGGCGCGAAGCGATAGCCGCGCCGGTGCGGCAGCTCGATGCTGGCACCGCCGGCCAGTGCCATGTCGCACTCGCCCGACAGCAGGCTTTGCGCCGCCATATGCACCGCCACCAGTGAGGTGGAGCAGGCCGTCTGGACCGAGATGCTCGGACCCTTCAGGTCCAGCAGATACGACACGCGCGAACACAGGAAGTCCTTGTCGTTGCCGGTGTGCCGCAGCAGGAACATGCCCATCGACTTGACCAGTTCCGGGTTCGACAGCAGATTGAACGGCAGGTAGGCCTGCATGCCGCAACCGCCGAACACGCCAATGGCGCCCTTGAAGTTCTCCGGCATGTGTCCGGCGTCTTCGAGTGCTTCCCAGGCGCATTCGAGAAAATGCCGGTGCTGCGGATCCAGCACCGAAGCATCGCGCTTGCTGAAGCCGAAGAAGCCTGCGTCGAACATCTCCATGTCGGGCAGCACCAGGCTGGCACGCACGTAAGCCGGATCTTCCAGCTCTTGCGCAGACACGCCCGCAGCCAGCAGTTCGTCGTCGCTGAGCCATTGCGTCGCCTCCCTGCCGCCTTCGAGCAATTCCCACAACTGCGCGGGCGTCGAGGCCGAGGGAAACCGCCCGGCCATGCCGACTATGGCGATGCTTCCGGGCTCGACGTCGCCCGTTGTCATGTCGAACTGCGCGTCACCCTGCGTACTCATGCGTTCGTCCGTCCGGTAATCGAGGCTCCCCCGCTGGCAACAGGCCCACCACCCGTTCGGGAGCGCATGAAACGGCGCGCGTTGGCGCGGCTCATACCGTCGCCCACGGCGGTGGTGATGGGCGCGTCGCCACCAAGGTGCACGGCCAGCGCGCGAATGGTCGGCAGCCGGAACATGTCAGTGATGGAGACTTCGCGCCCGCAAACTTCAATGAGCCGGCGCTGAACCTGCACCACGAGCAGCGAGTGGCCGCCCAGGTCGAAGAAGTTGTCATTCGGGCCAACCTGCTGCACGCCCAGCACTTCCTGCCAGATCGCCGCGATGGCCTGCTCCAGCTGGCTCTGCGGTGCGGCTGGCACGCGAACCACCGGCGGCGAACCCGGATCGGGGAGGGCGCCCCGATCGACCTTGCCATTGGGGGTGAGGGGTAGCGATGGCATCACCACCACCTGCTGCGGCACCATCACGTCAGGAAGCGAATGGGCGAGCGCGGCGCGAAGCTGATCGCCAGCCACAACGGCGCCCGGCTTTTGCGTCACGTAGGCGCTGATCCGCTGGTCGCCTGCGCCACTGCCCCGCGCGACCACGACGGCCTGCTGTACGCCGGCCTGGGATGCGAGTGCACTCTCGATCTCACCCAGCTCGATGCGATGTCCACGGATTTTCACCTGATGGTCGATCCGCCCCAGGAACTCGAGTGCGCCATCGGCATGCCGTCGCACGAGGTCGCCGGTTCGATAGAAACGGCGACCGCTCCGCTCAACGAATCGCTCTGCATTGAGCTCGGGCCGCAGCCAGTAGCCCTGGGCGACGCCATCACCGCCAATCAGCAGTTCGCCCGGCACCAGGGCAGGGCATTCCCCGCCCCAGGGCGCGTGCAGCGCCAGCGTGGTGTTGGCAATCGGGCTGCCGAGCGGTACAAAGCTGCCGATATTGTCCAGCCGGCAGGTCGTGGACCAGATCGTGGTTTCGGTGGGTCCATACATGTTGAGCAGATCGCCGGGCACGAGCTTGCGCAATTCGCGCGCCAGCTCCAGCGGCAAGGCTTCGCCGCCGACCATCAGCACCTCCAGCCGCCCGAGTGCCTCGCGACCGGCCGCATCGGCGATCAGCATCGAGGCCATGGACGGCGTGCATTGGAGATGGGTCACATCGTTGTTCACGATCTGTTCGGCGACCGACACGCGACCGGACGCCCGACGCCTGCCCTGGGCGCGTTTCATCAGGTCCCTGAGATGGTGCAGGTGCGCCAGCACCGTATCGGTAGCCACGCCGAAATCGATCAGGCAGGCGATTTCGTCCACACCGGCTTGCGACAGTCCGTCAACGAGCTTCAGGCAGCGTTCGGGGGTGCCGAACAGGGCGCTGGTACCGTAGTAGCGGTTGAAGGCGTGCTCCAGCAGGGCATCGAGATCCTCGGGCGAAAGTGGCGCAGCCTCCATGATCTCGACCGGGCTTCGACCGTCATCGGCCGCACGCTGCACGAAGGTCGGAAAGGACCAGGCGGCCTGCCGTATGAGATCCACCGAGCTGCGCAGGTATTCCTTCATCGGCCCGCGCACCAGCTCGCGCACTTCGGCTTCGTCATCGCCGACAAAGGTGTGCAGCATCAGGGTCACGTGCCCCCGGCCCGGATGACCGGCCTTGCGCCAAGCCGCGTGGTACAGCAGGACCTTGGCAGCTACATCTTCCAGTGTCTGACCCAGCAGGTGGGTGAGCAGCCTGCAGCCCTGTCGGCCGGCCTGCTCGAAGGTTTCGGGGTTGCCGGCAGCCGTCAGCCACACGGGCAGCTCGGGCTGGATCGGCCGTGGCAGCGTCGTGATCGCGACCGGCTTTCCGTGCGGGCCGTCAAAGGCCACCGTTTCTCCGCGCCAGAGACGCCGCACCACATCGAGGTTCGCCAGCATGAGGTTCTTGCGGTCGGCGAAGGCCTCAGGTGAGATCACGAAGTCGTTGGGCTGCCAGCCCGCTGCGAAAGAAACGCCTACCCGGCCCTGGGAAATGTTGTCCACGAAGGCCCACTCTTCGGCCACGCGGATCGGATGATGCAGCGGCAACACGCAGCTTCCGGCGCGAATCTGCACGCGCGTCGTGGCTGCCGCCAGCGCTGCGCTCGTGACTGCCGGGTTGGGGTACAGGCCGCCGAAGGCGTGGAAGTGTCGCTCGGGCGTCCAGACAGCGGTGAACCCGGCCTGGTCTGCAAACCGTGCGCCTTCCATCAGGAGGCGGTAGCGGTCCTGGGCGCGAGAGGCATGGTCGCTGGCGAAATAAAAGAGGCTGAACTCCGGCCCCCCGACGGAAGCGGGTGCGCCATTGGAATGCAGCACGACCGTCAGGCCGCGCGTGAGTGTCCAGCACAGCTCCAGCACCGAGATGTCGAATGAAAGACTGGTGACCGCCAGCCAGCGCGCGGGCCGGTCGTGCGCGATCCGCGAATCCATGCCCGCAAAAAAGTTGATGACGTTCGCATGCGTCACCACCACGCCCTTGGGCTTGCCCGTGGACCCCGAGGTGTAGATCAGGTAGGCGGGGCTGTCAGCGGCGTCGTGCGACGCCAGTGTTGCCCCAGCCTTGGGGTTGCCGATCGACGCCATATCGACCAGGCCTTCGGGCGACAGACCGAGATCCGGAGCGCAGGACGCGTCAGTCACGACCACGCGCGTTGCGCTATCGCCGATCATGAAGCGGATGCGCTCGGCTGGGTATTCGGGGTCCAGCGGCAGGTACGCTGCACCGGCCTTGAGAATGCCCCAAACGCCGGCTACCAGGTCGGGACAACGCGGCAGGCACAGCCCGACGACATCACCAGGACGAACGCCGCGCTGCACCAGCGTGTGCGCAATCATGTCGGCACGCGCCGCCAGCTCAGCGTATCGCAGGTCGACGCCGTTGAAGCTCACGGCAACGCGATCGGGCGTGCGGGCCACCTGTTGGTCGAACGCCGTGTGCATGCACTGCGCGGCGACCGCGGTGCCGGTCTGGTTGGAGGCCGCAACCTGTTCGGCTTCATGGCGCGGCGTCAGCGGAACTGAGACAAGCGGCGCATCGCCACCGTCGAACGTTCTCAGCCAATGGTCAAGGTGCGACGTCAGGATGCTGAAGGTCTCGGCGCTGAACACCGCGTCGGTGGACCGCACTTCGATGTTGCCAGCGGCATCGCATACGAGTAGCAGATCAAAGTCACCCGACGCTTCCAGCGGGGCAAATGCGATGCCGATCCGCAGGGGCGCGACCTGGCGTTCGCCCAGCCTCAAGGGCAGGTCGCGCGTGCAGGGCCCCGCTGCGCGGCATGCGGCGATCTTGCTGCTGACCGCCTTCACGAGGTCTGCCTGTGCGATGCCCGGCGGTATCTCGGCGCTGAGCGGCACCCGCATCGAAAGCCAGCTTCCCAGACCCTGCGCCTGCGCGGCCAGCTGGGGGTCGGCATAGGAAATCGACACGCGCTCTTGACCCGTCAGAGCCGCCAGCCACGCCATGAAGGCCGCAGTGGTTGCAGTCGCATCTGACCTTGCACGGACTGCGGCCCGCAGGTCTGCGGGCGCAGCCATGCCCTGGGTTTGAATCTGGCGCGGATAGGGAAGGTCCACCGGCGACAGGTGGCTCCATGCATCGCGCCAGGCGATCTCGCCCCTGGCGATGGCCGTGATCTGCTGCGCAAACCGCTCCCGCACATCCTGGCTGAGCGCCGGCAGCACCTGACCCGGTATGACACCCGGCGCGCCGGGTCGACCTGCTGCATCGGTGCAGCCCCCCAGGCTGATGTCACCCAATGCCGTCGCGACCTGCAGGGTGTCGCCTTCGACCCGCAAGACGGTTCCTGGCTCGGCGTAGGAAGTGGCATATGACGTACGCTGCACCGGGTGGGCGCTTCGCACGAGCACGATGTCGGTGCCGGTCCAGATCTTGGGCAGCGCCAGTGGATTGGGGTAGGAGCCGTAGTCGAGTCCGCGCACAAGCGCGATCAGCTCGGTGGCAGGGCGCTGCCAGTCGAGCGTGCCGAGCGCCTCTGGCCTGCGGTCCCGCGCGAAATAGCGGCGATCGCCCGATTGCGCGGAAAGCGAGAGCTGGCCGCTGGCAATGTCCTGCGCGATTTCCTCGAAGGCCGCCAGCCCTGCTTCATAGCAGCGCATGTTCAGGCCAAGCGCCGTGTCGCCGTCTGCAATGTCGAAGGTGACCTGCCGTACGATCCGGCCCGCATCGACCCTCGTTGTCATTTCGTGCCAGGTGATCCCGTGCGTGAACTCGCGGGCCATCAACGCCCAGCTGGTCGCATTAAGCCCCGCATACCGCGGCAGCGGGCCGTCATGAAAGTTGATGGCCATGACGCGTGCCCTGGCGATCACATCAGGGCGCAGCACTTGCAGGTTCGCGACGCTGAAAAGGTAATCGAAAGTGGTGCCGGCCAACGCCAGTGGCGCACCTGCGTCGCTCCTGACGACATGGATCTGGTTGGCGTGCGCCCATTCGATCACCTGTTCGCTGTGCGTCGCGATGCGCTCAATCCGGTGGCCTGCCGCCAGCCATGCCTGCGCACAACGCACCAGCAGTGTGCCGTCGCCTGTAAAAACAGCGTTCGTACTGCTCATCGCCGTTCCTTGTTTGTATCGGAAAGCCCGAAAATTTCCATGTGCCGTAATGTTTGCGCGCCAGGCTGCAGCACGGCCAGCGCCGCAGCACAGTCGGGCTGCAAATCCAGCGGGTGCACCATCGCGCGAGACAAGTCGTGCCGGCCGTGGGGCCGCGGCACGTCCGATTGCCGCGCGTCCGATGGGGACTCGTCAATGATTGCAAGGCAGCCGTCTTGTGCCTGTTCAAGTCGTATGCGCGGATTGCCACTGTCAAGCCCGGTGCCTTGGGCCTTCCAGTACGCTTCCAGGGCTGTCCACTGGGCATGGAAGCAGCTGGTGCAGGCGCTTTCAATGAACGCTTCAAGCAGATCGCCTGGGTCCAGTGCCGGATCAAGCGCTTCGATGTCGATGCCGATCGGACCGACGCGCGTTGCGGCGACCGCGACCGCGCGCCGGGTGTGCGAGTGACTGAAAAAGAGATCGGCCGCATCCGGTGATCGAATCACCGGCTTGCCATTCTCGCCAGAGTGAAAGTGCAGGTCGTGGGGCGAAATGCCGAGCGCTTGGGAAAGCGCCTGCCGGCGCAGGGCGTGTGCCAGCACATAGGAGCGGCGGTCCTCATCAAACCTGAAACGACTGGCCTGCGCTGTCTCGCTCGCGTCGAGCAAGGCTTCCAGCTCGACCCATTGCGACGAAGAAACGCACGCCGGGCGTGCCGTCCAGATGTGTACTGCGTCTGCTGTCATGGTTTGATCAGTCCAGCAGCGCGCGCCGGATCGGCTCGACCCAGGCGCCATTGGCGGGCGAATACACGCCGAAAGAGGAAGCGAATTCCCAATACGCCCAGCTGATACCGCGCCGCTCGGCCTCATCACGCACCATTCGTGTGTAGGCCTCGCGCGATTTCATGTCGGCCTTCTCGTGAGCACCGAACTCGCCCAGATGCAAGGGATAGCCGCTGGCCTGGCTCCAGCGCTGCGCCACGTCCAGTGCATCGACGAGCGACTTTCGCTGACTCGGATCGCAACAGCGGGTGCCTACCGGAAACGGCTTGGCCAGGTGGTCCACACCCTGGTGGGTAAAAGGGAAAGGGTCGTAGTTGTGAATCGCGACGATCAGATTGCGGTCCGGCGGAAGCTTCAGCCGGGGGAGCTCGCTCACATTGTTCCACTCGCCCGGACCGATCAGCACCACCCGTGTCGGATTGGTTGCTCGCACCGCGGCCAGCGTGCGAGCCGAGAGTTCGTTCCAGGCATCGCCGCTCAGTTTGCCGTGAGGCTCGTTCAGGAGCTCGAACAGCAACCTTGGCGATCGATCCTTGTAGCGCACCGCCAGCTGCCGCCATATATTCACCAGGCGTGCATCGACCACGGCGGCATCGACAGGCGCTTCGTTGGGATGCAACGCACTTCCATGGATCTGGCTGTAGTGGTGCATATTGAGGATGACGTAGAGCCCCTTGGCCAGCAGTGCATCGATTGCCTTGTCCACGCGTTGTGCAAAGACTTCGTCGAGCCGCGCCTGCGCCGTTGAGTCGGCATGGTTGCTCCACCGGACAGGAAGCCGGACCGTATCGAATCGGCCCGCGATCTTTTCCACATATCCAGGATCGAACCTGACGCCCCAGTCGCCTTCGCGCGGGGCGTCGAACATATTGCCCAGGTTGATGCCGCGGCCCAATGCCTGTGCCGTTGCGCAGGTCTGAGGACTGACCGAGCCGCAGGCTGGCGCAGCCTTGCGCGCGGCGAGCCCGCCCTGCGCGCTCATGGCAGAGCAGGCCGCAAACGCAAACGCCGTAACCAACAACTTCAATCGCAAGCGCATGTTTGTCATCGCTCTTCATTCTGGCGTTTCAAACGCGGCAGTGGGCCTGTCAGAGAGCGATTCACGGCGCCGTCCTACAGCTCATGTGAAGGTCGTGTGAAGGGCTGTGAGCGGACGCTTTGGAGTTGGTGTCCGTCCTACATTCGATGACTTTGCTTTCCCACACGGTCGCGCTTGAAGCCATCCGTATGGTTGAAGCTGAGTCACCACTCGACGATCTACAAGCCGATCATTCATGTCTGCCCTCTTGACCATGCCGGAAAACGATCCGGCACAATTCCTGAAAATCGCCAGTCAAGGCGCAGGCATTTCCACGCATGAGGACTTGTGGGAATGGCTGCGGGGTGATGTCCAGCAATGGCTGCAGCATGACGTCATGCTCATCGGCTGGGGCGACTTTCGCAACTCGGTGCTGCACTTTGACCTGATCTCCAGCCAGCCGGGTATGCGATCGCACGACTGGACCACATCCGCCCTTGCGCCACTGATCAGTTACTTTCGCGATTACTGGATCGCAGCTCAACAGCTGCCTTGCGCGCTTGAAGTGCGTTCATGTGCGGATCTGATGGGCGGCAGCCGACGTGACGCACTTCCGGTCGACACGCTGCTGCGGATGGACAGTGCGCTGGTGCACGGCATCGCAGGCTCGCGCCATGGCAGCGAACGCATCTTCGCTGCATTTTCGCGCGAGCCATTCCGCCAGAGAGGAGCCGGCACCGCCCTGAAACTACTGCTGCCGTTCATGGATTCCGCCTTGAGACGAATGCCTCCGGCGCCCGAGCGCGCCAGTTGCGTGCGCAACAAGGCCAATCACGACGCCGCCAGGCTTGCGGCCCTCAGTGGGCGTGAGCGTCAGATCATGGAATGGGTCGCCATGGGCAAGACAAATCCAGAGATCGGATCGATTCTTTCCATCAGCGAATTCACGGTCAAGAATCACCTGAAGAACATCTTCAGCAAGCTCGACGTGACCAACCGTGCGCAAGCGGTCTCCACGCTCTCGGCCATCCTGGCTCACGCCTGAATCTTTTTCACAGTCCCCCAGTTCAAGGCCATGTCGCTATTGCCTGCGTCTGCGACGTCATCCGGTTGCTCGTTGGAGGTCGGCCTGTGCTTACAGGCAATGCTGCGCCTGTCCCACAAGCCGCCATCTCAGCGGTTCATACATTGGGAACTCGCAGGAACCTCTGCTTACATCCACTGTAAAAATAATTCGCGGCTCTCATCATGATTGAACCCCGTCCCGCTCTTCAGGTGCCGCTCATCCCCTCGCATGATTCCCAGGCCGGCTCCGCCGCACTGGCACAAAGTCGCCTGCTCGTTGCGCTCGAATCGATTCTCGAACCGATGTGCATCGTGCTCTCGCTGTGGACGCTTGCGATCATTTTCGAAGGGCAGATCGGTCCCGCCTGGCTTGTCGCCTCGGTGGTCGTCTTTGCGCTTGCATTCCCCGGGCGCCAGCTCCTGCGCACGCCCCCCAACAAGGTCGTTACCAGCATCCTGCTCGCCTGGGCATGGATCGCCGGCCTGTTGCTGGCCATGGGCTTTGCCACCGACCAGATTCATCTGTTCTCGAGCGAGGTCATTGCGCACTGGCTCTGGCTGGCCCCCGCCTCGCAGCTGGTTTCGCATTGGGTCCTGCGTTCGGTCGCTCCGCATCTGGTGCGGCTGCAAGGCCCGGCGCTCAGGGCCGTGGTCGTGGGCATGAACGAGCAGGGCTGCACGCTGGCCGACCGTTTGTCCGACACCCCCTACACCGGCGTACAACTGCTTGGGTTCTTCGACGATCGTGAGCCGGAGCGGCAGCTCGGTCGCGAACGGCACCGAATGCTGGGCCGCATCCCCGAGATCGCAGCCTACGTCAAAGCCAATCGCGTGCAGCTGATCTATCTGTCGCTGCCGATGGCATCGCAAAAGCGCATCAAGGAGCTGCTCGACGGGCTCAAGGACACCACGGCATCGGTCTATTTCGTTCCGGACATGTTTGTCACCGACCTCATCCAGGGACGCCCGGACTCGGTGTGCGGCATGCCTGTCATCTCCGTGTGCGAAACCCCATTCCGGGGACCGGCAGGCGTGCTTAAGCGAGCCAGCGACATCGTGCTGTCTTCCATCATCCTGGTGCTGATCTCGCCGATCCTGTTGGGCATCGGCGCGGCAGTGAAGCTCACTTCAAGAGGGCCGGCCGTATTCAAGCAGCGCCGCTATGGGCTGGATGGAGAAGAGATCGTCGTCTACAAGTTCCGCTCGATGACCGTGACCGAGGACGGCGACAAGGTGCAGCAGGCGAAAAAGGGCGATGCCCGCATTACCCGCCTGGGCGCGATCCTGCGCAAGACATCGCTTGATGAGCTGCCCCAGTTCATCAATGTCCTCCAGGGCCGCATGAGCATCGTGGGTCCGCGTCCGCACGCAGTGGCACACAACGAGATGTATCGCGGGCTCATAAAGAGCTACATGGTTCGCCACAAGGTGCGGCCCGGCATCACCGGCTGGGCACAGGTCAATGGCTTCCGGGGCGAGACGGATTCACTGGACAAGATGGAAGGGCGCATTCGCCTGGACCTGGATTACCTGCGCAACTGGTCCCTGCGCATGGACATGCTCATCATCCTGCGCACGATCAGGCTGGTGTTCAAGGACTCTGCCGCATACTAAAAAGCTCAACAACAATGCGCGAGGTTATCTTGAAGAACTTTCAATTGCCCCTGATCACGATCGCGGCTCTGACACTGCCCGCTGGCTTGCTGGCTCAGGAATCTCCGGACCCGCTTCAATGGCGGGCTTTTCTCGGGGTCGAACATGATTCGAACGTACTGCGCACGGCCAGTGCGCAGCAGTCGGATTTCGTGACCTCGGCGGGCCTGGGCCTGCGGTTCGACAAGCGCGCTGGGCTCCAACGCTTTCGCGGCGACGTGGAGGCGGCGACTTTCCGATACGACGAGCTGTCGAATCTGAACTACAGCACCATCAACTACTCGGCGGCCTGGGACTGGCGCATCGGCTCCGCGCTTCATGGCGTGGCCAGCGCCGACCGGCGGCAATTTCGCGAGGTAACGACTGACTCGATCACAGGTACCAACCGGATCGGCCGGCGCACCGAACGAAGCGAAGTGCTAGATGCGATCTATGACATCGACGGGGCGTGGCGTGCGCTGGCTGGCGTTACCCATACGCGTGCCAGCAGCACCGAACCCAACAGCTATGACGCAAGCCCCTCCATCACCACGGCGCACATCGGAGGGGGCTATGAGTTCGCTTCGGGCAGCTCGATGCAGCTGCGCTACAAGAGCGGCGACGGGCACTACACAGCCCTGTCCACACCGGGCCCCAGTGATTTTCGCGACCAGGAAGTCGAGTTCCTGCTGAAGTGGCCCGTGGCCACCGGCAAAACCGCCGTCGAGGCACGCCTGGCCCATATCGACCGCAGCAACTCCGGCGCTCCCCTGCGCGACTTCAGTGGTCTGGTCGGCGGCTTGACGGTGGCATGGGACATCACCGGCAAGACCAGGCTTGTCGCGGCTGCCTCCCGCGACCTGAGCGGCGTGGGCCAGTCCCCCGGCGGTCACGTCGTCAGCAATCGCCTCTACCTGTCCCCGGTATGGAAAGCCACCGCCAAGACCGCATTCAACCTGCGTTTCGAACATACGCGGCGCGAGTGGCGCGACACCCCGGCCGGCTCGCCGGACGCGGGCCGCGCCGAGGCCATCCAGGTGCTGGGGGCAGGAGTCGAATGGGAGCCCGTTCGCAAGCTCGCTGTCACCGGCGGTGTACGGCGCGAACACCTGAAGTCCAGCATCGTGACTGCAGGCTACCGCGCGACTGTTTATTCACTCGGGCTGAAAGCCTATTTTTAAATCAACCGGGAGAAATCTCATGCGCAACACGGTCCTGAAAACAGCTCTCTCCGTCGCACTGGCAGCCTGCACGTCGCTCGCCATGGCACAGAGCGCCAAACCCCTTGAGTACCGGCTGGCTGCCGGCGACTCAATCAGGGTTCAGGTGTACCAGAACCCTGATCTGACCGTGGAGGCGCGTGTGTCCGAAAGCGGTACCGTGAACTACCCGCTCGTAGGCGGTGTGAACCTCGGTGGCCTGTCGATCGCCGAGGCCGAAAGCCGCATCGCATCGGCCCTGAAGGCGCGCCAGATCCTGAAGGACCCGCAGGTCAACATCGTGCTGCAGCAGGTGCGCGGCAACCAGGTGTCGGTGCTCGGGCAGGTACAGCGGCCCGGCCGCTTCCCGCTGGAAACGATGAACGTGCGCGTCAGTGACATGCTGGCTGCCGCCGGCGGTGTTTCACCCACGGGCGATGACCGGGTGGTGGTCACCGGCATGCGCGATGGCAAGCCGTTTCGCCGCGAGGTTGACGTGAACGCAATCTTCAGCGGCACGCGTCCCCAGGACGACATCGTCATGAGTGCAGGCGATACGATTTATGTGAGCAAGGCGCCCACCTATTACCTCTATGGCGAAGCGCAGCGTCCCGGACCCTACCGTGTCGAGCGCGGCATGACCGTCATGCAGGCGATCGCAGCCGGTGGTGGCGTGACCCCGCGCGGTAGCGAGAACCGCCTGCGCCTTCATCGCGCCGGCCCCGACGGCACGATCTCGCAGATCGTGCCCCGCCTGACCGACGTGGTGCAGCCCGGCGACGTGCTGTACGTGCGCGAAAGCATCTTTTAAAGGGCAGCCCAGATGAGCCTGCATCAGTTACTTTCCATCCTGCGGGCGCGACGCGCTGTCGCAGGCCTCATCCTGCTGACGACGCTCGCGCTGGCGCTCGCCTGGATTGTCCTGCGTCCAGCCAATTACACGGCACGTGCGCCCGTCCTGGTGGATGTGCGCCTCGATCCGGTGGCAGGCAACCCGTACCAGGGCGGTCTTGCGCCGAGCTTCATGACCACGCAGATCGACATCATTCGCAGCGAGCGCGTGGCCCAGGCGGTCGTGCAGAGCCTGCCGAAGGATCAGGCACCCATGAAGGCTCTGTGGGACGAAGCGGGGACGCGAGCGAACGGCGTCGCCTGGGTGGCCGACGCGCTCAGCCAGCAGCTCGAAGTCAAGCCCGCGCGCGAAAGCAACATCATCAACATCTCGTGGACCGGACGATCGCCTGCTGAAGCGGCGCTGGTGGCCAATGCGTTCGCGCAGGCCTATCTGGACACCAGCCTGGACATCAAGACCAACCCGGCCAAGAAATACGCCGTCTGGTTCGACGACCAGGTCAAGATGGCCCGTGACAAGCTGGAAAAGGCACAGGCGCGCCTGTCGGATTTCCAGCAGAAGGCCGGCCTGTTCTCGGCCGACGCCCAGGGCGACTTCGAGACCGAGCGCCTGAAGGAGCTTTCCAGCCAGGTGATGGCATCTCAAGTGCGCGGTGGCGGCGGCGCAGCCACGGCCGACAGCAGCCCGCTGGTGAACAACCTGCGCGCAGATGTGGCGCGCCTGGAGGCCAAGGTTCAGGAAAGCAGCGCAACGCTGGGCCCCGGCCATCCGACGATGCAGCAGTTGCAGGCGCAGCTGGGTTCCCTGCGGGGACGGCTTGCCAGCGAGTCGCAGCGCGTAGGTGCTTCGTCCGGCGTATCGCGCCAGGCCGGCGTCGCGCGTGTGGCCTCGCTTGAGCGAGCGCTTGCCGAGCAGAAAACGCGCGTGCTGGCACTGAACAAGCAAAGGGGCGAATTGAGCGTCTTGCAGCGTGATGTGGATACCGCACAGAAGGCGTTCGAAACCGTCAGCGCCAGCGCTGCGCAGGCACACCTGCAAAGCATGACCAACCAGACCAATGTGATGCGACTGGCGCCTGCGGTCGAACCCCTGCAGAAGACCGGCCCTTCGGGCGTTCAGGCCCTGCTGATCGCGATGTTCGCCGGAACGATCCTGGCCATTGCCGGCGCCCTGCTGCTGGAGCTTGCCAACCGCCGCATCCGCTCTTCGGAAGATCTGGAAATCGTGACGCAGCTGCCGATCCTGGCCAGTGTTCCGGGCGGTCGCGCGTCCCGGTCAATGCGTCTGCCGTTTGCGCCACGACTCGCACTGGCAAACCGGAGTGTCCCCGCATGAACAGCCAGATCTATCCACTGCCATCACGGGCGGAGTTCGATATCGTCCCGGCCACGCATGAGGCTGCGCTGCCCATTGGCGCACTACTGGTCAAATCCGGCCGGCTGAGCGAGGACAGCGTGCAGCGCATCCTGGATTACCAGAAGAAGTCCGGCTTGCTCTTCGGTGAATCGGGTGTGGCCATGGGCTTGCTGACTGAGGAGGACGTGCGTGCAGCACTCGCCCTGCAGTTCGGCCAAACCTATGTGGCGCCCAATTCCGGACTCGCAAGCGAACTCGTCGCCGCGACTGACCCGAACTGCGACGCTGTTGAACACCTGCGCGTGCTGCGCAGCCAGCTGATGCTGCGATGGTTCGAGAACGACGCAAGGCAGGCGGCACTTGCTGTTGTCAGTGCCGGATCGGGCGAGGGCCGCAGCTACATCGCTGCGAATCTCGCCGTGCTGTTTTCGCAGCTGGGCAAGCGCACGGTGCTGATCGATGCCGACATGCGCAAGCCCCGGCAGCACAAGATATTCAATTTGCCCGGCCGGATCGGTCTTTCCACCGTGCTTTCCGGCCGCGCTGGATGGGACGCGGTCAACGAGATCAAGGCGCTGCCCTCGCTGTGGGTCATGCCCGCCGGTGCGGTGCCACCGAATCCCCAGGAGCTGCTGGCGGGTCCCGGTTTTCCACGCCTGATCGCGGCCCTACGCTCGACCTACGAGGTGATCCTGATCGACACGCCGCCCGCCAGCCGCTGGGCCGATGCCAGCACGATTGCTTCACGCGCGGGCGCAGCGCTCATGGTTGCTTGCCGCGATGCGACGTCGGTGCCGCGTGTGGCCAAGGTGGCCGACGACATGCGCACGATCGGCGTGAACGTCGTGGGTGCCGTGCTGAACAACGCGGAGTCAACATGAGCACAGGTGGGGCAGCGGCGCACGATTGGCAGCCACGCTGGCATTCGCTGGTGCAGGGCGTCGTGCGGGTTCACTCCGATCACGGCGAGCAGCAGCTGATCGAAACGTTGACCCATCCGGTCGAACCGCTGGTGGTGGCATTCGTGAATGCGCACGCCATGAATTCCGCTGCGCATGACACCCGGTTCTATCACGCGCTGATGGACTCCGACATCGTGCTGCGAGACGGCATCGGGATGGAAATCCTGTTTCGCCTTCTCAATCAGGATCCGGGGCTGAACCTCAACGGCACCGACCTGATCCCCAAGATCATTGGCCGTTATACGGGACGCTCTATCGCCCTGTTCGGCACAGAGGAGCCGTATCTGGGCAAGGCGCGTGACCGGGTGGCGAGCGAGTTCGCGCCCGGCAGCGATTGCGTCACGGCGCATGGCTTTCTGGAAACCACCGACTATCTGCGCCTGGCGGCTGCGCACCGGCCCGACCTGATCGTGCTGGGCATGGGCATGCCGCGCCAGGAAGAAGTTGCCGGCATGTTGCGCGCCGCGCTTTCGCATCCCTGCCTGATCGTCTGTGGGGGTGCCATCATCGACTTCATGGGCGGCAAGGCCACCCGCGCGCCGAAGTGGGTCAGGGCCGTGCATCTCGAGTGGGCCTGGCGCCTGGCGCTCGAACCCAAGCGCCTGTTCCGGCGCTACGTGATGGGAAACCCGCTTTTTCTGGCGCGCGCCCTTACACTCGCTGCCATGTCCTCTCGGGCTGATCGCAGGGTAACCTGAACGCATGAACATTCTTCTCACGGGCGGTGCGGGCTACATTGGAAGCCATACCTACATCGCGCTGCATGAGGCCGGCTACACACCCGTCATCCTCGACAATTTCTCCAACAGCCATCGGGCGGTGCTTGCGCGGTTGCAAGACCTGACCGGGCGCGACGTCCTGTGCGAAACCGGCGACGTGCTCGACACAGAGTTCACCACGGAGGTCCTGCGAAAGCACCGGATCGAAGGCGTCATTCACTTCGCGGGCGACAAGGCGGTCGGCGAGAGTGTCGCCCTGCCGCTCAAGTACTACCGCAACAACATCGGCGGGGCGATCAGCCTGATGCAGGCCATGGAAGCGGCCGAGTGCAGGGTGCTGGTGTTTTCCAGCAGCGCCACGGTCTATGGCGATCCGGCCAGCGTGCCGATCTCGGAGGACTTTCCGCGCAGCCACACCAATCCCTACGGCCACACCAAGCTCGTGATCGAGGACATGCTGGCCGCGCAATCCGTGGCAAGGCCCGACTGGCGGGTCGCAGTGCTGCGCTACTTCAATCCGGTGGGTGCGCACGCGTCGGGGCAGATCGGCGAAGACCCTTCGGGGATTCCAAACAATCTCATGCCCTATATCTCGCGCGTGGCACTGGGCCAGCTGCCCTTGCTCCAGGTCTACGGCGGCGACTACCCGACGCCCGACGGTACCGGCGTGCGCGACTACATCCATGTGTGTGACCTCGCGGAAGGCCACGTGGCCGCCGTGAAGTCGCTCCTGGGCGAAGGCCGGAACATTCAGGTGAACCTGGGCACCGGCCGGGGCTATAGCGTCCTGGAAGTGATCCGCGCATTCGAACAGGCCAGTGGCTGCGAGGTGCCGCACCGGATCGTCGCGCGGCGGCCCGGCGATGTGGCTCAGTGCTTCGCTGACCCGGCCCTGGCCCGAACCAAGCTGGGCTGGCAGGCACGGCGCACGCTCGATCAGATGTGCGCGGACGCATGGCGCTGGCAAAGCGGCAACCCCAACGGCTATCGGGATGCAGGCTGAGGCGACAATACCGCGCATGGAAGAAGCAACCCCCGCCCCCACACCCACCCCCGGCCCGTCGCGCCCGCCGCTGCCCGATCACCTGTCGGCTGATGCGCGCAGTCCCCACCACATCGCCGAGTGCTTCGAGCATGACGTGGGCATCCGGTTCAACGGCAAGGAGCGCCATGATGTGCAGGAGTACTGCGTGAGCGAAGGCTGGATCAAGGTTCCTGCCGGCAAGACAGTGGACCGCAAGGGCTTTCCTGTGATGATCAAGCTCAAGGGCGCCGTCGAGGCTTTCTACAAGTAGGGCCCTGCTGCTTCAAGCCTTGCCGGCAGTGGCCGAAACGCCAAAGCACCTCTGGTGCATTTTGGCGATGCCCGCGAAATAGCGTGCCAGCGAGAAGTGCTGGTCGTACAGGGCGCGGCCATTGTTGCCAAGCGCTGCCATCAGCTCCCGGTCGGCCAGCACGGCCTGGAGTTCGCGGGCGATTCCCGGAACGTCGCCGGGCTTGATGAAACGCGTGTTGAGGTTGTCCGTCAGCACCGCCGACACTTCGCCGACCGGCGTGCAGATCACGGCGACGCCGTTGGCGAGCGCTTCGAGGATGACCAGCGGAAGGACTTCGTCATAAGACGGCAGCACCAGCACATCGGCCTGCGCGAGCAGGCTGGCGACCTGCGCCTGGTCGCACATGCCCTGGAACTTCACGATGTCGTCAACGCCCAGCGCCCGTGCCTCGGCCTCATAGGCTGCGATGTCGCCGCCGCCGGCAACCTTCACGCACAACCGCTCGCGGTCGAAGCCGGGTTGCGCAACAGCTGCAATGAGGTCGGACACGCCTTTGAGTTTGTCCAGGCGTCCGAGAAACAGGACGTTGCGCACGCCGTGTGGATCGAACTCGCGGCGCGCGGCCATCGGCTCGGGCACGCCGTTGTACACCAGCTCCACGCGCTCGGGCGGAACGCCCAGGTCTTCCAGCACGAACTTGTGCGCCGAAGGCCCCAGAACCACCACGCCGTCCGCCGCATTGAACACCCACCGTGCGAACCACCGGAACGGCCCCGGAACGCGGTGGTAGAAGCTTTTCATCTGCGCGTGCAGGTGCACGACCACCGGCACGCCGATGGCCTTGCACAGCACGACGATGGTGCCCTTGCGAATCAGGCTCAGGCGCTCGGCGACGTTGACATGCACGCCGGCCAGGCGTCCGCTGATGCGGCCCATGATGATTCGCAGCAAGGCGACGAAAAGGAACCAGGCCGAGAAAACGGCAGGTCCGCCGCTGCGCGTGTCGAGCGGACGCAGGTGCGCGGCGTTAGCTGGCTGCTCGGACGCCTGCGACTGCACCAGGTAATCGACGACCTTGTAGATGCCGCCGCACACCGGTGTCCAGGGGCTGGCCAGGTAGATGTACCGCGAACTGCGATCGGCTCCAGCAGTCTGGTTCTGGGTCTGGTTCTGCGTCTGGGTCAGGGGTTTGGTTTGCATGGGTTCAACGGTGCTGCTGCGCGGCGGAAGGGGAGCGTGTGGGCCGGAGATCGGCAGATGCCTGAGCCTGCGGCTCGCGAACGATGCTGCATGCAATGGCCTGGGCCGCCGGCTTGCGTGGTGTAAGGAAGCCGCGCACCATGCCTGCTGTGTAGAAGCACCAGGAGGTCACCGAGTAGGCGGCTCGCGACCACGACTTCTTGCGCCAGGCCATGAGAACCAGCGGCGCGGCTGCAACTGCGGCCAGGGTAGACAGCCGCGTGAGAGGCGCCAGCGGCAGGAAGACAATCGTAAGCATCACCAGCCACCAGGCGATCACGGCGGTGTAGATGCGCAACTCGCGCATGCCGCGCAGGACCAGTTTCATATGCGGACGGCCAACGGCGCCCCGCACGAGTTCGCCCAGGCCGTCCACGTAGCGGGTGCGCCAGCGCCGCCGCAGCAGGGCATAAGGCGGCGCGTCATGGCCGTAGTGGGTGACCGCATCGACCGGAATACGTCCGAGCTTCCAGCCACAGGCGCGCAGTCGCACTGCCAGATCGAATTCTTCGTAGGCGTGCAGATTGCGGTCGGACAGGAACCCTGCTTCTTCGATGGCGCGGCGCCGGTAAAGGCCCCCACCGTCGAGGCGATCGACATCACCGGGCGACATGTGAGGTGCGGCGCGTGACGCGCGCTCACGGTACTCCAGGCTGGTGAGGTTCTGCTCCACCAACCTTCCGCCCACGCCGGCAACTTCAGGATGCTGGGCCAGAAAGCCGAGCGCCTCTTCCAGGAAGCCCGGCACCATCTGCATGTCGCCGTCCAGCAGATAGACGTATTCACCCAGCGAATGCTGGTAGCCCAGCTGCGGACCGATGCCGCAGCACCGCTCGCTGGCGTTGGCCAGCCGCGCAATGCGGATGGGATACCGGGACGCCAGCTCGACCGTGCGGTCGGTGGAGTGCCCGTCGGCCAGCACCACTTCACCTCCCACATCGGCCACGGCGCGCAGGCTGCTTTCGATGGCAGCGCAAATGTTGGCCTGCTCGTTGTAGGCCTTGATGATGATCGAGACACGGCAGGGCCGGGCATGTTCGGCGGTGCTCATGGGTGGGTTCCTTGCTGTGAAAAGACTTCGGTGCTGCGCACGCGCCAGCGTTGCCATTTGCCGGCAACTTGCCCCGGCAGAAGCAGCGCCATCAGCGCCGTGAGTTGCCAGCGTTGGCCCAGGGCGGCGTAGCGCGCGCGATACAGCCAGTTGAGCGCCTCGCGACGCTTGCCGGCTGCGAGGTGTTCGCGTGCGAGGGTGATCTCCTGCTGCGCCACGAACCAGAGAGCCGAGTCGCAGTTCTGAGGGGGAATGCTGCCTTCCAGCGCCGAGCGGCGCATCCGGTCCAGGTAGGGCGCGAGCGATCCCGCGTGGGCGCCGGCCAGCCCACCCGCCACGGCAACCCGGTACGCACCCAGCGTTGCATGCGACAGGGCAATCGGCGACTGATCCGACAGGCGGAACCACAGGTCGAGGTCTTCGCCATACGACTCGCCTTCAGGAAAGCACGGTTGCAGGCGGTGCAGCAGCGTGGTCTTGGCCGCCACCGTTCCGGTGAAAAAGGGCGGACTTTTCATCCAGCGTGTGCGCAGGTCCGTGACCAGTTCGACTTCGCAAAAGACCCGGGGCAGTTCCCAGGGCTCGATCTCGATGCCGTCGGGTTCGTCCATGCACCGGAAACCCGCGGCGAGCACTTCAGCTTGCGGGTGCAGGGCATGGGCACGTGCCAGGTAGGCAAGCAGTTCGGGATGGTGCCAGTCGTCGGCGTCCAGAAAAGCGATCCAGTCGCCCTGGGCGAGCGCGATGCCCCGATTGCGGGCGGCCGAGACGCCGGCATTTTTTTGCGGGATGACCTTGATCCGCTCGTCGCCGATGGCGCGAACGATGTCCGCACCCCCATCCGACGAGCCGTCGTCCACCACGATGATTTCGTGCACGGGCAGGGTCTGGGCCAGCGCCGAACGCACCGCGCCTTCAACGAAGCGGGCCTTGTTGTATAGGGGGATGACGACCGAAAACTTCATATGGCGGCCCGGTAGAGGGGTGAAGGCTGGGGCACGGACCGGGGCTTGCGAGCCCCGGCCGCTGCGGCGACGGTCACCAGCAGGAGCAGGTGCGAAAAGAGCTCGTATCCATATCCCAGCAGCAGCAGCGGCACTTCGGTCATGGACCGCAGGGCCAGCGCGATGAACAGCGCCAGGCTGAGGCCCCCCGTGTCTGGCGCATAGCGGATGGACAGCACCAGCAGCACGGCGGCGTAGAACACCAGGCCAAAGGCGCCGACGCTTCCCGATCGGGCAAGCGTGTCCATGAACTGGTTGTGCGCATTGGTGGCGTTGGGCATGTTGATGCTGGCGCGGAACGCGTCGTCCCACAACAGCGGCCCGTAGCCAAACACAGGGTTGGAGCGCCACTCTTCCATCGCCACTTCCCAGATGCGATCCCGCCCGGTCATCGACATGATTTGCGCCCCCTGGCTGGTGTCCAGGAAGCTGTCGGCCAGTGAACTCACCTGGCCCGTAATGAACAGGGCGCCTATCAACGCGACCAGAATGAAAATACCCGCACACACGGCGATACCGAATGCGCCTTCGCGCGGATCGCCCATGCGTCTCCAGAAGCCCGCGCCATTGCGCACCATCAGCACACAGAGCGTGCACAGCACGAAGGCGATCCATGCCGTCTTGGACTGCGCCATGAACAGAACCCCCAGTCCCAGCACCCAGCACGTCGCGGTGAGCAGGCAGCTCCTGTAAGGACGGTGCAGCAGCAGGAGCAGGCAGATCTGCGCGAACATGCCCAGCGCCACCGGGTGGGGAGCCAGGCCGCCCAAGCGCGGCAAACCGGGGATCAGTCCCTGCGTATAGGAGGAGTCCATCACCAGCGATGGATTGAGCGGAACCAGCAGCACGCTGACGGCCAGCACCGCGACCAGCGCATCGCGGGCGGTTTCGAGAATGCGATCACGCTCGGCAACCGTGGCCAGCAGGACCGCACTGCCGATTGCAATGGTGTACAGATACTCGTGTGAGATCTGCGGGTGCGCGCTCAACAGCGCGGTGGCGGCGACGGTACAAAACCAGTAGACGAGGTAGGCCGCCAGCAGCATGGGCGAGGGCACGCGCCTGTGCCGCTTGAAGTGATTCGCGATGCGTTCGGCCACTGCCACCATGAGCAGCACCGATACCAGGCGCTGGAGCCAGGGTGTGATGGGGTGCCGGCTGCCGGAGCCCGCGCCGCTGGCCAGTTCACGAAAAAGGGATGAGAGGTCGCGACCCGACAGCAGCACGTCCACCGCCCCGAGGACGATCATGGCGGCAATGATCCAGTTCAGGTAGCCGGTTGAATCGGCCGCAGAACTGGCGGCGGATTTCGCGAACGATCCATCGACGGAAGCGCCTGGCGTGGCGGATGAACGCGCGTTGAGCCGCGCACTTGCTGGGCGGGTGGTCATGATTCAGCGCCCTGGGGTTTGATGGGCAGGTCTATCGTCAGGCGCGCGCCCATGCGCGGCGAAATTCGCGAGATGGCGACGAGCGCCTGCTCACCGAGCAGGCCGGGTCGAACCAGGAGCACGATCATCATGGTGAGTACCGCGCAGCTTGCGCCAACCACCAGACCGAGCCCGGGGAGCTGGACCGACGCCACCGCGAGCTGCCCCGCAATTACGGCCAGGGAACAGGCGGCTGCCAGTGCAACACCCCGCGCGATCGACGGCATGACCTGGCTCCAGCGCAGCTGGAGCGCGGCCAGTGCGGCGCCGATGATGACAACAGCCCGCGCATAGATCACCAGTGCCGAAATGATGGCAACCCCCTGTATGCCCGATGGGGCAAAGAACCACCAGGCTGGCGCAGCCAGCGCCAGCAGCGGCAGCTGCAGCAGGTATTCCTGGTGACGCCGCCCGGTGTTCCAGAGCACCGGCGTGGACAGACCCCAGCACGCCCAGGCGGGCAGGCACAGAAAGAGTACGCTCAGAACCCAGGCCGAATCCGCCCAGGCGGGGCCGTACAGCAGTGCCACCAGGTCGGCCGACAGCAGCGCCGCGACAAACGCCACCGGCGTTGCCAGCACCAGGATGCAGGCCAGCCCAAGCAGCCAGCCCTGGCCGAGGCGTTTGGGGTCGTCCTGCAGCTTCGCTCCGGTGGCCAGGAATGCCGGCTGCAAGGCACCGAGCAGCAACTGGTTGGGAATGGAGGCCAGGTTGTAGGCCATTGAATAAAGACCGACGAACTGCGCGCTCAGCGCGCGTCCGATGACCACGCGGTCGAGATTTGAAAGCAGCCAGTTCACGATGTTGGTGAAGAACACCGTGCGACCGGTGTGGAGTGCTTCGGCTCCGCCTTCATGGCGCAGGAGCGGCCTGAGCGGATGGGGACGCGCGATGTACGCGGCAATCAGCACCACAGATGCCTGCACCACGCAGGCCACGCCAAGCGACCATGCGCCATGGCCCGCCATAGCCATCGGGATGCCGACACCCAGATAGCCGATCGCATAGCTGGCCAGCTGGATCAGCCCCAGCGTGCGGAAATTCAGGTCTCGCTGCAGCAGGCAGGTCGCGGGTGCACTGGCTGCGCCGAGCAGACATGCAAGCGACATCAGCTGGACCATGCCGCGCACGCGCGGCTCGTCGAAGAAGCCTGCGATCGCGGGCGCTGCCGCGAACATGGCGCCGGCAGTCAGCAGGCCCGCAATGACCTGCCAGGTGAAAGAAAAGCGGACATCGTTATCCGTCACCCGGGGCAGCAGCATCAGGTTCCAGCTGAAGCTGGCGCCTGAGAGAAACGAAGCGAATGTCAGGACCGTCAGGGCGATGCCATAGACACCGAAATTGTCCGGCCCGAGCATGCGGGCCAGCGCGATCTGTGAGCCGAGCTGCAGGACGAAGCGGGCTACCGTTGTGGCGGCACTCCACTTCAACGCTCGCTCAGCGAGCGTGGCGAGCGAGCCCGATGTCATCGGCCGGTGGAGCCAAACCGACGCAGCGCGATGCCGCTCATCAAAGCGAGCGCGGCCAACACCATGGCGGTGCTACCGCGCTGCTGCGCAGGCTCTCCGTCCACCGGCGCACCGATGGGTGCGCGCGAAACCGGGGTGTTGTCACGAATCCTGACAGGGCCGTCAGGTGTCGTTGCCCCTGCAGCGGTGATGATGCCTGGACGGGCATTCGGCGCAGCAACCGGCCGTACCGCCAACGAGGCGGAGCCAGAAGCAGCGGACACCGAGGGAGACTTGACTAATTCGGCTCGTTGAAGCTGGGGCGGTGCCTCGGGCCTGGAGATGTTTTGCGCACCCGCAGTGGTGGCTAAAACGCAAAGCACGACCGCGATCATTTGACTTTGCATCTGGTACTCCTGGATCTGAACTGACATTGGCTGGATGTGAGCGGTTCCGGACGTCTGTAAAGGCGTCCGTACCGCAGGGCTTCAGTCATCGTAGGAAGGGGATGAAACGGAATGTGTAGGACTTGGGCGAATGTTCAGGTGCGCTGAAGTGAAACACTGCGCGTGTCCCTGTATGGGCTCAGTCGCCGCCGGGTCCATTCACGTCCCGGCACCTCCACGAATCGATAGGTCAAAGCGCTGAAAGCGAGCGTCATTCCAAGCACCGCTGCATAGAAAAGCGTGCCTTCCAGATCGTTCCGGCCGAATGCAAGAACGTACTGTCCATTGCCAAGGGGCATCGCCGTCCACAGGTCCTGCCCAGCGACACGCTTGGCAATTCGCGGAAAAACCATCACGAAGAAAAAGTGCGTCAGGTAGATCGAATACGAGATCATCCCCAGCCATCGCAAGAGGGGCAGGCGAAGAAACTGGCTCACGACGCCGCCTTCGATCGCGAAAATCAGAACGGCCATCGCAAAGATAAAGGGCGCCATGAAGGACCCCACGCCGGTGCCAACGCGCGAGACGAAGACGACAACGGTTGTGACCATGATCACTTCCAGCAAGCTCATGAGGACCGGTTTGGGGCCCCCAACGGCCCCGGAAAAGCTGCTGTGAATGCGAAAACAGGCAACGCCGAGTGCAAATCCGAACACGCAACGGATCAGCCCGTAGTCGTAAGTGGTGTCCATGCCGGTCTTCGAGAGCAGCAATAGCGCTACCGGGCACAGCAGCGCTGCGAGCAGCAGCATCCAGTTGCGCATTCCGAGCCACACACTGACCACGGCAAAAATGACGTACGTCCAGAGCTCGGTGCTGATCGACCAGGCCGGGCCGTTCCAGGTCAGCGTGTCATGAACGTGCAGGCTTTGCACCAGGAACAGGTTGGTGACGATTGCAAACGGATGCGTTTCGCCCGCAAACACGGAGACGTCCGATCCGTCGGCCGCGCCTTTGAGTAGACGGAATGTCTCGTAGGCCACCAGCAAGGCGAGCATGAAAAGGTGCAGTGGATAGACCCGCCCGATCCGCAGGAGCACGAAGCGCTTCAGATCCTCGCGGCTGCCCAGCCGGGTGGAATAGTTGCAGGCAATCACGAAGCCCGAAAGCACAAAGAAAAAATCGACGAAGAGGTAGCTGTTGCGAATCAGCCCCGATGTATTGAGCGGGCTGTAGCCGTGGAAATGAAAGAACACGACAAGACAGGCGCAAATGCCTCGCCAGCCATCGAGTGCTTCGAAACGGTTCGCTGGATGAGAGGTAGAAGCTGCCATACGATTCGGGTAGGTGCCGCGGATTCTCCCTCTGTTGCGGACCCAGCGGTGGTGGCTTTCGACTGCTGTCTGGCTTGTCCTACAGTCCGGCTTCGAAGGGGTCTCCTAGCATGTCTCTCATGCGCTACAACCCCGGCGAACATTCCAAGGTACAGGCCGTCCAGGCGCAGGTTGCGCGTGCCGAAGCCGACTACCAGCGCCTTCGCGCCGCCTACCTGGAGCAAATGCGTGTCGATCCGAGTCACGAAGTCGCGCTTGCGATGATCGGCGCGGACATGGATCGGGCCCATGCCCAGTTACAAAGCCTCATTGGCCTGCCCAGCCTGCCCTTCACGCATGAGCCGAGCACCGTGCTGCGGCGCGAGGCTGAGCGCATCACCACGGGACACGATGAATCATGATTCCCTACGCCCTGGACCCCACCCTGCACGCTGCGCCCCCGCAGCTGTGCTCACTGGACGATGGTTATTCTCCTGTTCTATCCATGGCCACACACCCTTCAGAACCCGACGTCGGGCCGCCCGGCGTCGAACCCGATCAGCAGCCCAATCCGACGCAGCTGCCGGTCGAACCCGAATTCGGTATTGCCTTGCCGCCGGCGGAGCCCGAAGATCCGGGTGTGACAGCGCCCACTGTTTGAGGATCACATGATGGAAAAGTCAGGTTCACCGGTCGGAATGCCCAAATCACCGCCGGCGCACAAGGAAGAGCCGGAGCAGGCCTACGAGGAGGACATTCCCTCTGATGATGGTGGCGAGTCTGCTCGCGCAGATGACGTTGCACGGGAAGAGCGGCCACTGCGCCAGGTTGAACGGGAATGAGCTCGTGAACATACCAGCAGGATCGCCAGCGCCGCATCCGCAGCCTGCGCATCCACAGCCTACGCATCCTCCCAAGCCTGTTGACCCCGAGCCCAAGGTCGAACCTGAAGATCCCGAAAAGGGCCGGGTGCCTTCGCCGCCCCCCGGCAAGAGCGATCATCCCGCCGGGTGATCGAGGCCGTGTGGCATGTTGCAGTCTTCGCCCAGCAGGGCCTGCGCATCGCCATCCGCGCCCGGTACCGGCGTGGCCTTGGCCAGTGCCATCCACACACTGAAAGGAAGTGAACTGCGGGTGCGTCGCTGGGCAGGCCTGGCGACCACCAGCCGTTCACCTTCGGTCACCATCACGCCGCATTCGGCCGGCACTTCGTCGGGCTTCCCGATGCAGCGGCCTTTTGCATCGTTACCCAGCACGTACCAGCATTCCCCCAGGTCCAGATACGAGGCGCGCTTTGACGGCTGCTTCAGGTCCCCGAGCAAGTCCGCACGGCGTACCTTGACCTCGTGCACGATCGGCTCGACATAGTTGGCAACCGACGTGTTGCGAATCGAAAAGACATCGGGACGCGCAATGCACCAGCGCAGCGGCGTGTCCGGATCGTCGTGGGGCACCTGGGCGCGCAGGCTGAGGCCTTGCCACGCGATGCGCCCATTGCGTGTCATTTCCCGGGACACCCGTGCGACAAGCGCCTCATGCGCGGAAAGCGAAGCGCGATTGATTGCGTGCGTCGCAGCCAGAAGGCGCAGGCCTGCGTCAGTGACCCGGAGCGATTCGTGTCCTGAGGGTGCCAGGGTCCGGTCCAGAAGGCCAGCCGCCAGCAGTTCGACTTCAAGCGGGTCCTGCGAAGGCCATCCCGCCGACCGGTAGATGTCGCGCAGCCGGCGCGCGTGGGCCTTGCCCAGCGACAGCGGCGCCAATTGGGCCACTTGCGTCACCCAGGGCGGCGATGTAACGACAGGTTGCGGGATCGAGTTCATGCCGGTGCCAGTTTAGCGCGCAGTAGGTCCCCGCCGACGGCCAGTGGCGCTGTTGACTTATCCTGCGCCGACGCCCCCTCCACACAATGGCCCCATGCTTGAAAACGCCAAATATGGAATCACTGCGGTGCGATACGCAGGCGCTGAGGTCGTCGGGGCCATGATGGGACTGATCGACGCAAGCGAAACCTGCTGGGATTTCAGTCCCACGCCCACTCGCATAACCGACGTGGTCGACAAGCTGATGGAAGGTGACACAGTCATCAGCCTGTTTCCCGGCCGCGACGGACAGCTGGCTGCCGGCCCTGTGGTGCTGGTGGATGTACTGCCGGAAGGGGACGAAACCCTCGCGCTGGATGACGAGACCTGCGGCCGTTGCCTGCGCGATCTGCCCCGGTTCTGATCGTTGGTTATGCGGGTTATGCGGGCCTTGCAGGCGCGCGCTTCCCGAACGCCAGCAAGCCGGTTGACAGGGCCGTGCCAAACACAATCACTGCGCCACACAGCAGCATCCAGCTGGTGACCTGCTCCTGCAGGAACACCGCACCATAAATCACCGCGAACACAGGCAGGATGAAGGTCACGGCCAGCGCCCGGGGGGCACCCGCGCGTTCGATCAGCCGGAAGTACAGGACGTATGCAATACCCGTGCAGACCACGCCGACCATCGTCAATGCCAGCCATGCCTTCAGGCTTGGCATCCGGTCCGGCCAGAAAATCGCAGCGGGTATCGCAAGTGCAATGGTCGCGCCCAGCTGGCTGCCGGCGGCCGTGACCAGTGCAGGAAGTCCCGAAAGGTATTTCTTGGCCGCATTGGCCGATACGCCGTAACACACGGTCGCCAGCAGGCACGCGAGCACGGCGAACCCCGGCGCAACGCCTGATGCATCGGGCTTGAAGGTCGCCTTGTCCCAGGACAACAGCGCGATGCCGAAAAAGCCGATTGCCAGACCTGCAAGCCGTGAAGGTGTGGGCCTGTCCTTCAACCAAACCCATGCCACGAGTGCGCCGAAGAGCGGCACCGTTGCATTGAGGATGGCCGACAAGCCGGTGGTAATGGACAGCAGCGCAAACGCAAAACACACAAAGGGCACGGCTGAGTTGAAGACGCCGATCAGGCAAATGAGCTTCAAGTCCTTTCGCAGCTGAAAAGCGTGCCCGCGCAGCACGACGAGCGGCATCAGGAACGCCGTTGCAATTGCCACACGGACGAACGCGGTGGGAATCGCGCCGAATTCGACGACGCCGATGCGCGTGAACAAAAACGAAGCGCCCCAGATCGCGCCAAGCAGCAGGAATTCAACGATCCAGTGATTCAAGTCAGGCCTTCGAGTTGCGGCGTCAGCGCTGCGCCTTCGAGTTGCAGCAGGGCGGTCTTTCGATCGAGCCCGCCAGCATAGCCGGTGAGCGAGCCATCGGCTCCCAGCACGCGGTGGCAGGGCACGACGATGCTGACAGGATTGCGCCCCACCGCCGCGCCCACGGCGCGCACCGCAGCCGGCTTGCCGATCGACTGGCTGAGGGACCCATAGCTGGTCGTTGCGCCGCTGGGGATGCGAAGAAGCGCCTGCCACACCGATTGCTGGAAGTCCGTGCCACGCTGCAGGTCCAGCGGCAATTCGAATTGCGTCCGCTCGCCGCGAAAGTACTGGTCCAGCTGCCTGGCTGCCAGCGACATGAGCGGATGGTCTTGCTGAACCGTCCAGCCGCTGCAATCTGGCATGTGCCGCTGTCCCTCGAACCAGATGCCTGCAATGCCCTGGGCAGTCGCAGCAATGACCATCGGGCCCAGCGGGCTCTGATAGCGGGCCTGCACGATGGGGGTGTCGAATTTCATGTCGTTGACTCCGGTGAGGGCGGCGATGAGAAGGGCGTTGAAAGCGTGGCCCACGCCCGGATGACTGCGTAGCTGCGCCAGGGCTTCCAGCCCAGCGATGCAGCCTCGGCCGCCCGGGCGCGGTTGGGCGCATCCAGGACGCCGAGGGACTTCTGAAGCGCGATGTCGCCTGCAGGGAATGCGTCTGGCCACCTGAGCGCGCGCATCGCGATGTATTGCGCCGTCCAGTCGCCGATGCCTGGCAGCTCCTTGAGAGCCGCGACGGTGGCCTGCACGTCGGCGCCCCCATGCAGCTGTATGCGCCCGTCGGCCACCGCCTGGGAAATGGCGACGATGGCTGCCTGCCGCTGCTTCACGATTCCCAGTTGCCCAAGGGCGTCGCCGCTGGCCTGAGCCAGCACTGTGGGTTCCGGAAACAGGCGGGTGAGTGCGGCAAACGGTGTTTCGATTGGCGTTCCGAACTTTTCCACCAGGCGCTGGGCGAGTGTGCGGGCCGCAGCGACCGTGATCTGCTGGCCGAGCACGGCGCGAACGGCGAGTTCGTAGCCACTGACCGTACCGGGCACCCGCAAGCCATCGCCGGCCGGAAAACTCGCATGCAGTTGCGCATTGATCGCCTGTGGATCGGCGTCGAGGTCGAGCATGGCCCGCACACGGTGGATCACCAGCGGCAGGACCTCGCGAAGCGAGTCGGAAACCCGCAGCGCGACCTGATGGTGATCGGGGTCGAACTGCGCATGCAGCCAGCCGCTCGCGTGCTTGCGGGGTGAATCGACGGATGAACCGATGGACAAAGGCACCGATGCATCGGGCGACCAGGTGCGCGCCATGCTGAGTTGTTGCGCGTCCACATGTTCGATGCCGGCCATGGCGCGCTTGTGCAGGAAGTCGAGGATGGCCAGGGCGTCGTACGGGGGCCGATAGCCCAGCCGCACCACGATGCCTTCTTCGCCCGGTCTGGCGGCACCCGCGCGACGCAGCGCCGTCGGGTTCAACCCGTAGTGCTCGAGAAAGGCCGCGTTGAATCGCCGGACGCTCGCGAACCCGCTGATGAGCGCAACCTGCGTCACCGGAAGCTGGGTGTCGGCTAGCAGTTGCTTGGCCGTGAGCAGCCTGCGGGTCTGCAGGTACTGAACGGGCGACACGCCGAACTGCGCTTCGAAGATGCGGCGAACATGGCGGTCGCTCACGCCCAGACGGCTGGCCAGTGATTCGACGCTTGACGATTCGCGTGCCCAGCCCAGGGGATCATCGAGCAGGCGCGCTGCCTGATGAGCCAGGATGTAGCTTGCCTCCTGGATGGACCATGTCACCGAGTGCGGTGCGAGCTCCGGCCGGCAGCGCAGGCAGGGCCGGAAACCCGCGCTCTCGGCCTGCGCGGCATGGCCGAAAAAGCGGCAGTTCTCGCGCTTGGGCGTGCGCACCCGGCACACCGGCCGGCAATAGATGCCGGTGGAGGTGACGCCCGTGAAAAAGCGGCCATCGAAGCGCGCATCGCGGGCCTTCAATGCGAGATAGCACGCATCGGGCAAAAGGGTGGCGGCAGGCGATGGCATGCAGCAATGATAAGCAGTTGAAGAGCTGTGACTAGCCGTTTTCGGACATGTCCATGGCCTACAATTTCCCGATGAAACTCACACCCGCAATCTTCAAGGCGTATGACATCCGCGGCATCGTTCCCGCGACATTGAATGAAGAGGTGGCAACCGCGCTGGGCCGGGCCTTCGGCGCGGCAGCCCGGGCTGAAGGCGAACGGACGGTGGCCGTCGGCCGCGACGGGCGTCTCAGCGGTCCCTCGCTCAGCGCGGCGCTGGTCAAGGGGCTGGTCGAATCGGGGGTCGATGTGATCGACATCGGCCCGGCCACCACGCCGATGCTCTACTTCGCTGCATCCACCTTGTGCACCAGCGGCATCCAGGTCACCGGCAGCCACAATCCGAAGGACTACAACGGCTTCAAGATGGTGCTGGCTGGACGGGCGATTCATGGGCAGGAAATCCAGGCCCTGCGCGCTTCGATGGAGCGTGGTGCATCCGATGGTGCACCCGCTGATGCACCGGACAAGCCCGGCACGATCCGCAACATCAATATCCTCGCGCCGTACCGCGATCGCATCCTGCAGGACGTCAAGCTCGCGCGCCGCATGAAGATCGTGGTGGATTCGGGCAACGGTATTGCGGGCGCATCCGCGCCCGGCATCCTTCGCGCGCTCGGATGCGAAGTCATCGAGCTGTTCAGCGAAGTCGATGGCACTTTTCCCAACCACCATCCCGACCCGAGCAAGCCCGAAAACCTCAGGGACCTGATCGCGGCCATCCAGGCGCAGGGCGCCGAACTCGGTCTGGCCTTCGATGGCGATGGCGACCGGCTGGGCATCGTCACGCGCGGTGGCAACAACATCTATCCGGATCGCCAGATGATGCTGTTTGCGCGCGATGTGCTGTCGCGCGTGCCGGGCGGAACGATCCTGTTCGACGTGAAGTGCACCCAGCGGCTGGCGCCCGCGATTCGCGCTGCCGGTGGCGAGCCGCTGATGTTCAAGACTGGACATTCGCTCATCAAGGCGAAGATGAAGGAAGTGAATTCGCCGCTGGGCGGCGAGATGAGCGGCCACATCTTTTTCAAGGAGCGCTGGTTCGGTTTTGACGACGGCACCTACGCCGGTGCACGCTTGCTTGAAATCCTGTCGAAGAGCGATGACCCCAGCGCCGTGCTCGACGGGTTGCCGACCAGCTTTTCCACGCCGGAGCTGAACGTGAAATGTGAAGAAGGCGAACCGCACGCGCTGGTGAGCCAATTGATCGCCAATGCGAAGTTCGATGCGCCGGCGCAGATTTCCACCATCGATGGCGTGCGGGTCGATTGGCCTGATGGCTTTGGTCTGATTCGTGCATCCAACACCACGCCGGTACTGGTACTGCGATTTGAGGGCCATACGCCTGAAGCGATGCACCGGATCGAGGGCGAGATGCTGGCGCTGTTGCGAAGCGTCAAGCCCGGTGCGCAGATCGAGGCGGCGGCGCACTAGCGATCAGGATTCGCTTCCGCGGTCTCTGGCTTGCGAGCTACCAGCAGGCACAATCGCGCCCTGTGAAGATCCTCATCGTCAAACTGTCCTCGCTCGGCGACGTGGTCCATGCCATGCCTGCTGTCCAGGACATTCGCCGGGCGCTGCCCGAGGCGCAGATTGACTGGGTCCTCGAACGCGGATTCGCGCCGCTGGCAGCGCTTTGCACCGGGGTGCGCCGCGTCATTCCATGCGAGCTACGGAGCTGGCGCAAGTCGCCCTTCAGCAGGGCAACGCGCATCGGGTGGGGCGCATTCAAGGATGACCTGCGCCGTGAAGCTTACGACGCCATCATCGACTTGCAGGGCCTGACCAAATCAGCGCTGGTGTCGCGCCTGGCAGCGCTGGCACCGGGCGGCAAACGATACGCGCTGGCCAACCAGACCGAGGGCTCAGGCTATGAGGCACCGACACGCTGGGTTGCCGACGCGGCCATTCGCATCGAGTCGCACACCCATGCCGTTGCGCGTTCGCGCGAGCTGTGCGCGAGGGCTCTGGGCTATGACATCGGTGCTGCTGCGCGCTTTGGCCTGCGTTCGCCATCGCCGGCCAATCGCACAGAACGATGCATCGCGTTTGTCCACGGCACCTCGCGCGCCGACAAGCTCTGGCCGCAGGCCCTGTGGGTGTCGCTCGGTGAGCAACTGATCGCGCAAGGCTTCACCATCGGCCTGCCGCAGGGCAACGACGAAGAGCGTGAACGCGCCGGTCAAATTGCCGCTGCACTGGGGCCGCGGGCGGAGGTCTGGCCGCGTGAAGACCTGCAATCGCTCACCGCGCGGCTTGCTGCATGCGAAGGCGTGATCGGGGTCGATAGCGGGCTGAGTCACATCGCCGTGGCGCTCGACCTGCCCCATGTCCAGATCTACAACTTCGACACCGCCTGGCGTACCGGCCCACCACCATCGGCAAGGCAGCAAAGCGTCTTCGCATCGCCAAGCCCATCCCTTCAAGAGGTTTGGCGCGCATGGTTGCAGGTGCGGCCATGATGCGCGCGCTGTACTCGCTCGTCACCACGGCGGCGCAGCCGTTCCTCAGGCGCAAGCTGCGGCGCCGGGGACTGGCCGAGCCGGGCTACCTGCAGGCGATCGAAGAACGCTTCGGGCGGTATGCCGGCCCTGCGCAGCCGGGCGCGATCTGGATTCATGCGGTGTCGCTCGGAGAGACGCGCGCGGCGGCAATCCTGATCGGTGAATTGCGCAGACTCTGGCCCGATGCGCGCATCTTGCTGACACACGGAACCGCGACGGGCCGCGCCGAAGGTGAGCGCCTGCTGCAAGCTGGCGACCACCAGGCGTGGCTGCCATGGGACACACCAGATGCGGTGAAGCGCTTTCTGCTCCACCATCAGCCGGTGATCGGCATCCTGATGGAAACCGAGGTCTGGCCCAACCTCGTGGCTGCAGCCCGTGCGCAGGGCCTGCCACTGGTGCTGGCTAACGCGCGCATGAGCGAGAAGTCGCTGGCGGGCACCCGCAGGCTCGCCTGGCTGTCGCGTCCGGCGTATCAGTCGCTGGCTGCCGTCTGGGCCCAGACCGATGGGGATGCCCGTCGCCTCGCGCAGGCCGGTGCCACGGTCAAGGGCGTTTTTGGCAACCTTAAATTCGATGCCACGCCTGATCGGGACATGCTTGATCGCGGGCGGCAGTGGCGGGCGGATTCACATCGGCCCGTCGTGATGTTTGCGAGTTCACGCGAGGGTGAGGAGGCGGCGCTGCTTGGTGTCTTGTCCGGGGGCGGGCCGCGTCAGGCTGACGTGCAGTGGCTCATCGTGCCGCGCCATCCACAGCGTTTCGATGAGGTGACTGCGCTGGTGCAGCAGGCCGGCCTGTCGGTGTCAAGACGCAGCCAATGGGGCTTGCGGCCGGTGCCTGCGAACGTGTGGATCGGCGATTCGCTCGGCGAGATGACGGCTTACTACGGCATGGCCGATGTCGCGCTGCTCGGCGGCAGCTTCGAGCCGCTAGGGGGGCAGAACCTGATCGAAGCGGCCGCCTGCGGCTGCCCCGTGGTGATGGGGCCGCATACGTTCAATTTCGAGGAAGCGGCGCAGCTTGCAGAATCGGCCGGGGCGGCGCAGCGTGTGGATGGCATCGCGGCGGCAGTCAGCAGCGCCATCGCCCTTGCGCTGGACGCCGCGCAACGCGGACACATGGCGGCCGCAGCTTTGTCATTTGCAGCCAGCCACCGCGGTGCTGCCGGCAAGACCGCAGCTGCGGTGATGGCGCTGTGTCCGCACTGACCTTGCCGTCGCCCGAACGAAATCGGTCCGGGTAACGAACGGCTCCAGGTAGCGAACGGCTCTACCGCGCAGGCGCCACCAGGGAATTAAGCCGTGCCAGATCTTCGGGCAGCAAGGTGCCGCTGGCCTGCCGCAGGCGCAGGTGGCCCAGCAGCACGTTGTAGCGCGCCTGCGCCAGATCGCGCTTGGTCTGGAACAGCTGGCTCTGCGAGTTGAGCACGTCGATGTTGATGCGCACGCCCACCTGGTAACCCAGCCGGTTGGCTTCCAGCGCGCTCTGGCTGGACGCCTCGGCCGCTTCGAGCGCCCTGACCTGGCCCTGCCCCGAGACCAGGCCGAAGAACGCCGCGCGCGTGGCCTGGGCGACCGCGCGGCGGGTGGCTTCGAGGTCGGCCTGCGCCTTCTCTTCGAGCGACAGGGTCTCCCGGATGCGGTTCTGGGTCGAAAAGCCTGCAAAGAGCGGAACATTGAGCGCGAGGCCCAACGCGCCGTTGTTGCTACGCGTGCCTGCGGGAACCGTGACGTTGCCGCTGGGGTTGCGCGTGATGTTGTAGCTGGCGGTCAGATCCAGTGTTGGCAGGTGGCCGGCCTTGGCTTTTTCTGTCTCGAGCTGCGCGATTTCAACGACCGTTCGGGCCTGCTGGATGGCGGGGCTGTTCTCTTCGCCCTGCTGCACCCACACGTTCACATCGGGAGGCACCGGGCCGGGTACGTTGACCGGCAGCACGAGCGGATCAGGCCTCACGTCGGGCCTGCCGACGAGCGAGTCGAGCGCGAGTTTCTTGACGCGCAGATCGTTTTCTGCGGCGATCTCCTGCGCGACCACCAGGTCGAAGCGGGCCTGCGCCTCGCGGGTGTCGGTGATCGTCGAAGTGCCGACCTCGAAATTGCGCTTGGCCGAAGCGAGCTGTTCGCCCACGGCAGCCTTTTGCGCCTGAACGAAGGCGAGCGTGTCCTGGGCGGCCAGCACATCGAAGTACGCCTGGCTCACGCGGATGATCAGGTCCTGGCTCGCGGTGGAAAGAAGGGCTTGTGCCAGTTCCACCTGCCGCTTGCCCTGTTCCCAGGTGGCCCGGTTGGCCGGACGGAACAGGGGTTGCGAGGCGCTGACGGTCGCGGCCTGCGTGCCGAAGGTGCGTTCGACCGCAGGAGTCGTGCTATCGAAATTGGAGCGCGTCAACCCAGCAGAGAGGTTGGCCGAGGGCAGCATGGCGGCCCGCGCCTGCTCGGCGCGAAAGAGGTTGGCGTCATATTGCGCCTTGGCCGACTGCCAGCTGGCGTCGTAGCCGCGCGCCGATTCGTAGAGTTGCAGCAGGTTCTCGGCTTGAGCTGTCTGCACGAATGCGGCTGCGAGCACGCACGCAACAGGCGTGAACTTCCACGCTGAAAACGAAAGAAGACTGCAGTTCGGCCGCGACGATTTCATGGGGGAGTCCTTGACCTTGGTTTGCTCGTTTGTCCGGATTCAGTAGCGGGCGACTGCTGCATCGAGTTCCTGCGACCAGGCATCGATGCCGCCGGCAATGTTGGCAACGCTGGCGAAACCGTTGCCGGCCAGGAACAGGGCCACGCGCTGGCTGCGCGCGCCATGATGGCAAAGCACGGCGACCGGCTGGTTCGGATCGAGCTCGGACAACCGGGCCGGCACGTCCATCATTGGAATCGTCCTGACGTTGAAACCTTCGGTCGCGACGCGGGCCAGCTGCAGCTCCGCGGGTTCGCGCACATCGAGCACCAGCGCAGTGCCACCCTGGGAGGCAATCCAGTCGCGTAGCGATGCGGGCCTGACCTGCTCGATCATGTGCGGGTTCTCCTTAGAACTGGAACCGCGAAGGCTCCGGGAAATGGAGCAGGCGCGGCGCGAGCGTGTCCCAGGGCTGAGCCGTGGTGTACGACGTATCGCTATCGCGGGTGATGAAGGTGGCGCGCATGACGGGCTCGAATCCGACGATGGCGGCGAGCCGCCCACCGATGCGCAGTTGCGCCAGAAGGGCAGCGGGCACTTCTGCGACAGAGCCGCTCAGCACGATCACATCGAAGGGTGCTTCGCCAGAAAGACCCCTGGAGCCGTCGGCTTCGCGGACCTCGGCGTTGGAAACTCCGGCGCGCTGGAGATTTTCGCGGGCCATGCGGGCCAGCTCGGGATGTATTTCCAGTGAGATGACGCGTTGCGCGCGAGCTGCCAGCAGCGATGCCATGTAGCCCGAGCCGGCGCCGATTTCCAGCACCTTGTCCTGGGGACGGATTTTCAGGTCCTGAAGGATGCGCGCCTCGACCTTCGGCTCGAGCATGCACAGGCCATGCTGCATGTCTACGTCGCCGGAACCCAGCAAGGGGATCTGCATGTCAACGAAAGCCAGCGCCTTGTGGGCCAGTGGCACGAAGTTTTCCCGGCGGGACGCGGCCAGCAGGGCCAGGATGTCGAGGTCGAGCACGTCCCAGGGGCGGATCTGCTGCTCGATCATGTTGAATCGTGCGAGTTCGAGGTCAGAAGGGGCGGTCATGGTCAATCCGGGACGGTTCAGGACAAACCGTCGATTTTAGAGGCGGGCAGCGGCCGGGCGCCGCCGCCGCCGGAAGCGGGGCTGGACGCCTCGGTGCCAGTGCGGCGGAAACGCCGCCGGGCCCAGGTCGCCAGGTCATCCATGTAGCAATAAACCACCGGCACGACCACCAGCGTCAGCAGCGACGAGGTGATGACACCGCCGATGACGGCCTGCCCCATCGGCGCGCGCTGCTCCGAGCCTTCGGTCAGCGCGAAAGCCAGCGGCACCATGCCGAAGATCATTGCCAGCGTCGTCATCAGGATGGGGCGCAGCCGCACTTTGGCGGCCATCAGCAGCGCTTCGGAGCGCTCCATGCCCTCCTGCCTCATCCGGATCGCGAAGTCCACCAGCAAGATCGCATTCTTGGTGACCAGGCCCATCAGCATCACCACGCCGATCACCGAGAACATCGACAGCGACGAGCGGAACATGAGCAGCGCCAGCACCACGCCAATCAGGGTGAGCGGCAGCGACGTCATGAGCGCCAGCGGCTGCAGGAAGCTCCTGAACTGGCTGGCCAGGATCATGTAGATGAAGATCACGCCCATGGCGAGCGCCGAGACCGCATAGCCGAACGATTCGGCCATGTTCTTGGTGGAGCCGCTGAACTGGTAGCGATAGCCCGGCGGGAAGCTGATCGTGTCCAGGATGGCGCGCAGGTCGTTCGACACTTCGCCCGCCGAGCGATTGAACACATTGGCGTTGATCGCCACTTCACGCGTCAGGTCGCGCCGGTTGATCTGATTAGGGCCGGTCGATTCGCGGACCGTCGCGAGCTGGTTGAGCCGCACGATGCGCGGTGATCCATCTGCGTTGGTGCCGGTGGCAAAGGGCAGGCGCTCCAGGTCTTCGGGCGAGTTGCGCGCGTCCGGCGAGAGGCGCACGTTCACGTCGTAGGTCTGGTCATCAGGTGCGCGCCAGTTGCCCACGGTCTGGCCGGCGACCAGCGTGCGCAGCGGACCGGCGATCTGGGCCACGGACAAGCCCAGGTCCGAAGCTGCATCGCGCTTAACATCGATGTCCAGCACGGGCTTGTTGGGTTTCGCGCTGGAATCGAGATCGACGAGACCGGGAACCGTGCGGATGCGCTCGTTGACCAGCGCCGTGAGCCGTTCGAGTTCTTTCAGGTCAGGCCCCTGCAGCGAGAACTCGACCTGCTTGTTGCCACCCACGGCGTCGGTCAGGCCCACGTGCGTCACCGTGATGCCGGGCACCTGCCTGAGCCGTTCGCGCAGCACGCCCGACATCGCGTCGACACTGAGTTTGCGTTGCTTGCGGTCCACCAGGCGCACGTAAATCGACGCGTACATCTTTCCCTGCGCATTGCCGGTGTTCAGGGTGGCCAGCGTGTACTTGACTTCCGGAAACTCGCGCACGATCGATTCGACCTGGCGAGCCTTGGCCTCCGTGGTTTCCAGCGAGGAGCCGACCGGGGTGTAGAAGCTGATGGAGGTTTCGGAGAAGTCGGCCTTGGGTACGAACTCCGTGCCCAGCAGCGGCACCATGAAAATGCTGGCGACAAAGATCGCAAGGGCCATCAGCACGGTCACGAGCTTGTGGCCGAGCGACCAGCGCAGGGCCGATTGATAGCTGTCGGCCATCGCGTCGGTGGCGCGGTCGAACCAGCCGGTCACGCGGCCGATGGTGCGCTCGTAGAAAGAGCGCTTGCGGCCCGGATCGGTCTTGCCGTGTTGTTCAACCTCGGGGTCGTGCCAGATCGACGACAGCATCGGGTCCAGCGTGAAGCTCACGAACATCGAGATCAGCACCGCCGCCACGATGGTGATGCCGAACTCATGGAAGAACTTGCCGATGATGCCGCCCA
>JAZKFD010000048.1:0-7978 GCA_040386635.1 Pseudomonadota bacterium
CAGCCTCACCGACCGGGCGGTGATGATCATCTCAACGATCGCGCTGTCGATCAGCTTCCTGGTTTACGTCATCGTCGGGCAATACTTCTTCGCCTTCAGGCTCGGATGGTTCCCGGTGCAGGGCTGGAGCAACAGCGTGTGGACCAACCTGATGGTGTATGCGCCGCTCCCGGTGCTGATCGCCGTGCTGGTGAGCCTGGCGCCCCACACGCGTCTGTACCGCAGCTTCTTCCTCGATGAGATCGGTCACGACTACGTGCGCACCGCGCGCGCCAAGGGCGTGGCCGAGAACACGATTTTGTTCAAGCATGTGCTGCGCAACGCGATGATTCCCATCCTGACCAACGTGGCGACGCAACTGCCCGGCGTCTTCATCGGTTCATTCCTCATCGAGGTTTTCTTCTCCGTTCCGGGCCTGGGCCGCGAGGTCTATGCCGCCGTGGGCCGAAGCGACTATCCGGTGATCCAGGCCGTCACCATCTACCTGGCCGCGCTCACGATGGTGATCAACCTCATCACCGACATGCTCTACAAATTCGTCGATCCACGGGTGGTACTCAAATGAACGCGGTTCTGCCCCTGCCGGATCAGCCCGAACAAGCCGTCGTCGAATCGGCGCTGCCGAAATCCCCCAACGTCTGGATGCAGGCGTGGACGCGCCTGAAACGCGACCGCGTAGGCATGGTGTCGCTGGCCGTCGTCATTTTCTTTCTGGCGCTGGTGCTGGCCGCGCAGTTCGGCATCCTGGCCTCCGGCTGGCAGAAAGAAGTCGGCGTGCCGTTTGCGCCGCCGCACCTGGTCGGCGCGCAAGAGAAAGAAGCCGCTGTCGTGGTCGGCCAGCAGCGCCCGAACGTGGACCTGAGCGATGTCGATCCGCTGGCGCCGCGCTACGCCGAATGGACGGAGCGTGCCTCGCGCGTCAAGACTGTCAACGAGGTGAAGGCCGAGACACTGCCACTGGGCGCTGACCGGCTCGGCCGCGACGTGCTCGACAAGGCCATCAAGGGCGCGCAGGTGTCGATCCTGGTGGGCATCGCGGCGGCACTGCTGGCCACGTTCATCGGGACCGTGCTGGGTGCCCTGGGCGGCTATTTCGGTGGCAGGCTGGGGGACTTCCTGGAGTGGGTCTACAACGTCTTCACCTCGATCCCCTACATCCTGCTGATCTTCACGCTGGCGGCGCTATTCAAGTCCGGGCCGATCTCCAAAATGTTTGCCAACACCATCGCGCCCGTGGTCATCATCCTGGGCGTGGTGGGCTGGACGGGCATTTATCGGCTCGTGCGCGCGGAGTACATGAAGCATCGCAACCGCGAATACGTACGCGCCGCCGAAGCCATCGGCGCAGGACATTCCGCCCGCATGTTCACGCACATCCTGCCCAATGTGAGCCACGTGGTGCTGGTGCAGCTGTCGCTGCATGTGGTGTCCTTCATCAAGGCCGAAGTGATCCTGTCGTTCCTGGGCCTGGGTGTGCCGATCGACATGGTGAGCTGGGGCACGATGCTGGCCGAGGCGCAGACCGAACTGGTACTGGGCAAGTGGTGGCAACTGGCCGCTGCGACTTTCTTCATGGCTGCGTTCGTCACTGCATTCGCATTGCTGACCGATGCCCTGCGCGACGCGCTCGACCCCAAGCTTCGATAGGACGGCACCATGAGTAATCTGATCGAGGTGCGCGACCTGCGAGTCGCTTTCCGCGTCGGCAAGAACGAGATGCACGAGGCCGTGCGCGGCGTGAGCTTCGACGTCCCCGAGAACACCACCGTGGCGCTGGTCGGCGAATCGGGCAGCGGCAAGAGCGTGAGCGCGATGAGTATCGTGCGCCTGTTGCCCGAGAACGCCGTGGTGTCGCCGGACAGCCGCATCCTGTACCAGGGCCGCGATCTGCTGACGGCGCCGATGTCGCAGATGCGGGCACTGCGTGGCAAGGAAATCTCGGTGGTGTTCCAGGAGCCGATGAGCTCGCTCAATCCGGTCTTCACGGTGGGTGAACAGATCGCTGAAGTGCTGCGAATCCACATGGGTATGTCGGGCAGCGCGGCGCGCAATCGCGCCATGGAACTGCTCGACGAAGTGGGTATTCCCGAGCCGCGGGCCCGGGTGGATGCCTATCCGCATGAGCTTTCCGGCGGACAGCAGCAGCGCGTGATGATCGCGATGGCCATTGCTTGCGAGCCCAAGATGCTGATTGCCGATGAGCCCACCACGGCGCTCGACGTGACCGTGCAGCGGCAGATCGTGAACCTGCTGGCGGGTTTGCAGCAACGTCACCGCATGAGCATGCTCTTTATCAGCCACGACCTGGGGCTGGTGGGCGAAATCGCGAGCCGTGTCGTGGTGATGCGCAGCGGTGAGGTGCGCGAAAGCGGCGAGGCAGGGCAGATATTCAATGCACCGAGGGACGCGTACACGCAGGCACTGCTCGCATGCCGTCCGCGCCTGGATGCGCGTCCGCGCAGGCTCGCCGTCATCGACGACATCATCAACAAGCGCGCGCCCGAGACGACCGAACGCATCAGCGTTCCTGCGCGGGGCGCGCCGCTGATCGAAGTGGCGAATCTCTCCAAGCAGTACAGGCTCAAGGAAGGCCTGTTTAAAAGCAAGGTAATCGACGCGGTGAAGCAGGCGGACTTCGTGCTGCACAAGGGCCGCACCCTGGGCGTGGTGGGCGAGTCGGGCTCGGGCAAGACCACGGTGGGCATGATGCTCACACGGCTGACCGATCCAAGCTCGGGCCACATCCTGTTCGAAGGCACCGACCTTGCGACCTTGAGCCCCCGGCAGTTGCAGGCATGGCGCCGTCGCATCCAGATCATTTTCCAGAATCCGTACGCCAGCCTGAATCCGCGTTTCACGGTCGGGCAGATCCTGATGGAGCCGATGCGCATTCACTCGATTGGCGCGGACGACAATGCGCGCGCGCGTCTGGCCCTGGGCTGGCTCAAGAAGGTCGGCCTGCCTGAAGCGGCATACGGCAAGTACCCGCACGAATTTTCCGGCGGCCAGCGCCAGCGCATCGCGATTGCGCGCTGCCTCACGATGCAGCCCGAGATCATCATCTGCGACGAAAGCGTGAGCGCGCTCGATGTCAGCGTGCAGGCCACGGTGCTCAACCTGTTGCTGGACCTGCAGGAAGAGTTCGGCCTGACCTACGTGTTCATCAGCCACGACCTGGCCGTGGTGAAGTACATGGCAGACGACATCCTGGTGATGAACCGGGGCGAGATTGTCGAGCGCGGCACGTCCGGGCAGATCTATTCCAACCCGCAGCATGCCTACACGCAGCAGCTGCTTGCGGCAATCCCGCGTGGCTATGAAGCTGCTGCAGCCGCCGAAGTCGCGCCTTTGACCGCCTGAGGAGAGTTCAGTGAAGGTTCGTACAGCCGCCGGCGCGATTGGCGCTCTTGTTGGCGTTTTCGTGCTCGGCGCGGCGCTTGCGCAAACCCCCCAGCGCATCGAGCGCGCAGATCAGCTTCCGCGCTTCACGTATCCGGTTCAAGGCGAGGTGGAGGCCCTGGTGCGCGATCCGCAGCGTTTTGCAGCGCTTGCATCGCTGGTGCGTCGCAACACCGAAGGCACGCTGGCTGCCTACGACATCGCCGAGACTGCGACGCGCCGCCAGATGCTGGGCACGCTCATGCAGATGGACATGCTGGAGGGCCGCTACGATGACGCGCTGCGCCGCTCGGAGCAGATCCGCCAGCTCCAGGAAAAGCCTGCCGACAAACTGCTGTCGGGCTTCACGATTCGCGCGATGGTCGCTGCAGCGAAAAAGGTCGGTGACCATACCTCGCCGGCGTACCGCAACGAGGTTGCCAGGCTGGTGATCGAAGAACTCAACCGGCATCCGCACCTGTTGATCCGCAACGACATCCAGCGCGCGAAAGCCGGCATGGAAACCGTGGGTGAAACGCTGATCCTGGGGCGCGTGCGTGGCGTGCTGCAGCCGGTAGCTACGAGTACCGGCGCGCTGAGTTCCGATCTCATCTCCACCGTGATCGGTGCGCGCTATTCGCTTGAATTCGTGTTGCCGCTCAAGAAGGTGCTGGCATCCGCCTACGGCGCTTATCTGGCGGCGAACAAGGTTGACAAGCCCGACATCTGGGCCGCGCGTGATGTCGCGCTGCCTGCGGGCCGTGCCTATCAGCCTGTGCCCATCGTCGTGTGGGACAGCGGAGTCGATGCGCCCATATTCGGTGATCGCATGGTGCTCGAAGGCGGCAAGCCGGCCGTGATTGCCTTCGACCGCCACGCGCGCCCATCGCTGGAACCGCTAAAGCCGCTGCCTGCGGACGTGCAGGCCCGGCTTGCTGCGCTGCAGGGCAGAAGCAAGGGCCTGTCCGACCTTAATTCGAACATCGAGAGCGCGCAGGCCACCGAAGTCAAGGAGTTGCTGTCCAATCTCGCACCTGCACAGTTCAAGACGGTGCAGGAAGAGCTTCGGCTGGTGAGCTCCTACCAGCATGGCACGCATGTGGCCGGCATCGCGATGGCCGGCAATCCATATGCACGGCTGGCCAATGCTCGAATCGATTTCGGACACACCTTGCTCCCGGAACCTTGCCCGAGCGACGAACTGTCGGCGCGATCGGCCGGCAACTACGCCGATTACATGGCGTTCATCCGCAAGGCGGGCGCGCGCGTGGTCAACATGAGCTGGGGCGGCACGCTTCGCGGCTATGAAACGTCGCTGGAGCAATGCGCCATCGGCAAGGACCCGGCCGAGCGGCGAGCGATTGCCCGGCGGTATTTCGATCAGCAGCTCGGTGCGCTGAAGACCGCACTGGCGTCTGCGCCGGACATCCTGTTCGTGGTCTCGGGCGGCAACTCAGGCAATGATCCGACCTTCAACGACGGCTATCCTTCGGGGATCGTGCTGCCCAACGTGGTAGCGGTCGGCGCGGTGGACAAGGCGGGCGACGAGGCATCGTTCACGAGCTACGGCCCGACGGTGCTGCTGCACGCCAATGGCTACCAGGTCGAAAGCTATGTTCCGGGCGGCAAGCGCCTGGCCATCTCCGGCACTTCGATGTCCGCGCCCCAGGTTACCAACCTGGCGGCCAAGATGCTGGCGGTCAAGCCGTCGCTCAAGCCCGCCGAAATCATCTCGATCATCCGTACGACGGCTGACCGCAGCGACGATGGGCGGCGAACGCTGGTCCATCCCGCACGGGCGCTCGCTGCCGTGGGATATGTGCAGTGAGACTGGCCGTGATGGGCGTAGCGAAGGTCTTGCGCGGTGCAGCGCTGTTGCTGGCCCTGTGCTGCGCCGGATTCGCTCACGCGCAAGGTGGCGCGCAGGTTGATCAGCAGGAAACCGCTGCGCTCAATGCGCTGTTTGAAAGTAATTGGGAAGCCGTGGCCAGGCGCTTTCCCGAGTGGACGACCTATCGCGGCGATTACCGCTACAACGACAGGCTGACGGACCAGTCGCCCGAAGCCGTGGCCGCCTGGGACGCACAGAATCGCGCCTGGCTTGCTCAGGCCAAACATATTCGCCGTGACCGGCTGGCAGCGAGCGACCGGCTCTCGCTCGACCTGTTCATCAGCAACCATGAACGCTATGTCGAGCGGCAATCCTGGACTGGCTATCGCTGCCTGAACCTGGGCGCGCTCGGCGGATCGCACACCGGGCTCGCCGATCTGCTGCGTGCATCGCCGGTCGCAACGCGTACGCAGGTCGAGCAGATGCTGGCGCGCATGGCCGCCTATCCGCGATGGATGGACCAGGAGATCGACTGCATGCGCCGCTCCATGGCGCTCGGCTGGGTGTCATCTCGCGAGGTGCTGGCGCGCGTGCTTGACCAGATCGACAAGCAGATGCCCGCGGATATCGAGGCCGGGCCGTATTACGCCCCCTTCAAGACCCTGGGCGCCGGTATTCCGGCTGCGGACCAGGCGCAGCTTCGCGCATCCGCTCGTGCAGCCATTGCGCGCGATGTCATGCCGCCGCTTCGCAAGCTGCGCGCATTTGTCGCCGATGAATACCTGCCGCGAGCGCCGGCAGATGGCGCATTGCATCGGTATCCGGGTGGCGTGACGGTGTACGACGGCCTGGTGCGTCACAACACGACCACGAATCTTTCAGCCGCCCGGATTCATGCGATCGGCCAGCGCGAGCTTGCGGCCATCCGCGCCGAGATGGAAGGCGTGATGCAGCGAACCAAGTTCCAGGGAACATTCGCGCAGTTCATCACCCATCTCACCACCGACCCGAAGTTTTTTCACAAGGGCCCGGATGAATTGCTCGCCGGCTATCGCGACATTTCCAAGCGCATCGACGCCGAGTTGCCAAGGCTTTTTGCCGAACTGCCCAGGGCGCCCTATGGCGTGCGCGCCATGCCCGCGTTTCGCGGTCCCGACTCGGCCGAGTACTACAACGGGCCGGCGCTCGATGGGTCCACCAGCGGCTGGTTCAACGCCAACGCGCTGGGTTTCAAGACGCGCCCCATCTGGCGAATGGCCACCCTGACCGCACACGAAGCCGTGCCTGGCCATCATCTGCAAATTGCACGCGCGATCGAGCTGAAGTCATTGCCGGCTTTCAGGCGCGGTGGTGGCTACACGGCGTTCTCGGAGGGCTGGGCGGTTTACGCGGAAGCGCTGGGCCGCGAGATTGGTTTGTATGAGGATCCGTACGATCTCTTTGGGCACCTGCAGTGGCGTGCGTTTCGCGCTGCCCGGCTGGTGGTGGACACCGGCATCCACAGCATGGGCTGGTCGCGACAGCAATCCATTGATTTCATGGTGGAGCGCACGGGCATGGACGTGGGCTTCGTGTCATCCGAAGTCGATCGCTATATCTCGCAGCCGGGACAGGCGCTCGGCTACATGATCGGCGCACTGAAGTTCGCGGAACTGCGCGAGAAATCGAAAACGGCGCTCGGTGCGAAATTCGATGTTCGTCGCTTCCACAACGTCGCGATCGACAACGGCGCCTTGCCGATGGATGTGCTGGAGAAGATGGTGGATGAGTGGGTTGCGGCTGAGAAGGCCCGCTGACCAGGTCAGGCTACCCAGCGCCGTGCATCCTTTAGCAGCAATAGCAATTGTTGCTCGCGCAGCGGAGACGGGATAAATCCAAAGCGCATGTAGAACATCGCTGCTTCTTCGTCAATTGGATGGGTCAACATCGCCCTCACGCCAGCTTGTTCCGCGATCACGACGGTGCGACGGATGGCATCCTGCAGGAGTCCCAAGCCGATGCCGCGACCCTGATCCTGAATCGAAACGGCAAGCCGAGCGAGGATGACGACGGGGATGGCGTACTGGCCCATGCCTTTGCGAACTCGGTCGGGTGCATCGAGGGTATCGATTTGACCAACCGTCAGGCTGAAGTAGCCAACGACACGGTCATCCTCGGTCGCGACAAATGTTTTCGAAGAGCCACTACCCTGGGCCTGGCGCGCGTGGCGAGCCAGCCAATCGTTCAACGCAGGTTTTCCGCAGTCGAAGCCGTCGAAAAAGTGCTGGGAACCCAGTGGCTGCGGAGCGCGGACGCTCAAGATTTCTTCCAGGGAGCCTTGCGGGAAAACAGCTCGCGCAAGCCCTTGTTTGCAGATTCCGGCTGATCCAGCAGAGTCATCAAGTCCTGGTACTGGGAACCGCTCGCCATGAACAGGCGTTGGTCCAGCAGGGTCTGCTCTGCGGCCAGGCAGGCGCTATCGAGAATGAAGTCGGTCAGGGATTTGTGTGCGACGTCGGCCGCACGGCGCAGCACCGCCTCCTGTTCGTGCGTCGCACGCAGGCCGAGTCTCGAAGAGCGGGGGGAAGGTGAAGCAGCTGCGGCCATGGGGCATTTCTGTCGATGGTTTGATCGGCGCTATGTTAGTACAAACGACGCACGCCGTCTCACTTCAGTTCAAACGGTGGCAGCTTCTTTGCGACAGCCACATTCTTCAGCGTCACATAAACCGGCAGGCCGTCCTTGTAGCGCGGGTAGTCCTCGCCCTGGATCAGCGGCATCAGGTACTTG
>JAZKFD010000049.1:0-3032 GCA_040386635.1 Pseudomonadota bacterium
CTGCCTGGCGATCGAAACCTCAGGGACATGGCCCGCACGGCATTTGCCGACCAGGAGAATGCGGCGCTCGAAACGATTCGCATAGGCGTGCCGCGCGAGCACATCCACAGGGCGCTTTTGCACACGTTCTCAAAACGATCTGGACCGGGTGGGCACACCGTGCTGGATTGGCTGCGAACGCCACCGGGCAAGCATGGCCAGCTCACCCTGAGCGAGGTCACCAAGAAAATCGAGTGCCTGAAGGCATTGCATGTCCACGAATGGAAGCTGTCGGCGATTGCGCTGAACCGGTTAAAGGCCTACAGCCAGGAGGTGGTCAATCGAACACCATCAGCAACAAAGAACCTGTCCCCCGAACAGCGCGAGTTGGAGATGGTCTCATTCCTGCACGTCACTTTGCTTGAGCAGACCGACCTGGCTGCGGAGATGGGTGCGCGACGCCTCACTGATCTCTACCGCAAAGCCTCCGGCAAGGTGCTCAAGAAGCAAGCCGACAGCTCCGTCGATTTACGCGCTGAGCGGGTGGAGCTCAAAGAGGTCCTCTACGACAAGAAATTGACCGCCGCGCAAATCGTCGCAGCGATGCGCGAGCTGGTGCCGCAAAACGAGCCCAACTTCGCTGGCACGCGAGCCCAATTGGTCCGCGAAGCACTGGTGAAGGAAGAAGCACCACGTGTCTCAGCGCTCCTCAATTCACTGGGCATCCTGGAGATCAGAGGTGAGGCGTCGGACAAGGCGCTGAGGCAGCTCAAGTTGCTGCGCGACCTGGCCAAACGGGGGGCAACCAGCCTGCCCGAGGAACTCGACGTGTCCTTTGCCGACCCTGGCTGGCATCTGTTGTTGCAGAGGCCAGACCGCAAGCTCGCTCTTGCTGCACTGAAGGTCAGTGCAGCGACGGCACTGCGAAGGGGCATCAAGGGCGGAAAGCTCTGGCTGGCGCACAGCAGTCGACACCGCAGTCGCGCCGATCAACTGATGTCTGAGCAGGAATGGACAGGCAAGAACAAGTCGCTCATCCGAGCCCTGAGCCTCACCGACGATCCCGACAAATTCCTAGGTCGCGTGTTGGAGCGCGTCGACGCCGGCCTGGCCCAACTTGCCAAAGCTGTCGAGGAAGGCGCACTCACCATCGACAACCAGGGCCACATCAGCATCGCACCCATACAGGCGCTTGAAGTCGAACCCCAGGTCACGAAGACCCGCGAGAGCATGTTCAACATGATCGGCGGCGCGCAGTTCGCCGACATGCTGGTTGAGGTGGATGCCAAAACCCGCTTCAGCCAGGCGCTGCTGGGCCGGATGGCCAAGGACATTGGTGAGCTGAAGGCGGTCTACGGCGCCCTGTACGCGCATGGGACGGAGAACAACGCCAAGGGGGTATGCGCCATGATCCCCGGCCTGCAAGTCTCTCAGATTACCATGGCCATGCGCGCCTTGGAGGCCAGCGGCCGCCTGCGGGAGGCCAACACACGCATCATTGATTTTCAGCAGAGCATGCCGATCGCGATGCTCTGGGGCCAGGGCGACAAGGCATCCTCCGATTCGATGACGCTCGATACCTCGCGGCACCTGCACTCGGCGCGCATGGAGTACCGCCGCAAACAGCATGGGGTGGGCATCTATGTGCACATGCTGGACACCTGGGCGCTGTTTCACGACCAGCCCATCGTCATCAACGACCGGCAGGCCGCGCCAGCGGTGCATGGCGTCGAAGCACACAACTGCACTCGGCGTGAGGACCAGATCCGCCTGTCCCTGCTGGCCGTCGACACCCATGGCTACACCAACGCAGCCATGGCGATCGCCAAGCTGCTGGGCTTCGATCTGTGTGTTCGCTTGCGCCAGTTGTCGGAGCGCAAGATGTTCATGGCCTGGGGCGACGCGCCCCCCGAATCACTGGAGCGGTTGGTCGTGGGCAAGGTCTCGCTGCGAAAGATCCGTGCCGGCTGGATGGAGCTGCTGCGCCTGATCGCCTCCATCCGCCAGGGCCGCCTCACGGCCGCAGAAGCCATCGCCCGCCTGGGCAGCGCCGCCCGGGGGGATCCTGTGCACGCGGCCGCAGACGAGCTGGGAAAGCTTTTGCGCACCGTCTTTCTGTGCGACTACTTCACCATTCCTGAGTTCCGCCGCGAGATGCACGCCCTGCTGAACCGCGGCGAGTCCATCCATCAACTGCAGCGCGCCGTGTACCACGGGCGTGTGGGCGTCTCGCGTGGCCGCCGCGCCGATGAACTGCGCACCATCTCGACGTCCCACACCCTGCTGACCAACGTTGTGATCGCCTGGAACACCATGAAGATGCAGGATGTCGTGGACCGCTGGAAGGCGATCAAGCACCCCATCGAGGACCACTGGATTCGGCGCATCGGGCCGGTGCACTTTGAGCACGTGAACTTCAAGGGCACGATCACCTTCGAGATCGATTCGTACGCCGACGCGCTCATTCAGCGCCAGCCCAAGCTGCGCGCGCGCCGGGTTTGATCCTGGTCGGTCCGGACGACGGTCGGGGTCGAAGCACCCGTCAGGCGGTGTCCCGGGGGCACATGTTCGGGAAGGGTGGGTTTTCAGACCCGGCTCTTTTCTCGTGCAAATCGGGGGGTTAGCGATTCGCTTTTGTCAATGAATTCAACGACTTAGCGGATTGGTGAAAAAAAGGCGGCTCTTTTCCCGTGCAAATTACCGGGTTAGCGTTTGGCACAGCCCGAGTCAGTGCCGCACTTCGGCGCCGGTGGTTGACTGAGCTTTGCACGTCAACGTCAGGCCTTCTTTCCAGCAAAAAAGCCCGCCGTAGCAGCAACGGTGGCGCTCAGCACCGACCAGGCGCCGGTGACCATGCTGGCGTTATCGCTCTTGAGGACGATCGTCAGCTTGAGTGTGGACTCGCTGCACAAGATGCAACTGCTTCAGCGGAACATCGAAAACAATTCGGCGCACATTGCGGCTCGCGCTTCAGTCAGGTTCCTGCAGAAGAGGACCAAGGGATAACCCTTGTGTCCTAACCGGGTCATTTGCACCGAACTTGAGTTCACCCC
>JAZKFD010000050.1:0-6802 GCA_040386635.1 Pseudomonadota bacterium
AGCAGCTCATTCGTAATGAGAAGGTCGGGTGTTCGATTCATCTCTCCGGCACCATGTCTTCAGTGAAAAATGGCCCCTCGGGGCCATTTTTTATTGCGCAAGCGTCAGAACAGTCACGTACGAATTCCGCTCGCGCCTCCGTTCCAGCCGGGTACGAGGCGAAGAAAAACTACAAGTGCAACTGCCTTCGGCTGTCAGGCGCCAACCCGGTCGTCGAGCATCCTCCTGAACCATGACAAAGCGCGCAACTGCCGGCCTGCTCAGCCTTTTATTGATCGCTGGCGGAGCCTGGTTCCTGCCTGATCTGGTACCCGGACTGTTCCCGGGCCGCGCGCCGTCTCAGGCACAGGCACCGCGCTCGCCCCCCTCCACCCCGGCCTCAGCTCCAGGGTCTATCGTGCCCCCGCTATCGCCGCAGGCCGCATCGGCAGCGGCCCGCGGCGGCGTGGTGGAGGAAGTACGCGAGTCGGCCGATTCCGAATCAGCGCTGCAGAGCATCCTGCCGCGCCGCTCAGCAGGCCATGCGGCAGGGCTGCACAAGGTCGGAGACGCGCTTGGCCTGGCATCGAGTGCGGCACTGGTGCTCGACGCGGGCAGCCGCGAGGTACTCTATGACAAGAACTCCGATGCGGTCTTGCCGATGGCCTCGATCACCAAGCTCATGACAGCCATGGTCGCGCTCGAAGCACAACTGCCGCTGGACACGCCGATCACGATCGCCGAGGAAGACGTGGACCGGATCCTGTCGAGCCGCTCGCGCTTGCGGGTGGGCACCGTCATCACCCGTGGGGAAGCGCTGCGCCTGGCCCTCATGTCCAGCGAGAACCGCGCATCGCACGCCATCGCACGAACCTCGCCTGTGGGAATGGACGCGTTCATTGCAGCGATGAACCGCAAGGCACGGCAACTGGGCATGACCCGCACGGTCTTTGTGGACCCGACCGGCCTTTCGAGCAAGAACCAGTCAACCGCCCGCGACCTTGCAACCCTCGTGCTGGCGGCATCTGCGCACCCCATCATTCGCGAGTACTCCACGACGCGGGAACATGAGACTGCCATGGGTAGCCGCACGCTGCTCTACCGCAATTCCGATCCGCTGATCAAGGACCCTTCCTGGGACATCACACTTCAAAAAACGGGCTACATCATCGAAGCGGGACACTGCGTTGTCCTGCGCACACGGATCGATGAACAGGACCTTGTGATGGTGCTGCTCGATTCAGGCAGCAATGGCCGCCGCAGCGCCGACGCCCGCCGCATCCGTCAGTGGATTGCGGGTGACATGGTGGCAGAACGCCCACAGGCCGCCGCCGCTGCGCCGCGCAAGCAGGCCGCCAAGGCTGGGCCTGTCAAGCAGGTCAAGGGCCGCACCCATGACGCGCGGTCCAAGGCAAATGCAAGTTCGAAAGCTAGCACGAAACAGGGTGCGAAAGGCAGTCAGGCGAAAGCCGCAACTCAGCAAAAAGGCAAGCGTGTCCAGGCGAGTTTCGCCGGACCTTCGTCCAAAGCGAAGACGACGCGCCCATCGAACAGGAACTAAAAGGCTAGGCAAATTACTTAGCTCGATGGTGCGCATGCCCTATAGCCTCATCGACACGTCCCACGACACTGAATCCACTGTCTCCAGGATGAACCAAATGACCACCGTCTTCAATTCGATCTCCAGCTGGGCGCGCAAGACAAGCACATCTTTCGCCGAGCTGCGCATGTCAGTCATGCCGAGGCCGGAGCCCGACGAGGCAGGAGATGGTCTGGCCTACCAGTTGCGCTACTGGCCCGACCTGTCTGGCGCCAGGACCGCTGATGTGCTGCGCGCACTCTCGGTGATGAGCCACCGACCGGTGAACCGCCGGTGGATACTGGCAAGCACTCGGCTGACGGCCGTGCAGGTGGATAGCCTCATTGCACGCCTCATCGCTCAGGATGCGGTGACGGTCATCGACACCTCGGGCTTCACCGGCGCGGCAGTGGCCACCAGCGCGAACCGGGTCGCAGCCGAAGCTTTCTGATCGGCCTTCGGGCCGCGCCGGCGTCGCCCGCCGCTAGGACGGCCTAGGCGCCGGTTGAATGGGACTATGGCGTTCTGCCACCCGATCCACCAGCTTTTTCATGTTCGACAGGGACGCCAGGTGCATCGACACCAGGTGCATTTCGCCGGCACGAAACAACTCCAGCACGGTTGCATCAGGCAGCGCCAACAGCTTGGCTTCGTCAACCACCAAAAGCCCGCCGACAGTAAAGCTGCGGCCATCCACCAGATCGGCTTTGGCATTCATCTCGCGCAGCACGCCCGCCTTGTCCAGCCGCTGGCAGAACACATCGGTTCGCACGTACTCCTGCTGGTAGCGCCCGAGAAAATCGAGTGCGTTTTTCAGCAGCGGCGTATCGGCGCCCGATGAATCGAACAGCGGCTCGCCTTCTGTTTCGTTCAGCCCCGCGAATGCTTCATCGATGCACACACCCAGCTGGTTGCCTTCAAGCTCCGCCAGCACAAACGGGTACCGGCGCACGAAGGCCGGTACATACGTGCCCGTCCATCTCGCTTCACTGTCCACGAACAGGTTTTCCCGGGCTCGCAAGCCGAGCATGGCCAGCGGCACGATGCGTCCGCCGGCTTGCCTGGAAAACACGATCGGGTATTCCTTGAACGCCTCGGGAAACTCCACCGCGGCAATGAACAGGGAATTCGCCTTGCGTGCGAAGGCATAGCTGGCGGTCGGCTTGACGCGGCATCTGCGATGCTTGATGCGGTCGAGCAGCACGGGCTTTTCGTAGTAAACGGAATCGGACACGCAACTGGCTCCTTGAAATGTGGCCTTACTCGGCCGCGGTACCGTCATTGTCCGATGCGGGCCGGGGCATGGCCAGCACCTTGTCGATGCGCTTGCCGTCCAGATCCACCACCTCGAACACCCAGTCGCCGCAGTCGATGCGCGCCGCCACGCCCGGCAGGCTCCCCGAAATCGACATCAGCAGACCCGCCACGGTGTTGTAGCGGCCCCGGTCTTCTTCCGGGAGATCGCGAATTTCAAGCCGCGCCTTGAGCTCGGCGACCGGCATCAATCCATCGAGCAGCCACGACCCGTCGTCGCGTCTCGTGGCCCACGCCTGCATCTGGGCACCTGGCTGCAATTCGCCGGTGATGGCTTCCAGCAGGTCGTGCGGCGTCATCAGGCCCTGCACGACACCATATTCGTCAACCACAAAAACCAGCCGCCCGGCGCGCGCGCGGAACTGCTCCAGCAGCTCCATGCCTGAAAGCGTCTCCGGAACAAAGAGCGCAGCGATGGCGAGCGATTCGATCATCGCGTGGGGCTCGCGCGTGGAAGCGCCCAGCAGTCGCGCGACGCTCAGGACGCCCACCACATCGTCAAGGGACCCGCGGCAAACGGGATACCACGAATGCGGCTCGCCCTCGCCTGCCTGGCGCAGGCACTCGGCCACCGTGAGTCCGGCCTCCAGCCACTCGATATCGGAGCGCGGCACCATCATCGAGGTCAACGGCCGGTCATCCAGATGAAAAACGTTCTGCACCATCTGCCGCTCGTGCTGCTCGATGACGCCGGCATCGACACCCTCTTCGAGGCTGTGCGCAATCTCTTCTTCGGTCATGCCCCGCTCAAGCGTGGTGTCGATCGGCAGCACCTTGAGCACCGCCTGCGTTGATGCAGACAGGAGCTTGACGAACGGACCTGCGGCTTTTGCAAGCCAGCTCATCGGACGGGACATGAGGCGCGCGACCGGCTCTGGGTAGATCTGGCCGATGCGCTTGGGCACCAGCTCCCCAAAAATGATCGTCACGTAGGTGATGGTCGTCACGACGATACCGGTGGCCACGTAGCCCGAGGCGCGCTCGCCCAGGCCAAGGCCCTGCAGCCACGCGGCCAGGCCGGCACTGAATGCTGCCTCGCCGATGATGCCGTTGAGGACACCGATGGAAGTGATGCCCACCTGCACCGTCGAAAGGAACCGGGTGGGCGTATCGAGCAGGCGCAGCGCCGCCGCTGCTCCCGCGTCGCCCGCATCGGCCAGGCCCTGCAGACGGGCTTTGCGGCTGGAAGCCAGCGCCATTTCGGACATCGCGAACACGCCGTTGAGCAGCGTGAGCAACGCGATTAACAGGACTTCCATGGATCGGGTTCAGAATGCAACACCATGGGACTTTACTTGATTGGGGATGTGCAAGGCTGCGACAGACCCCTGGGCCGGCTGCTCGACCGGATCGACTTTTCACCAAGCCGCGACACCATCTACCTGCTGGGCGACCTGGTCAATCGGGGGCCTTCGTCGGCGCAGGTGCTGCGCCGGTTGATGGCTTACGGCGAGTCGGCGCGTTGCCTGCTCGGCAATCATGACCTGAGCCTGCTCGCAGTCGCCCAGGGCGCCCGCGCGCCCCATCGAAACGACACGATGGATTCAGTGCTGCTGGCTCCCGATCGCGAGGCGATGCTCCAGTGGCTGCGCCAGCAGCGGCTGGCCATCCATGAACACGGCCTGCTGATGGTGCACGGCGGCGTTCTGCCGCAGTGGGATGTGGCACAGACGCTCGCCCTTGCCGCCGAAGTGCAAGCCGTGGTTCGTGGTCCTGCGCTTGGCGACTTCCTGTGGCGCATGTACGGCAATGAGCCGACGCAGTGGAGCGACTCACTAGAAGGCGCCGACCGGCTTCGGCTGATCGTGAACGCGTTGACCCGCCTCAGGTTCTGCACGGCCGAGGGCGTGGTGGACTTGGAGACATCAGGCGGTCTGGACGACGCGCCGGCCGGCTACATGCCCTGGTTCGACGTCCCGGGCCGCAAGACTGCAGGCGTGCGCATCGCGTTCGGACATTGGTCCACCCTGGGCTTTCTCCAGCGCCAGGACCTCGTGTCGCTCGACACCGGATGCGTATGGGGCGGGTGCCTGAGTGCGCTCAGGCTGGATGCATCAGGCGACGAGCTGATCCAGGTCGGGTGCGAACAGGCGCAGGCCCCTGGCGGTTGACTGCGGACTAGGACGCAGCCTTGAACAGCGCCGCGATCTTGCGCTTGGGCTTGATATTGGCAGACACGCGCGATGCCGCGGGTTTGGCGTTGGCTTCCCAGGCCGGTGCAACCTCGGTGGCCGGCGGCTGATAGGGCTGATCGAAAAACGGATCACGAGGTGCCGCAGCGGGCCGGAAATCGCGTACCGGACGCCGATCACGCTCGCCGGTGCTGCGCTCAATGCCCCGGTCGCGCTCGCGCGGCGCATCGAGTGCATCACGCGGATCGCCGACCTCGCCGGCTTCACGCCAGGCGCGACGCCCATCGTTGATGCGTCCGCGCGGCTTGTCTTCGTCGTACTCCATCGCCTCGAGTTCGATCTTTTTCTTGAGCAGCTTTTCAAGGTCGCCGATCAGGCGGGTATCGGTGCCCGACACGAACGTCACGGCAAGTCCGGACGCGCCCGCGCGGCCCGTGCGACCGATCCGGTGCACGTAGTCTTCTGCATTGAAAGGCACGTCGAAATTGAAGACCGCCGGCACATCCTTAATGTCCAGTCCGCGCGCGGCAACATCGGTGGCCACCAGCAGATCGACCTCGCCTGCCTTGAATGCGGCCAGCGCCTTCAGGCGCTCGTCCTGGCTCTTGTCGCCGTGCAGCGCCGTCGTCTTCATGCCTTCGCGTTCCAGCGAGCGCGCGAGCCGGGCGCATCCCAGCTTGCTATTGACGAAAACGAAAGCCTGGTTCAGGCCCCGCTGGCGCACGATCTGCTTGAGGGCGTGACGCTTTTCCTCGTCGGGCACGCTATAGAAATGCTGCTCGACCGTAGAGGCCGTTTCATTGGGCCGCGCCACTTCAATGGTGACGGGGTCCTGCAGGTAACTGCCTGCCAGGCGCTTGATTTCGGGCGAAAAGGTTGCTGAAAAAAGAAGCGTGGTGCGCTGTTTGGGCAGGAATGACAGGATGCGCTGGAGGTCGGGCAAAAAGCCGATGTCCAGCATGCGGTCGGCTTCGTCGAGCACCACGTATTCGACCTGGTTGAGCACCGCGTTCTTGGCTTCGATGTGGTCAAGCAGCCGGCCGGGGGTGGCGACCAGCACTTCCACACCTTTTTTAAGCTCAGCCGTTTGCGGCTTCATGTCGATGCCGCCGAACACCACTGCACTACGCAGGTTGGTGTACTTGGCGTAGAGCTTGACCTGCTGGGCCACCTGGTCTGCCAGCTCGCGGGTGGGCAGCAGCACCAGTGCACGCACCGGGTGACGCGCTGGTGAGGTCGAGGCGTTTTCATGCTTGAGCATCCGCTGCAGGAGCGGCAACGAGAACGCTGCTGTCTTGCCGGTGCCCGTTTGCGCCGCACCCATCACGTCCTTGCCAGATAGCACGACAGGAATCGCCTGTTCCTGGATGGGGGTCATGGTCTCGTAGCCCATTTCGGCTACGGCACGGGCCAGCGGCTCGGCCAGCGAAAGGTTGGAGAAGGATGCGGTCATCTAGGAAGGGGTCCAGCGGGGTCCAGAAAGAGAACCCGCTATTGTCGCACCGGGCGGATGACCTGCCCGTGACAGGGTAACCGTGCCTGGAACCGGCTCAGCTGCGACTACTTCAAATATCGCGCGTATTGAAGGTGTCGCAGGCCTTGACGCTGCCGGTCTTCAGGCCCGTCGAGAACCACTTCTGACGCTGGGCACTGGTGCCATGCGTGAAGCTTTCCGGCACGACAGCCCCGCCGCGCGAGCCTTGCAGGGCGTCGTCGCCGATCTTGGCTGCTGCGTTCATGGCCTCCTCGACGTCGCCCTGTTCCAGAATCTGGCGTGCATTTTGCGCGTGATGCGCCC
>JAZKFD010000051.1:0-7485 GCA_040386635.1 Pseudomonadota bacterium
GCATGTCGATCCATGCCGCGCTGAACCACGTCACCCACTACAAATACGACCGCCCCGTCCAGCTCGGGCCGCAAGTCGTGCGATTGCGGCCCGCGCCCCATTCGCGTAGCAATGTCATCTCGTATTCGCTCAAGGTCGAGCCTGCGAATCACTTCATCAACTGGCAGCAGGACCCGTTCGCGAACTACCAGGCGCGGCTGGTGTTCCCTGAAAAAACCACCGAGTTCAAGGTCACCGTGGACATCGTGGTCGAGATGGCGGTGTACAACCCCTTCGACTTCTTCCTGGAACCCAGCGCTGAAAAGTTTCCGTTCAAGTACGAACCACTGCTTGCGCAGGAGCTGGCGCCCTATCTGGCCACCGAGCCGCTCACACCGATGCTCAAGGGGTACCTGGAACGGGTCGATCGCAGCGAGAAAGCCACCATCGACTTCCTGGTGGCGATCAACCAGCAGGTTCAGGGCGACATCAAATACCTGATCCGCATGGAGCCGGGCGTGCAGACGCCGGAAGAAACGCTGGTCAATGGCAGTGGGTCGTGCCGCGATTCAGGCTGGCTGCTGGTGCAGTTGCTCAGGCATTGCGGGCTGGCGGCGCGGTTCGTCTCCGGCTACCTGATTCAGCTGACGCCGGACGTGAAGGCCCTTGACGGTCCCAGCGGAACCGAGGTCGATTTCACCGACCTGCACGCCTGGTGCGAGGTCTATCTTCCGGGCGCGGGCTGGATCGGGCTCGATCCGACTTCTGGCTTGCTGGCAGGCGAAGGCCACATCCCGCTGGCCTGCACGCCGCAGCCTTCAGGCGCAGCGCCAATCGAGGGACTGGTGGATGACGCCGAGGTCGAGTTCGCGCATCACATGCAGGTCACCCGCATCTACGAATCGCCGCGGGTCACCAAACCCTATGACGATGAGCAGTGGGCAAAGGTGCTGGAACTCGGCAACGCCGTCGATCGGGATCTGGTGGCGGGGGACGTGCGTCTGACGATGGGTGGCGAGCCGACCTTCGTGGCGACATCGGACCGGGATGCGGCCGAATGGAACACCGATGCGCTGGGACCCACCAAACGCAGCTACGCGACCCAACTGGTTCACAAGCTGCGCGACGCCTACGGCAAGGGTGGCTTCCTGCATTTCGGCCAGGGCAAGTGGTATCCGGGTGAGCAGCTGCCGCGCTGGGCCCTGTCGATCTACTGGCGCGCCGATGGGCAACCGTGCTGGAGCGATCCCACGCTGTTCGGCGACGAAAGCGTGCCCGAGCACTACACTGCAGATGACGCCGGGCGCTTCATCAATGCACTGACGCGCAAGCTGGGCATTACCAGCCAACATATCCTGGCGGGCTACGAAGACACCTTCTATTACCTGTGGCGTGAGCGCAGGCTGCCGGTCAACGTCGATCCCTTCGATTCGCGCCTGGATGATGAAATGGAGCGGGTGCGGCTGCGCCGGGTGTTCGAGCAGAAGCTCGACACCGTGGTCGGGTATGTGCTGCCGCTTGGCGTTGCGAAGCAGGGCAATCCGCAGCTCGGTGGGCCGCGTTGGGTCACGAGCCCGTGGTTCCTGCGAGATGACCGCCTCTATCTCTACCCTGGCGATTCGCCCATGGGCTTCCGCCTGCCGCTCGATTCCTTGCCATGGGCCAAGGCAACGGATATTCCGTACCTGATCGAGCAGGATCCGTTCGCGCATCGTGGGGCGTTGCCGGCGGCGGTGACGATGCAATCGCGGTATGGAACTGCCGATGGGCTGGGGTTTATTGGGAGTGTGGATGGCTACGGTGGGCGCGCTTCGACAGCCTCCGAGCGAGCGGTCGGTGGGGTGCAAGCGGCTGCCGGCGTGCAAACGGTTGGCGACTTCTCCACTCCCTCCCGCTTCACGTCCGCCGCGGGACTGCTTCGCACGGCCCTGTGCGTCGAAGCGCGTGACCCCCGCCGCGCGAACGGCCCCAAGGCGGAGTCCACCGGCGCGAAGAGCGGCCAGCTGTATGTCTTCATGCCGCCGCTCGCCAACATCGAGGACTACCTCGATCTGCTCGCGGCGATCGAGGCCACCGCAGCCGAATTGAAAGTCAAGGTCATCCTCGAAGGCTACCCACCGCCGCGCGACCCGCGCCTGAAGTTGCTGCAGGTCACGCCCGACCCGGGCGTCATCGAAGTCAACATCCATCCGGCGCACAATTGGTCCGAACTGGTCGAGCACACCGAATTTCTTTATCAGGCCGCGTTCGAGACGCGCCTGTCCGCCGAGAAGTTCATGACCGACGGAAGGCACACCGGCACCGGCGGCGGCAACCACTTCGTGATGGGCGGCGCGACGGCTGCGGATTCGCCATTCCTGCGCAAGCCCGAACTGCTGGCCAGCCTGCTGCTGTACTGGCACAACCATCCTTCGCTGAGCTATCTGTTCTCGGGCATGTTCGTCGGCCCGACAAGCCAGGCGCCGCGCGTGGATGAAGCGCGCAACGACCAGCTCTACGAGCTGGAGATCGCATTGCGCGAAATCGAACGCAGCCGCGCCATCCACGGTGAACACATGCCAGCCTGGATGGTGGACCGGACCCTGCGCAACATCCTGGTGGACGTGACGGGCAACACCCACCGCAGCGAGTTCTGCATCGACAAGATGTATTCGCCAGATTCGGCCACGGGGCGACTGGGCCTGCTTGAGTTGCGTGCCTTCGAGATGCCGCCGCACGCGCGAATGAGCGTCGTGCAGCAACTGCTCATTCGCGCATTGGTCGCGCGGTTCTGGAAAGAGCCCTATCGCGCACCGGCCGCCCGATGGGGCACCGAGCTGCACGACCGCTTCCTGTTGCCGACATTCGTCCAGATGGACCTTCAGGACGTGCTGGCTGAAATGCGCGAGGCAGGCTATGCGTTTGACAACGCGTGGTTCGCGCCTCACTTCGAGTTCCGCTTCCCCCTGCTGGGCGCGGTGCAGTCGCATGGCATCGAACTCACGCTGCGCAATGCGCTGGAGCCATGGCATGTGATGGGCGAAGAAGGCTCGGCCGGCGGCACGGTGCGCTATGTCGATTCGTCGCTGGAACGCATCGAGGCGCGCGTGACCGGCATGAACCAGAGCCGCTATGTGATCACCGTCAATGGCAAAGCCATGCCCATGCAATCAACGGGCACGGTGGGCGAATATGTGTCGGGTGTCCGCTACAAGGCGTGGGCACCACCATCGGCACTGCATCCGACCATCGGGGTGCATGTCCCGCTGGTGTTCGATATCGTCGATACCTGGATGAACCGCTCACTGGGTGGATGCCAGTACCACGTCGCACATCCGGGTGGACGCAATTACGACACTTTCCCCGTGAACTCTTACGAAGCCGAGAGTCGTCGGCTTGCGAGATTCTTTCGCATGGGGCATTCGCCGGGCAAGCTCAAGGTGCCACCCGCGACCATCCATGTACCGGGCAGCCGGGAATTTCCCTACACGATGGATCTGCGTCAACCGCCTGCGGGTTAGAAAATTTTGCAAAAAAAAATCGCGCCCGGTACGATAAAAAATCGTGCCTCTGCGCGACATCTATCCACCGCGCCTGTGGATAAACCTGTTGGTTAATCCCATGAGACATGCGGGGATGCAGCATTCATGCGGTCCGGAACACAGTGCCCGCCAAACGGGCAGCGATGTCACCGGACTGCATGGAGCCACTTGACAGACGATCAGCCGCCAGTCTTGCCCGCAGCCTTTTCCTTGCCCGTGACCACATCGACCGTCGGGACTTCGATCGTCTTCTTCTCGGTTTCGATCGTGGGTACGGTAACCGTGGCGTCCTTGGTGCCGACCTTTACGTCAGGCGTGGTGACGTCGTACTTGGGCAGCGTGACATCGCCCTCGGCCTTCTTTTCGACTTCGTACTTCGGCACGCTGACGTTGCCTTCCTGGGTCTTCTTGACGTCGCAGGCGGTGAGGCCCATGGCGCCGACTGCAACGAGGGTTGCGACGAGAGTGGTCTTGATCATTTGGTGCTCCGATTGGTTGGTGAATGACAGGACGAATTGTTGGGCGGGCGGCCCAAGCGCGGCTGTAGGAAATCGTCCTGACACCGTGTGCGGTGCCATCGTCGGCAGAAGTGGCCCAAAAGCCCGCGAACTCATGCAGACGGATGTCTTGCAGGCTGGAGGATTCGTCGCCGCCCTGCAACACAGGGCCGGCCCGGTGCAAGGCGGGTGCAAATGAAGTGGACAATGCTGATCAGTGGACACTTCTCAAGACACCGCCGGCTCCCTCTTCGGGCGCGACCCCCAGGAAACCCCAGCCGCACTCGCCGCAGCACTGGCTCCGCCGGCTGCGGTCGGCCACTTCGACGAGCTGCGCGGCGGCGTCTCTGCCCCAGCAGGAGAGGCTGTCGGCACGGTTGAGCGCCACGCCCTGCCCACCGCCCATTGGAGCCGCTTTTTCGACACGCTGGGCCTGGATGGGTTCAATGACCTGAACCGTCGCACAGTGAACCTGCAGCGCCAGGTTCGCGACAACGGCATCACCTACAACGTCTACGCCGATGCAGACGGGCCCCAGCGTCCGTGGTCGCTCGACCTTTTCGCTTTGCTGATATCACCCGAAAGCTGGCAGCAACTGGAAGCTGGCGTGCTGCAGCGCGTCAGGCTGCTCGACCGGATCATGGCCGACGTCTATGGGCCGCAGCAGTTGCTGTCGCGCAATCTGTTGCCGCCGGCGCTCGTCCAGGGCCATCCCGGCTACCTGCGCGCCATGCATGGCGTCAAGCCCGCCGCAGGCATGCACCTGCACATCGCCGCGTTTGATATGGCGCGCGACCCCAATGGCGACTGGTGGGTGGTGTCGCAGCGCACACAGGCGCCTTCCGGCCTGGGCTACCTGCTTGAAAACCGCCTGATCACCTCGCGCCTGTTTCCTGAAGCCTTTCGCGACCTCAAGGTGCAGCGCCTTGCGGCAACCTATCGTGCACTGATGGAGAGCATGCGCGCCATGTGCCCGACGACCGACGAGCCCCGCATCGTGCTGCTCACGCCCGGGCCCTACAACGAGACCTACTTCGAGCACGCGTATCTCGCGCGCTACCTTGGGCTGACGCTGGTCGAAGGAAGTGACCTCACGGTGCGCGGCGAGCGTCTGTACCTCAAGACCCTGCAGGGGCTGGAACCCGTACACGGCATTCTCAAGCGGCTGGACGACGAATTTCTCGACCCGCTCGAACTGAGGTCTGATTCGAGGCTGGGCGTTCCCGGGCTTCTGCAGGCGATCCGTGCGGGCAATGTGCTGGTGGCAAACGCGCCAGGCTCCGCATTTCTCGAATCGACCGCACTGCTGGGCTTCCTGCCTGCGCTGTCACGCCATCTTCTGGGCGAAGAGATCAAGCTGCCGTCGCTGCCCACCTGGTGGTGCGGCGAACGCGCGGCGCTCGAAGCCGTGCTGCCACATCTGGGATCCAGTGTCATCAAACGCACCTACGCCGGCGCGGGCAGCAGTGCGATCCTGGGTCAGACGCTGACGCGTCGCGAACTGGATGAAATGGCCGGGCGCATCGTGCGCGAGGCGCAAGAGTACACCGTGCAGGCGTATTTGCCCCTTTCCCAAATGCCAACCTGGAAGCAGGACCGCGCCGCCGATCGCATCCTGCCGCGCTCGATGATGGTCCGGGTTTTTGCAGTGTCGGATGGCCAGCAATCCTGGCGCGTCTTGCCGGGCGGACTCACGCGCATTGCGAGCGCGACGCTGGAAATCGCCTCGATGCAACGCGGCGGCAGCAGCGCCGACACCTGGGTGCTCACGGAAGGCGAAGTGGATACGACCAGTCTCCTGCACTATGAGCAGCCTGCCGTTGACATCGCGCACCGCGCACGCAGTGCCACCAGCCGAGCCGCGGAAAACCTGTTCTGGCTGGGCCGCTACACCGAACGCACCGAAAACACCGCCCGCCTGGCGCGACTGTGCCTGGAGTCGCTCAACGGAGAGGACCAGTCGTCGCAGCCGCTTCTGTCTTGGTTGAGCGAGATGGCGGTGGACAACGGGCTGGTCCTGCCGGCCGTACCGCCCGCCACGCAGGCGCGACGCGTCTTCGAGCGGTCGCTGATCGCCAGCCTTGCCAACACCGAGGATTCCACCAGCGTGGGCTACAACCTGTGCGCGTTGCGCGCAGCGGCTTCTTCCCTGCGCGAGCGCCTGTCGCAGGAGCAGTGGAATGTCATCGTGCGCGCCGAGCAGGAATTCACCAGGGGCTGCAAGGCGATGGCCGAGGACGGCGACTATTCGTCGGTAGATGCCCTGCGCGTGCTGGAAACCCTCTCCGGCGCCACGGCTGCGATGACCGGTGCGCAGACCGACCGCATGACACGCGATGATGGCTGGCGCCTGCTTTCCAGCGGCCGTCACCTGGAGCGCCTGGGGTTTCTTGCTTCGGCCCTCGGCTGGGCCTTCGAGACGGGTGCCATCCACGATGAGGGAGGCTTCGAAGCGCTGGTGGCACTGTTCGACAGCACCATCACCTTTCATGCGCAATACCAGCAGCGGCATGACATCCCTGCCCTGCTGGACCTGCTCGTTCTCGATCGTGACAATCCGCGTTCACTGGGCTGGGTCGCTCAGACCTTGCGCGGGCGACTGGCCAAGCTTGCTGGCAGCGCATCCGGCGAAATACCCGACATCGCGCTCACCGTGCCCAATCCGCAGGAGTGGTCGCTGGAAGCCATGTGCGAACGCGATGAACAGGGCAACTACACAGCCCTGCTCGATCTGCTTCAACACTGCACCGACGCCGCGTACCGGCTCTCCGATGACCTGGGCGCCCGGTACTTCACGCATTCGACCGATACACGCCGCAGCGTCGGGGCCTGAGCCTGCGCCCGGACACCCCCCAAAGCATCCATGCTTCTTCACGTCATCCACGAAACACGCTACCGGTATTCGCCCGCGGTGAAGACAGCGCAGCACATGGCGCACCTGAAGCCCGCGCACGGAGCCCAGCAGCAATTGCTGCGTCACGAACTGGTGATCGAGCCGGAACCCGACCGATGCGTGGAGGCGGTTGACGTGTACGGAAACACACGCGCCTTCTTCAGCCTGCAGGCCCGGCACGATCAGCTCAAGGTGACGGCACGCAGCCTGGTTTCGACCAGCGCGCCCGCAATTCCCCGATGTGAGCTTGCATGGGAAGAAGCCCGCGAGCGGCTGCGCTATCACCGCGGCGCGGCGTACGACCCGGCGGCGGATTTCGTGTTTGCATCGCCGTATGTCCCGAGGCACGAGGATTTCGTGGCCTATGCGCGCGAAAGCTTCACGCCCGGGCGCAACCTGCTGGAAGCGGGACGCGACCTCATGCATCGCATCTACGCTGACTTCGCCTATGAAACCGAGGCCACGGACGTCAGCACGCCGGCGATCGAAGCGCTGGCGCTGCGCAAGGGCGTCTGCCAGGATTTCGCGCATGTGATGCTGGCGTGCCTGCGCAGCCTGGGCCTGCCGGGCCGCTACGTCAGCGGCTACCTGCTGA
>JAZKFD010000052.1:0-15339 GCA_040386635.1 Pseudomonadota bacterium
CGCACTTACTCGACCGACATTGCGCCGTTGCCCCGGGACGATCGGTAAGGTCGCTGCGCGCTACGGATTGTGGAGGACTGAGGCAGCGGCCCAGTCTCCCATCGCGTAAACACGCTGGTCACGAAGTCCTTGCACGCCCTGCAACCAGGCCTCAAGCATGCGCTTGCCAATGTCCTTGAAGCCGGCGTGATCGACCATCGCGCGGCGCACGAGCGGTGCGACATCTGCCACGGCATCGCTCACGACCTCCACCATCTGCAGCTGCTCCCTGGGCTGTATGCCCAGCTGCGAAGTCATGAAAGTCTGCAAGGTCTTGCCCGGCGTCCATGTCTTCTTGCCCATGAAGCCGATTGCAGGCGGGTTATGTTGCAGACCCTCGTACACATTGGTCGTCAGCATGTCGTAGACAGGCGAGAGATGCACGTCTGCGCGGCTGGTGTAGAGCAATGCCAGGTTCTTGGCGTGGCAGTCGGCATTGCGTAGCGCGTAGCCAAGCAACAGTGTCATGGCGAGTTGCCGCTGCGTTTGCAGCCGCCGTGCACCCGGCACGTGATCACGAACGGCTTTGGCTATGCGCTCCCATGTCGTGTCGTACTTCGCCGCGGGCCGCAAACCCAGGAGGCTGCAAAAATCTTCCATGCCCCAATGGGCCTGGCCGTTGTCGTCCACGTCGAAACGGTGGACCACCAGTGCCTGTCCATCGTCCGAAATCTCGGTGCGTGCCGTGGGCAACACGCGGCTTGCAACCTGCATGCACAAGTGCTCGTTCAAGGCGATGAATGGAAGCCGCGCACTGGAGCCTTTGATGATGTGGCGGCGCGTAAATGGCATGGACTATGAGAAGGAGCCGCTATCCATGAGCAACGTCCTCCAGTTGCAGTCTCACGCTTTGGCCGAACACATACGACTCCATCGCGAGCACGCCATGGCGGATTCCGCCATCGAGCACCGAGGCAGGTACAGGCGTGGCCGCCGCACCGGCTGCTACCAGCAACGGCAGGAAGTGCTCCGTCGTTGGATGGGCGCGTGCTGCATGCGGCGCGCGCTGCATTGTCTGCACGAGCAGCCCGGTGTCACCTGCGATCACGGCCTGCCGAACCCACTGAGAGAACTCGCGCGCATACGCGGCCTCCTTCGCCTCGCCCATCCGGAACTCGTACAGGTTGTGCGTGAGGCTGCCCGAACCGATGACCAGGACACCCTCCTGGGTAAGCGGCGCCAACGCGCGTCCAAGCTCGAAGGCCGCACCTTCGTCGGTGTCGGCAGGGATGGAGACCTGCAGCACCGGCACATCCGCGTGCGGGTACATGTGCAGCAGGGGAACCCAGGCCCCGTGGTCCAGGCCCCGGTGCAAATCCAGCTCGGCGGGGATGCCGCAAGATTGCAGCAATTCAACCGCGCGGGCCGCGATTTCAGGCGCACCCGACGCGGGGTACTCAATGGCGTACAGCGCGCGCGGGAAGCCGCCGAAGTCGTGAATGGTTTCCGGGCGCTCACTGGCTGTGACCTGCACACGGCGCGTCATCCAGTGCGGCGAGACAACCAGGACCGCCCTGGGCTTTCCCAAGGTGCGCCCCAAAGCGCGCAGCTGCGCCCCCGCCAGCCCTGGCTCGATGGCGAACGTCGGCGCCCCGTGCGATACAAAGATTGACGGCAGCGCGGTCATGTCATCTCCCTGTGCGTCCGCTCAATGCGCGATCCACCGAGGCGCGACCGCCACCGGAAATTGCGAGGGCAACGGCGATTGCCAGCAATGCCAATGCGAATTCAATGCCGTTGTTGGCGACAAAAAGGCCCTTGCCTGCGTGAGCAGTGAAGATGGCGACCAACATCGAGAAGGCCAGGGCCAAAGCCGAGGGCCGCACCAGCAGGCCGATGATCAGGGCCAGCCCGCCGAAGAACTCGGCACTGCCAGCCAGCAGCGCCAAAAGGTATCCCGGCGCAAGGCCGATCGACCCCATCCATTTGCCGGTTCCCTCCAGGCCGTATCCGCCAAACCAGCCGAACAACTTCTGGGCGCCGTGTGCCGTGAAGATGACGCCGGCAGGAACCCGCAGGGCGAGGCCTGCCCAGCTGGTGTCAGTTGCCAGCACGCGATGGAAAAGTGATTGGTTGTTGTTCATGATGTTTCCTTTCAGTCCTTGCGAACCCACGTCGGCGCGATGTTCGTGCCCTGGCCGGCCCCGTAACCGAAATACACGTTCAAACCGCCGAGCGGCTCGAGATAGCGCGCGTTCTTCAGAGCGCCAGCATCCACCACCACGAAGCCCATGCTCTCGGCCAGCGCGCCTGCCGTCTGCTTGGCGCGCTCGCTGTCGCTCGCCAGAAAGACACTGACTTTCTGGCCGTCCAGATCGGCACCGCCGCCCAGCACTTGCGCAAAGACCGTGTTGAAGCCTTTCACGACTTCAGCGCCGGGCACCGCCTTTGCGATTTGTTCTGCGGCGGAGGTGGTGTGACCGAGGGTCAAGCCCATGTAGTCGGGTGTCAGCGGATTGCTGATGTCGACCACCACCTTGCCGGTGAGGTCGCCGACGCCTACCAGCGCGTTGGCTGCTTCGCCGTAAGGCGTCGCCACAACGATCGCATCGACATCGTTCGCTGCACCGGCAGCCGGAGCCGATTTCGCTCCGAATTGCTGTGCCACGGCCTGCGCCTTTACCTGATCGCGCGCTGTGACGATGACCTGATGGCCTGCGGCCGTGAGTTGCTTGACGAAGCCGGAGCCCATGTTGCCGGCGCCTATAACGAGAACCTTCATTTGCCTGTCCTTTCGGGAGTGTTGGCCCCGCGTTTGCAGGGCATGACATGACTTTATTGCACCTGCTTTTATAGATAAATATGTGAATTAAAGACAGATTGTTCCTAAAATACGAACAATAGGCAAAGGACGACGGCCATGGACAAATTCCAGGAAATGCGGGTGTTCACAGCGGTGGCAGATTCGGGCAGCTTCGTCTCCGCCGCGGACAGTCTGGCCATGTCGAAAGCTGCGGTATCACGCTTTGTTTCCGACCTTGAACAGCGTCTGGGCGTTCGCCTCATGCACCGCACGACGCGCAAGCTTTCGCTGACGCAGGAGGGAGAGGTGTTCCTCGCACGATGCCGCGAAATCCTGGCCAGCATCGAAGCGTCGGAGGCGGAAATCACGACACACAGTGACAGGGCCAGCGGCTTTCTCAAGGTCAGTGTGCCCGTCAGTTTTGGCGTGAAGCACTTGGCTGCCTTATGGAGCGAATTTCTTGAGCTGCACCCGCGGGTCTCACTCGATGTGCAACTGGCAGACCGCGTGATCGACCTCATCGATGAGGGCTTCGACCTGGCGGTGAGAATCGCGCGCCTGCCCGACTCATCGCTGGTTTCGCGCCAGCTGGCCTCGACCCGGCTCGTGCTGTGCGCCTCACCGGAGTACCTTGCGCGGCGCGGCCGCCCGCTACACCCCTCAGAGCTGGCCCAGCACGAAGTGGTCGCATACAGCCTCCTAGCGATCGGCGATCAGTGGCAGTTCGCCGGCCCGGACGGCCCCGTGACGGTCAAGGTGAAGCCGCGTGTCTGGACGAACAACGGCGACACCTGCGTCCGCGCCGCCGTGGGCGGCACGGGGCTTGTGCTGCAACCGACCTTCCTCCTTGCGCAGGAGCTGGCATCCGGGCAACTTGTAGAGGTGTTGCCCGAGTACAGGTCCATCGAGCTTGGCATTTACGCCGTCTACCCGACGCGCAAATTTGTGCTGCCGAAGGTGCGTGCCTTGCTGGAGTTCCTGTCAGAGAAGCTGGTCGACGCGCAGTGGCAAATGCCCAGGTAGTGCGCGGCGAACAGACCATCCCGAAATGCGCAACAGTCAGAAGTGCGATTCGTCGTTAGGCGCCGCAAAATGGCCTTTTGAGAGGAATCCCCATGCCTGTCGTTCGTGTTAGCTGGTTCGAAGGAAAAGACACCCCCACCAAGCAAAAAGTCGCCGAGGAGATCACTCAAAGCATCGTGAAGAACACCGGCACCGATGCAAGTACATCTACGTGATTTTCGAAGATGTCGCGCCTTCCAACTGGGCTGGCGAAGGCAAGCTATACGGGCCTCCAGCCTCTGAAACTTGACATGCGGGCTCGCCTCATCATCGATGGCTCTTACCGCCTGACGCACTTGCACGAGGGCGCCTGGGTTGACCTTGATGTCCTTGCAGGCGGCGCGCGCGCCATCTTGCCGGGCGGCCGTCCGGTCGATCAGGCGGCGCTCGAAGCTGCCATCGAGCATGCCGAGGACTGGCTTATGCCGCATGCGGGTGCACTTCGCGGGGCCGATCTGGAAGTGATCGATGTGGCCGGCCATCTCGACGCTGGCCTGCAGGAGGTGTTATCGAACGATAGCCGCCAGCGGGACTCGGCGCAACTTGAAGCGCTGTTTCTTCAGCTCGACTTCATGACCGCGAGACCGCATCTGGCAGCGCGCCTGCAAGCCCACAGCGACACGGTGGCCGCCATCGTGATGCTGCGTGAGCTTGCGCACCACGCGAAGCTGGAACGCGTCTGGCTGCGTGGCAAGGTCTTGTAGAGACACTCACACACGTTCGACAATGACAGCAATACCCTGCCCGACGCCGATGCACATGGCGCAAAGCGCATAGCGACCACCACTGCGTTGAAGCTGATTCACTGCAGTGATAGCCAATCGCGCGCCCGAGGCGCCCAACGGGTGGCCCAATGCAATCGCCCCGCCGTTGGGATTGACCCGCGGGTCATCGTCCCTCAGCCCCAATGCCCGAAGCACGGCGAGCCCCTGGGCCGCGAATGCTTCATTGAGCTCGATCACGTCGAGGTCTTCAAGACGCAGGCCTGTGAGCGCGAGCACCTTTTGCGTAGCCGGTGCCGGCCCCATACCCATGATCCGGGGAGGCACCCCCGCGGTAGCCATTCCAACCACCCGGGCCCGTGGGTTCAGGCCGTTCTTCGCGGCCGTGGCCTCGTCGGCGAGGATCAGCGCGCAGGCGCCGTCGTTCACGCCGCTTGCATTCCCGGCCGTGACAGTGCCGTCAGGCCTGACGACGCCTTTCAGTTTCGCAAGCGCTTCGAGTGACGTCTCACGCGGGTGCTCATCCTGGATGACGGCGAGCGCCTCGCCCTTTTTCTGCGGAACCCATACAGGCGTGACCTCGCTATCGAAGAAACCGGCTTTCTGCGCCGCGACCGCCTTCAGCTGTGAGGCGAGCGCCATTCGGTCTTGTGCCTCGCGCTCGATGCCGTAGTCGGCGGCAACGTTCTCTGCCGTCTCCGGCATGGAGTCGACGCCATGCATCTGCTTCATCAGCTTGTTGACGAAGCGCCAGCCGATGGTGGTGTCGTACACGGCGTTGTTGCGTGAGAAAGCACTCTCTGCCTTGGGCATGACGAACGGTGCGCGGCTCATGCTCTCGACACCGCCAGCAATCATCAGAGAGCCCTCGCCTGCCTTGATTGCGCGAGCCGCCGTGCCCAGGGCGTCAAGCCCCGATCCGCAAAGCCGATTGACTGTCGAGCCGGGTACTGCGACCGGCAAGCCGGCAAGCAGCGCAGACATGCGCGCGACATTGCGGTTGTCTTCGCCGCTCTGGTTCGCACATCCGTAGATCACGTCGGTGATCGCCTCCCAGTCCACGGATGGATTGCGCGCCATCAGGGCCTTCAATGGCACCGCGCCGAGGTCGTCCGCTCGAACAGACGACAACGCCCCGCCGTATCGACCGAATGGGGTCCTCAGCGCATCGCAGATAAAGGCTTCACGAGTCATTGGTGTCTTTCCACAGGAGCGCGATGTCGCTGCCAACAAAGCCGTACCCGACATGCCGCGCCAGTTCGGCAATGCCTTGCGAAAGCTGGTCTGCCGAAAGCTGCCGTGACCAGTACACAGGGCCGCCTCGTCCGCGCGGAAAACCATAGCCCTGCGTCATCACCACATCGATGTCACCCGGCCGGGCTGCGACGCCCTCGGCTATCAGGAGCGCGGCTTCATTCGCCATGGCGAACAGTGCGCGATCACAAATCTCAGCTGGCGCTAACGGGCGTCGCGTGGTCCCTCTCGCGGCGCTGGCACGCACGACCGCTTCACCAACAACCGGATCGGTGGAGTTTTCGCGCTTGCCATCGGAATACACGTAATAGCCGGCCCCGCTCTTGCGGCCCAGCCGCCCGAGTTCACACAGTTCATCGAGGATGCCCACATAGCGCTCGCGGGCGTCACGTGTCGCCGCTTGTGCCTTGCGCATTCGCCATGCGATGTCCAGGCCGGACAGGTCAGCCACGGCGAACGGCCCCATCGCGAAGCCGAAGTCTGTCAGCGCCGAATCGACGTCTTCAGGCCACGCGCCATCCTCCAGCATGAACTCGCACTGACGCCGGTATGCGTTATAGATTCGGTTGCCGATGAAACCGAGCGCATTGCCAGTCAGGACCGGTGACTTTCCTAGGGCGACACCGAAGGCCATTCCCGTTGCCAGGACGTCTGCGGATGTCGACTTGCCCTGCACCACCTCCAGCAACTTCATGACGTGCGCGGGGCTGAAAAAGTGCAAGCCCAACACATCATGCGGTCGTGACGTTGCCGAGGCGATGGCATCGACGTCGAGATAGGAAGTATTGGTCGCAAGAACAGCGTTGGCTCGCGCGTGTTCGTCGATGAGCCCAAAGACCTGCTGCTTGACCGCCAGGTCTTCAAAGACCGCCTCGATGACCAGGTCGGCGCGCGCGAGCGTGGTCCAGTCAGTGGTGAAAGACAGTTGCGCGATTGCCTTGTCCGCAGCGGCCGCGTCGAGTTTGCCTGCAGCGACCCGGCCCCGAAAGTGCTCGGTGATCCGCGCGACGCCTCGACCAAGCGCGGCTTCGTCCTGCTCGAGCAGGATCACGTCGAATTGCGCGGTGAGTGCAGCAATGGCGATGCCGGACCCCATGGTCCCTGCGCCAATGATCGCCACCGTGCCGACCTCGCGTGGCGGCACGCGCAGCCGCAAGGGCGGCAAGACGGCTTCACGCTGGGCCTGCGCCAGGTATTCGAGGGCACCGGGCGCCTGGCCGATGTGCGAGCGTTTGTCGGCAATCTCAGGAATCATCGCTCGTCTTGCTCGGGTGCAAGTTTCATTTCGTCGCGGATCCACGCCGCTGCGGACGCGTGGCACGGTTTCCATTCCAGTTCGCGCTTGGCGCGTACTGCCCGCACGCGGCTGTTGCTGCCAAACGTGTAGTACGCCCTTGCCTCACCCCACTGCCCGGCCGCGTGTTCCGCCGACCACGACTCCACGGGACCGAGACCCAGCCGGAACGCAATCGCTTCGCCGATCTCCGCGAAAGATGACTCGCCGTTCTCTGCAAAATAGAAGGCGCCTGCGGGCGCTCGATCCAGGGCGAGCAAATACATTTGCGCCAGATCTGCGATGTGAACGGTTGACCACCGGTTCGAGCCGTTGCCTACGACACGCGCTACGCGCGACGCCTGCGCTTCTCGAACGAGAAACGGGATCTGGATGCTGTCGCGCTGCAGGCCATTGCCCTCGCCATAGATCAGCGAAGGGCAGATGACGACCGCTCGCACGCCCTGATGCGCGGCAGCCAGGATCGAGAGGTTGAGCTGGTGCCTCGCGAGCTTCAGGGGCTCCACGACGAAAGGAGTCTCTTCGTTGAACACCTGGTCCGAGACGCGCAGTCCCCTCGCATCGTCGCCAATCACGCTCGATCCGCTCGTGTGGATGAACGCTTTGCCGCTGCCGGCAAGCGCTTGAATCATTGCAAACGCAGAGGGTGCATGGTCGGCACTCGCGGTGTTGATCGTGGCATCCGCCTCACGGACGTGAAGCGCCAGAAGCTCGAGATCGTCCAGGTCACCCAGCACGGGAACAATGCCGCGGCCTTGCAAAAGCCTGCCCTTGACAGGATCCCTCACCAGACCGCTGACGCGATGACCTTGCGCCATCAGGCGCGCGGCCACTGTCCCGCCGATGTAGCCGCCCGCGCCGGTTATGAAAACGTTCATCGAAAATCCATCAAAGTGCAAAGGTCGAGATCGCGGGGACGGCGGCAATGATGACCACGCCGATGAGCAGTGCCGCGATGTACGGCCAGATCGCGCGCATGACCTCATCCGGCTTGCCTTCCCCGATTCGACAGGCGACGTAGAAACCCACGCCCACGGGCGGAAGCATCAGGCCGATGTTCATGGCGGAGACTACAACCATTGCGTACTGGATGTCATGGATGCCGAGCTTCTTGGCGATGGGAAACATGATGGGCGCGAGCAGGAGAATCGCAGGAAGCCCCTCGAGCAGGCAACCTAGCACAACGAACACCACGATTGAAACTGCCATGAAGGCGACGGGGCCGCCGGGCAAGGTAGTCAGGAAGTTGGACAGCGTGTGAACGACACCGCTTTGCGTGATGGCCCAGGCCATGGCGGCGGCGGTCCCAAGAATCATCAGGACAGCACCGCTCAGCGCAGCCGTCTCGACCAGCATCGAGTAGAGCCGCCGCAGTGATATCCCGCCATACAGGACATGCCCCACGATCAGTGCATAGAGCACGGCAATGGTCGACACCTCGGTCGCCGTTGCGACGCCTTCGCCGACAGCACTGCGGATCACGAAAGGCAGCGCCAGGGCAGGCGACGCGATGACGAAGAGACGACCGATGGTCTTCCAGGGCGTGCGACGAACGCTGGAAGTGTCTTCGTTGCGAGCCTTCCAGCGCGCGACTGCAACCAGGGTCAGCAGCAGCACCATGGCGACGATGAACCCGCTTTGGAACAACCCCGCGATGGAGAGCCCCGCTACAGAGCCAAGCACGATGAGCACGATGCTGGGCGGCACGGTATCGGCCATCGCGGCGCCCGTTCCGAGCAGTGCAACCATCTCGGAGCGCCGATTCCCACGGCGGGTCATCTCGGGAAACAGCGCCGGCGCCACCGTGGCCATGTCGGACACTTTGGACCCCGAGATCCCCGACACGATAAACAGGGACCCCAGCAAAACGTACGACATCCCAGCCTTGATGTGGCCGATCAGCGATGCGAGGACATCCACGATCACCTTGCCCATGCCGGTGGAGTCAAGAATGCATCCCAGCAGCACAAAGACAGGTACCGAAACAAGCACCAGATTGGACATGCCCTCGTCCATGCGGCTCACGACGATTCCGAGCGGAATCGTCGTTGCAAAAGCCAGGTAGCTCATGACGCCGAGCCCGAAGCAAAATGCAATCGGAACGCCTGCCACCAGAAGCACCGCGACCAGGACCACGAGGAACACGACCAGGGCGCCGCCTTTCATGGCGGTGAATATCGGAGTGCCGGCGTAAAAGGCCAGCGCCACAGCGCCAACGACCGCGGTGGCAGCAGCAAGACGGCCCAGCGGAATGGTTCGCAGCGCATGCAGGACCACCACCGCGAGCATGAGGATGGCGCCTGCCGCGATCGCCGCGACGCGGAAGGTGTTGGGGATGTGCAGGCTCTGCATCTCGATCACCCACTCCTCTTTGGCATGATCGATGGCCGGGCCTATCAATGTCGCCATGAAAACCGCCACCGCCACGATGGCGACAGCATTGACGAATTCGTGGGCGCGCGGCGGCAGCCGTTCAACAAAAGTCGATAGCCGCAGGTGCTCGTTGCGGTACATCGCAATCGCGGCGCCAATCATGGCCACCCAGATGAAGGCCATCGACACGGTCTCGTCGACCCAGTCGATGGGCTTGCCGAATACATAGCGGGAGACGACGCCCCCGAGAAGGAGGACGACGATGCCGGCGATCAGCGCCGCGGCTATGACCTCTACCGGGATCATCCAGGCGGACCGCGCCTTGGGGTCGATGAGCGGAGCGCCCACCTCCGTTACGGGAACAGCGTCAGCCTGGAGATCCTGGTTCATGGTCGCTCTCCTTGCGATCAGGCCAGCTTGCCGGAATACTTCTCGACCAGTGCCCAGGTTTCGTCGCCGAACTTGCCCTTCCACTCCTTGTAGGCGCCGGCCTTCTGCAACGCGTCGCGAAACGGAACCGGATTGACGGTGTTGAAGACCATGCCGCGCTTCGTGAGGCTTTCCTGCAGGGTCGTATTCAGGGCAGCCATCGCTGTGCGGGTCTTGACGGCATGGGCATCGAACGCACGTGTAGCGACCTGGCGAAGATTCTCCGGCACGGCAGCCCAGGACTTCGGGTTGGCGGCGATCCAGAAGCATTCCCACGAATGGTTGCTCAGCGAACAATACTTCTGCACTTCATAAAAGCGCTGTGCCTCGATGATGGCGAGGCTGTTTTCCTGGCCGTCCACCACCTTGGTCTGCAACGCCGTATAGGCCTCGCCAATCCCGATCGTGGTCGGCGAAGCGCCCAGGGCCTTGAAGGTCTGTTGCAGCACGGGAGTAGCCGGCACGCGCAGCTTCACACCGTTCAGGTCTTGCACGGCGTTGATCGGCTTGGTGCTCATGGTGATCTGGCGAAAGCCGTGATCCCACACCTTGCCCACCGGAACCAGGTTGACCTTGGTGAAGCCGGCGCGCACGTGTGCACCGAGGTCTCCGTCCATCGCGCGGAACGCGGTCGGCAGGTCGGCAAACACGAAAGGCGTCACGGCCACTGCTGCGCTCGGAATCAGCGTGGCGAACACGCCGCCGGCAGTGGACATCATGTCGATGGCACCCGAGCGAACCTGGGAAATCATGTCGGTGTCGCTTCCCAGCTGGCTGTTTGGGAACACTTCAATCGCGAGCTGTCCGTTCGTTTCCTTCAGGATGTCCGCACACGCGGCCTGCAAGCCGACCACGGTCGGGTGCGACTGCGCCAGCGAAATGCCCAGCTTCATGGTGATCTTGTTCTGTGCGAGGGCAAGTCCGGGCAGGGACGCTGCGGCTGCGGTGCCTGCAATTGCCTTGAGGGCGGTACGACGATGCATCATGGTTGTCTCCAGGATTGGCCGGTATGGCCGTTGGTTTGAAAAAAGGTCGCGCTTTTCGCGCGATCGGGTTCAGTGAATGTGGCTTCCGCCGTTGACATCGATCGTGGCTCCGGTCACGAAGCCACCGAGTTCGGATGCGAGAAACAGGCAGGCTCCTGCTGCTTCGCGCGGCAGGCCGGCGCGCTGCAATGGCACTGCAGCGACGATTTCCTTGAGCCTGTCTTCGGGCAATCCGTCCAGCATGGACGTTTCGATCATGGCCGGGCAGACGATATTGGCGCGGATGCCCTTGGGGCCGAATTCGCGCGCGATCGTGCGCGTGAGCCCGATCACACCGCCCTTGGAGGCCGCGTAATGCGCGCCGCCAACGAGACCGCCGCCGCGCTGCGCTGCGGAAGATGACAGGTTGACGATAGAGCCGCAGCCGCGAGCCACGAGGACAGGAAGGACGGCCTGGCAGAGGTTGAACGTTCCCTTGAGGTTCACGGTCAGGATCCGCTCATACTCATCTTCCTCGATCGACAGCATGGGCGTGCCCCGCACGATTCCAGCGCTGTTGACGAGGCAGTCGATAGCCCCATGGCGCGTGACGATTTCATCGACAGCGCGCTTGCAATCGTCGAGCTTGCTGATGTCGCAGGAAATTCCAACCACGTCCGCTCCAGGGCCGGCAGTCGCAGCGACTGCGCCTTTCAGCCCGGCAACGATGTCGTCGTTGATCGCGATGTCGAGCATCACGACCTTGGCGCCATGCTCCGCGAAGAGTTGAGCCGTCGCGTAGCCGATGCCGCGCGGCGAGCCCGCCCCGGCGATCACGCAAACCTTGTCCTTGAGCAGCATGGCTTCAGCAGTTGGGCTGGTGGATTTCGATCACGTTGCCGTCCGGGTCCTGCAGGAAGACCTGGTGCCAGCCGGCGATAGCCCACTTGCCGTAGTCGGAGTAGCGAATGCCGAGCTCGTCGCACTTGCGCATGAAGCCCTTGATGTCGTCCGTGCGAAAGCAGAAATGCCCACGCGACATCGGGTTGACGAACTGCTTCATCTTGAAGCCGGTGTTCAGGTCGCGCTCGGCCCAGTGGAATTCGATGGCGCCGTCGCTCAGGAAATCGACCTTGCCGTTGTAGCCGGTGCGATCGCTGTTGGCGTCGACACGCGTGTGCTCTTCGTCGTTGATGGTGCCGAGGTCGAAAAGCGTTTGATAGAACTTGGTGAGCCTGGGCAACTGGTCCGTGCACAGGTTCATATGGTGAAACTTGAAATTCATGGGTGAAGTCTCCGGGGGGGTTTCAGACAGCACAGACGATATTTTAATTTCATATGTGCAGTCAAGATTGCATCAATGAAATATTATTAGGGGAAACCCTATGTTTATTAGGTGTTTTGCCGTATACCCTGCCATTCTTGTTTGATCAATGATTTATATCTTTCACTAATGAACTTACTTATTGCCGATGAAGTGCCGCGTGAAATCCCGGCCACCCTCGAGCGGCAGGAGACTTGCAGCGTTTCCGCGGTGCGCCGGGTCGCCGCGATGCTCGATCTCGACCCTGAGCGCGTGACCCGGGGTGGGGCGCTGCCGCGCGGCTGGCATTTCATCCTCCTGGGCGCCGACACGCGTCGATCTGCGCTTCGGGCCGATGGCTTCCCGGGCCTGGGCGTGCAGATGCCTGACCTGGGACTGCCCCGGCTTCTCCTGGGGGGCCGCACGGCGAACTACCTCAAGGACATCCCGATCGGTGCGAGCCTCACGCGCCGCAGCTCGATGGAAAGCCTGAAGCGAAAGACGACGGCTGCGGGCCCCATGGCAATCGCAACCATCTCCCACTCGCTACGGCTTGAAGGTGACGACGAACCCGCGCTGCACGAGACGCAGACGTACCTGCTGCTCCCGGCCCGCCAGGGAGCGGCTACGGAAGACGTCACCGATCGATCGGATGTGATCACTGCTGCACGAACCGCGACGGTCGTGCCGGACGAGACCTTGCTCTTTCAATACTCGGCATTGGGATTCAACTCGCACAAGATTCACATCGACAGGTCGCATGCGCGCCAGGTCGAGGGCTTCCCCGGGCTGGTCGTCAATGGCGGCCTCGCAACGCTGCTCCTCACCGAATTCCTGCGCCGCGACCTGGGGCTGGTGCCCCGGGCCATCCGCGTGCGGCACGTTGCGCCGCTTTACTGCGGCCGTCCGATCACGATGACTGCCGATCCCGAGGGCCCGAACTGGCGCTTGAAGGCCCATGACCACAGAAACGTACTTGCCATCGACATGGAGGTTGAAATCCAATGAGCTTCGAACCCTTGAAAGGCATCCGCATCCTTGACCTCACGAGTGTCGTGGTCGGCCCGGTTTGTACCTGGCGCCTGGGCCAGTACGGTGCAGAAATCGTGAAGGTGGAAAGTCCCGAGGGCGACCTGATGCGTGGCCTGGGCGGACTGTCTCCGACGGGCCAGCACTCCGGTGCTTACCTCCACCTGAACCGCGGCAAGCGCAACATTTGCCTAGACCTCAAAAAGGCAGGCGCGCGTGCGGTGATGGAGCGTCTCGTCGCCTCTGCCGACGTGATCGTCGCGAATATGCGCCCGCAAGCGCTCGAACGCTTGGGCCTGGATGCAAAGACCGTTCGAGCACGCTACCCGGAGAAGGTGTATTGCCTCATCACGGGCTACGGCACGGACGGCCCGTACGCGGGCTTGCCAACGTACGACAGTGTTGTGCAAGGCGCAACAGGCATGGCGGGTCTGGCGCTGCGCCGTGATGGCGCACCTGCCTACGTGCCCATGCTGATCTGTGATCACGTAGCGGGCGAAATCGCCGCCGGCGCGATCCTGGCGGCCATCGTCCAGAGCAAGACCAGCGGCAACGGATGCAGCATCGAGGTGCCGATGTTCGAGACGATGGCAGCCTTCGTGTTGCAGGAGCACCTCGCGCAACAAAGCTTCGATCCGCCCGTCGGCCCGCCCGGCGACCTGCGCCTTCTGAGCCCTTACAACAAGCCCGTGCAGACGTCCGATGGGTGGATTTCATTCACCATCAACACCGACCCGCAGGTTCGCGCCTTCCTCAAGGTCACCGGCCGCGATGACCTGCTCGACGACCCCCGATTCAACAGCGTGGCAGCGCGCGCGCGCAACGTGAAGGAATGGTTCGAGCTGCGCGGCGCGCCGCTCACGCACAGGTCCACCGCCGAGTGGCTGTCAGTGCTTTGCGCTGCAGACATCGCCGTCCAGCCCTGTAACACGCTGGAGACCCTGCCTCACGACGAGCACTTGCAAGCCGTGGGACTGCTCAGCCCCGAAGATCATCCGACAGAAGGAAAGACGCTCGCGATCCGCTCGACCATCCGTTTTGACGACGCGTTCCCGGACCGCAGGACGCCGTCGCAGCCGCGCGGCTGGGAAACTGCGGCGGTCCTTGCAGAAGCTGGCTACGGTGACAAGGAAGTCGAGCAACTTCTCGCCGACGGAGCCGCCTTCGCACGCTAGCGCTTGCCGCGGGTTGCAGCGGCGCCTCCCACGCGTTGCGACAAGTCGCGGGCGGCCAGGCCCAACGCCTGCGTCACTTCAGGAATCGACTTGCGTTGCGTCTGGTCCATGCGCTCCGAGTAAGGCACGGTCAGCGCTGCCAGTGCATTGCCACGCGTGTCGAGAATCGGGAATGCAACGGCATAGAGCCCGCGCACCTGCACACTGGGAATGGACTCGAACCCGGTCGTGCGGATGGTATCGAGCAAGGTGTGAATCTGCGGGTTCTGCTGCTCAGGGCGGCGCTCCAGGGCCTCTTCGATCCGCAGCATTCTGGTCTCATCGTCCTGGAAGGCCAGCAGCACGCGGCCCGAAGCCGAAATCAGGACATCCAGTTCAGAACCCGCCCGCACGCTGAATCCCATACCGCTGGGCGTGTCGATCTTTGCCAGAACGACCTGCCTGCCCTGCGAGTAGACGGTGAGATGGCAGGACTGGTCCAGTTCCTTGGCGAGCCGCTGCATGATGGGCATCGCTTCCATCAGCAGGCGATGCGTGGGCGGATTGATGTGGGACAGCTCGAACAGCTTGGTCGTCACCGTGTAGGAGCTGTCGTCGACCTGGGCCACATAGCCCCGATCGACCAGGCAGGTGAGCATGCGATAGATTTCACCGACGCTGCGTCCCAGGCGTTGGGCGACTTCTTTTTGCGGCAGCGGCTGCTCGCTGCGGCACAACATTTCCAGGATATCCAGCCCCTTCTCAAGCGCTGGAGCCGAATAGGCACGCCGCTCCGCGTCGGCGACCTTGGCGGTTTCGGAAACGTCTTCTTTCATGCGTGAATGATACGCCCTTGAATCATCGGTTTCACTAACGAAACGCGACCTGTCGAGCACTGGACAGCATCGGCTGGGCGTTTGGTAGGGCGTGTTGGACTTGAACCAACGACCAAAGGATTATGAGTCCTCTGCT
>JAZKFD010000053.1:0-4059 GCA_040386635.1 Pseudomonadota bacterium
GCGACCAGCGCGAACAGGTAGCTGGGCTTGCGGAACGGATCGACCCAGCGCGCGAAGTGACGCCCATCGCCCAGCTCGCCCTGCTCGACCAGGTTGCCGTTGGACAGCAGCACCGGGTACTTGCGCTTGTCCGCGCGGATCAGCACCGTGTAGCTCGCCATCACATCCGGGCGATCCAGGAAGTAGGTGATGCGCCGGAAGCCCTCGGCCTCGCACTGCGTGAAGAACGAATCGTTGCTGGTGTAGATGCCCGACAGACTGGTGTTCTTTGCAGGCGAGCAGGTCGTGAAGATCTCCAGGTCGAAGGTCTCAGGACCTGCGGGCACGTTCTCCAGGACCAGCGCATGGCCGTCCATCTTGAACGAGATCCCCTGGCCGTTAACCATCACGCGCGCGAGGTTCAGCTCCTCGCCGTCCAGTCGAAGTGCCTGTGGCGCCACGTTGGGGTTGCGCCTGACCTTCATCCGGTTGAGTACCCGCGTCTTTTGCGGATCCAGGTCGAAACACAGATCGACGTTGTCGATCCAGAACGCCGGTTCCTGGTAGTCGGAACGGTAAATCACGTTGCCATGTCCTTCACGCATAAAGGCTCTCCAGAAAGTTCTTCTTGATGACAGGGGTTGCGGGTCCGGGCTCTCCTGAGCTTGTCGAAGGGCCCGCAATGAAAGCGCAATCGCTCATACGCCCTGCTTCAGGCTCGCCTCGATGAATGCATCCAGATCGCCATCCAGCACCTTTTGTGTCGCGGAAATCTCAACGCCCGTGCGCAGGTCCTTGATACGGCTGTTGTCCAGCACGTAGCTGCGAATCTGGTGACCCCAGCCCACGTCGGTCTTGGTGTCTTCCAGTTTCTGCTGTTCTTCCTGGCGCTTTCGCATCTCGTGGTCGTACAGGCGCGAGCGCAGGCGCTTCCAGGCGACATCGCGGTTGCTGTGCTGGCTGCGGCTGTCCTGGCACTGCACGACGATATTCGTCGGCAAGTGGGTCAGGCGCACGGCCGAATCGGTCTTGTTGATGTGCTGGCCGCCCGCGCCGCTGGCGCGATAGGTGTCCACCCGCACATCGGCCGGATTGATGTCGATCTCGATCGAGTCGTCAATCTCCGGGTAGACAAACACGCTCGCGAAACTCGTGTGACGGCCGCCCGACGAATCAAATGGCGATTTGCGCACCAGACGGTGCACCCCGGTTTCGGTGCGCAGCAAACCATAGGCGTATTCGCCTTCGAGCTTGATCGTGGCGCTCTTGATGCCTGCCGTGTCGCCGGGCGTTTCGTCTTCGACGATGCTCTTGAAGCCCTTGCGTTCGGCGTACTTCAGGTACTGGCGCAAGAGCATGCTGGCCCAGTCGCACGCTTCGGTTCCGCCTGCGCCGGCCTGGATGTCCAGGAACGCGTTCAGCGAATCGGCAGGGTTGTTGAACATGCGGCGGAACTCGAGTTCCTCCACGAGCACGGCGAGCTTCGCGGCTTCAGCCTCGATGGTGGCAAGGCCCGCCACATCGCCTTCTTCCTTGCTCATCTCGAACAGCTCGAGGTTGTCCGACAGTTCGCTGGTGAGCGTGGAGAGCGTGACGACGGTGCTGTCGAGCTGCTTTTTTTCGCGGCCCAGTTCCTGCGCTTTCTTGGGATCGTTCCAGACCTGCGGGTCTTCGAGCGATGCGTTGACCGTTCTCAGGCGTTCGGATTTGGCATCGAAGTCAAAGATACCCCCGAAGTTCTTGCGTGCGCGAGGAAAGGTCTGCCAGTTTGGTGCCGATGGCGTTGATTTGTTCTGCTTCCATGATGGTCTTTCCGGTTAATCCGGGATTGTGTCATGACAGGGGAGCCGCAGGCGTGCGGCGGGGCAATCGCACAGTGAAGGTGGACCCTTCGCCGGCAGAGCTTTGCACTGCGATGGTCCCACCGTGCGCCTCGACGATTTGCCGTGTGATGAACAGGCCAAGGCCCAGCCCGGGTGCGACCTGTTTGCCCACCGCGCGCTCGAACTGCTCGAAGATGCGGGCCTGGTCCTGTGGCGCGATGCCGATGCCCTGGTCGCGCACTGAGATGGTCGCTTCCTGGCCCGAGCTTTCGAGCGTCACCTTCACTGGCTTGCCGCCGCCATAGCGGATCGCGTTGGTCAGGAGATTGGCCACGACCTGCTCGATACGGAACTCGTCCCAGATGCCGGGCAGCGAGTCGGGGCCGGTGTATTCCATCGGGCAGCCGACGTTCGCGCCCTGGTCGGCATAGCTTTCCACGACCCGCTTGACCAGCACCGCCAGGTCGGCCGCCGCCGGCTGGATGGCCAGCGTTCCCTTGCGAAGGCGCGAGACGTCCAGCATGTCGTCGATCAGGCGCACCATGTTCCTGATCTGCTGCTCGTCGCGCTCGACCATTGCGGTCAGCTGCGCGGGCGTCAGCGTCGCGCCGCTGGCCATGCGGCGGCGAAGCTGTGTCTGCAGGTAGAGCGTGTTGAGAGGTGTGCGCAGTTCGTGCGACACCATCGACACGAAGTCGTCGCGCATCTCGATGGATCGCTGCAGTTCGGCCTGCGTGTCGCGCAGTTCGGCCAGCAGCATCTCCTGCTGCTGCCGCTGGCGGTAGATCTCGACGAATACATTGACCTTGCTTCGCACCGCATGCGGATCGAGCGGCTTGTACAGAAAATCGACGGCCCCGTTTTCGTAACCCTTGAAGGCGTAGTTGAGTTCCTGGGCGCCGGCACTCACGAACACGATCGGAATGCGCCGTGTCTTCTCCATGCCGCGCATCATGGCCGCGAGGTCCAGCCCGTTCATCCCGGGCATCTGTACATCCAGGATGGCAAGTGCGAAGTCGTGTTCCAGAAGCAGGGCGAGCGCTTCATCCCCCGAAAAGGCCTTGTAGATCTGTCGGTCTTCCTGGCGGATCAGGGCTTCCAGGGCGACGAGGTTTTCGCGCAGGTCATCGACGATCAACAGCTTGACGGGGTTCATGGCGTGGTTTCCAGGTGAGTCATCAGCTCGCGTATTCCTTCAAGGGGGAGGATGAAATCGGGGGTGCGCCGCGCAATCGCTGCGGCCGGCATATCGCTATTTTGGGCACTTGCAGGATCCTGCACCACCGTGAGCGCGCCCAGCTCGCCGGCGTACGCCATCGAGCGGGCGCCGTCGTCATTCGCCCCGGTGAGCAGTACCGCAGCCAGCTGCGGACCCAGGGCATCAGCGGCAGACGCAAAGAACACGTCGATGGAAGGGCGGCTGAAGCGCTCCGGTGCATCGCAGCTGAGGGCGAACGTGCAATCCGATTCGAGCAGCAGGTGGTAGCCGGCCGGCGCAAAGTAGATCACGCCCGGCTCCACCGGCTGCTTGTCGAATGCCTCGTAGACCGGTATGGCGCAGCGAGAGGCAAAGAGGCTCGGCAAAAGACTGTCGCGCTCCTCGCGCAGGTGCAAAACGACCGCGACGCTGACCCCGTAGCCCCTGGGCAGTCCGGATAGCAGCGCAAGCAGTGCCTCCACGCCGCCGGCCGAGGCGCCGATCGCAATGAGCCTTGCCTGGCGCCGGAACCCGCCGGGAATGGAGGTGCGCGCCGCGCCACCCGTGGAAGCGGTCGGGGTCCTCATAGCTTGCGGTAGATGCGGTCGGGCCTGGACGCAGGCTCGAACTTGTTGCGCCAGGCTGAAAAATCAAGCGTTTCCTTGGAGCCCAGCCCCAGGAATCCGCGATGACTGAGCGATTCCCGGAACAGGCCCAGGGCGCGATCCTGCAGTTTGCGGTTGAAGTAGATCAGCACGTTGCGGCACGAGATGAATTGCGTTTCGGAAAAAACGCTGTCGGTGGCCAGGCTGTGATCGGCAAACGTGATGTTGTCGCGCAGCGATCTGTCAAAGAGGGCGCCTCCATAGGCCGCGGTGTAGTAGTCCGAAAAGCTGCGCACGCCACCACCCTTTTGGTAGTTGGCGGTGTAGTTGCTCACTCGATCCAGTGGCAGCACGCCCTGGCGCGCCCTGTCGAGCGAGACGGGATTGATGTCGGTCGCGTACAGGATCGTGCGGTCGAGCAGGCCCTCTTCGCGCAGCAGGATGGCCAGCGAAT
>JAZKFD010000054.1:0-17974 GCA_040386635.1 Pseudomonadota bacterium
CGCCCCCACCTTGACTCCTGACAACAAATAGGGAATCGCGCTGTCCTGCCGCACCCCCAGTGGCCGCGGCAAGCCGCTTCGCATCGATGGCAAAGAACCTCCTCACACAAATTTTCGGTTCCCGCAACGACCGCCTGCTCAAGCAGTATCGCAAGGCCGTCGATCGCATCAATGCCATGGAGCCCCAGCTGGAGCAATTGAGCGACGACGCGCTCAAGGGCAAGACGGACGAATTCAAGGCGCGCCTTGCCAAAGGCGAAACGCTGGATTCGCTGCTTGAAGAAGCTTTTGCCGTGGTTCGCGAAGGTTCACGGCGCGCCATGAAGATGCGCCACTTCGACGTGCAGATGCAGGGCGGCATGGCGCTGCATAACGGCAAGATCGCCGAAATGGGTACGGGTGAGGGCAAGACGCTCACCGCCACGCTGCCGGTATACCTGAATGCACTGACGGGCAAGGGCGTTCATGTAGTCACCGTCAACGACTACCTCGCCAACCGCGATGCGCAGTGGATGGCCAAGCTCTATAACTTCCTGGGCCTGACCGTCGGCGTGAACCTGCCGAACATGCCGCGCGAGGAGAAGCAGGCAGCCTACCGCTCGGACATCACCTACGGCACCAACAACGAATTCGGTTTCGACTACCTGCGCGACAACATGGTCTATGAAGTTGCCGACCGCGTGCAGCGCGGCCTCAACTACGCGATCGTCGATGAGGTCGATTCGATCCTGATCGACGAAGCACGCACGCCGCTGATCATCAGTGGACAGGCCGAGGACCACACCGACCTGTACATCGCGATCAATCGCGTGGTGCCGCTGCTTTCCAAACAGGAAGGCGAGGCCGATCCGCGCACGGGCGAGGGCATCATCAAGGCTGGCGATTTCACGGTGGACGAAAAGACGCACCAGGTCTTTCTCACCGAGCAGGGCCACGAGAACGCCGAGCGTATCCTGTTCAACCTGGGCCTGATTCCCGAAGGCGCGTCGCTGTACGACCCGGCCAACATCACGCTGATGCATCACCTCAATGCAGCGCTGCGGGCCAACCACCTCTATCACCGCGACCAGCACTATGTCGTTCAGGATGGCGAAGTCGTCATCGTCGATGAATTTACGGGCCGCCTGATGTCGGGCCGACGCTGGAGCGATGGGCTGCACCAGGCCGTGGAAGCCAAGGAAGGCGTGTCGATCCAGCCGGAGAACCAGACGCTCGCATCGATCACCTTCCAGAATTACTTCCGCCTGTACGGCAAGCTGGCGGGCATGACCGGCACCGCCGATACCGAAGCGTTCGAGTTCCAGGAAATCTATGGCCTGGAAACCATGGTGATTCCGCAGAACCGGCCCAATCAGCGGCAAGACCAGCTCGACCGCGTGTACAAGACCAACCGCGAGAAATACGAGGCGGCCATCCAGGACATCCGCGAATGCCACGAACGGGGGCAACCGGTGCTCGTGGGTACGACGTCGATCGAAAATTCGGAAATCATCGACGAACTGCTCAACAAGGCGAACCTGCCTCACCAGGTTCTGAACGCCAAGCAGCATGCCCGCGAAGCGGAAATCGTCGCGCAGGCGGGTCGCCCGAAGATGATCACCATCGCCACCAACATGGCCGGGCGCGGCACCGACATCGTGCTGGGTGGCAATATATCCAAAGCGGTGGAGGCCATCGAGTTCGATGAGTCGCTGGACGAGGGGACCCGGGCGTCGCGCATCGCGCAGCTTCGCGCCGACTGGCAAAAAGAACACGACGCCGTCAAGTCCCTAGGCGGGTTGCGCATCATCGCGACCGAGCGCCACGAAAGCCGCCGCATCGACAACCAGCTTCGCGGCCGCTCGGCGCGCCAGGGCGATCCGGGCTCGTCGCGCTTCTACCTGAGCCTGGACGATCCGCTGATGCGCATCTTTGCAGGCGACCGTGTCAGGGCGATCATGGAACGGCTGAAGATGCCCGATGGCGAAGCCATCGAAGCGGGCATCGTCACGCGCAGCATCGAAAGTGCCCAGCGCAAGGTCGAGGCGCGCAATTTCGATATCCGCAAGCAGCTGCTTGAATACGACGATGTGTCCAATGACCAGCGCAAGGTGATCTACCAGCAGCGCAACGACATCCTGGACGCGACCGATCTCGGCGCCCAGATCGCCTCCCTGCGTGAAGGCTGCTTCACCGATCTCACGCATCAGTACGTGCCGGTTGAAACGGTGGAAGAACAGTGGGACCTGGCGGGCCTTGAGCGGGTGCTGGCCGACGAGTGGAAGATCGATCTGCAGCTGCAAAAAGCCGTGCAGGAGTCCAGCAGCATCACCGACGAGGAGATCCTGGAAACCGTGCTCAAGGCCGCCAACGATGCCTTCGACGCCAAGGTGCAGCAGGTCGGACCCGAGAATTTCACGCAGTTCGAGCGGGTGGTGCTGCTGCAGAGCATCGATACCCACTGGCGGGAACACCTCGCCGCGCTCGATTACCTGCGCCAGGGCATTCACCTGCGCGGCTATGCCCAGAAGCAGCCCAAGCAGGAATACAAGCGCGAGGCGTTCGAGCTCTTCGGCCAGTTGCTCGATTCGGTCAAGAACGAAGTCACCAAGACGCTGATGACCGTGCAGGTGCAGTCCGGTGAGCAGCTGGAGCAGGCCGCTGAAGACCTCGAAAGCCGCGCCGAACGCATCTCGAACGTCACCTACACCGCACCGACGGAAACCGGTGAAGTCGAAACCACGGTGGATGCGTCAACCACCCGCGCTCAGGCCGCCACTGGCCTGATGGGCCTGGCGGCAGCTGCGGCCGACTTGCCGCGTGTGGGTCGCAACGATCCGTGCCCATGCGGCAGTGGCAAGAAATACAAACAGTGCCATGGGAAGCTTGTTTGAGACCCATTTGGGCTATTGCTTTTTAAGCAATAAGGCTTCATTTTTCTGTAGTATTTCTGCTACAAGCTGACGCCTTTACCAGAAACCCCTGTCAAGGTTGACAGGGGTTGGACCGCACCGAAGCGCGATTACCTCTTCAATCAAGGGCACCAGTATTCATAAAGGTGCCATATGGAAGTCGTCGTTCGCCGGGAGTCATTCTTACCCCCTCCATCAACCCGTGAACCGGCACTGCCCGCGGGTTTGCGAAACCGGATCGACCGCGAGTTCGGTGCGCGCTGGAAAGAGCAGTGGGGCGGCAGGTTTGTCCTGCATGGAAGGCCCAGCCGACCCGGTGCTGTCCGGCTCGATGGAAATGATTACCTGGGGGTGACAGGACATCCCGACATCGTCAATGCCCAGGTGAACGCGCTGCGTCAGGACACGGACGCCGTCGTGCAGTCGGGTGTTTTCCTGCTGGGTGATCACCCAGCCCATGCGTTCGAACGGGCGATGGCGCTGTGGCTCGGCAAGGAAGACGGATTTCTCTGCCAGTCCGGTTATGCAGCCAACATCGGTCTGTTGCAGATCATTGCCGATGAACAGACACCGGTGTACCTCGATGGCCTTGCGCATATGTCACTTTGGGAGGGCGCCCGGGCCGCCAGGGCACCGGCCCATGGATTTCGCCATAACGACCCGGCTCATCTGGACCGGATGCTGCAGCAACACGGACCCGGCGTCGTCGTCGTCGACTCGGTGTACAGCACCACCGGCGCGCTCTGCCCCCTGCTTGAAATCGTCGAGGTGGTCGAAAAGCATGGCGCCACGATCGTGGTCGATGAATCGCATTCCCTGGGCACGCATGGACCGGCAGGCGCCGGCCTTTGCGCGCAGTTGGGGCTCACCCACCGGGTCCACTTCATCACGGCCAGCCTGGCCAAGGCATTTGCTGGCCGTGCCGGGTTTTTCACCGCGCCAGCCAGCATGCGCTATTACGTGCTGATCTCAGCCTTTCCCAACATTTTCAGCTCCTGCCTGCTGCCGCACGAAATTGCCGGCCTGGCGGCGACCCTGGGCGTGATCCGCAAAGCTGACGATGCCCGGATCCGCCTGCATGGCAATACCAAGCGGCTGCGGGCCGCCCTGACGGATGCCGGGTATCCCATCCACCAGGGCAGTGAGCAGATCATCTCGCTGGAGGCCGGTACCGAGTCCGCGGCGATGGTGCTTCGTGACCACCTGGAAGATCGGGGCGTCGTAGGGGCCATTTTCTGCGCACCGGCAACCAGCAAGAACCGGGCAATGGTCCGCCTCACCTTGAGCGCGGGCCTGACAGAGGCGGAGCTCTCACACACCGAAGGGGTCGCACGCGAACTGGCAGCGCTGCTCAAGCCATGGGACTGGCCCATCGCACGTCGCGGCCGTGCGGCCCGTCAACGCGCACCGCTGGCCCAGTGAGGGGGGCCGATGCCGCGCCGAAGGTGAACGGCTCACCCGTGCACTTGCCGACGCTCCTGCCGGGCCAGCCATCCGGTGTAGGCGTTGGCGGGGTCGGGGCAGTGGGATGGGTCCACCGTGAACAGCGCGCCCACGAGCGCGTTGTCTTGCCCGACCTGGAAAGCCGTCGCCAGCTGCAGGGGTTCGGTGCGGCCCAGTGCCTGGCGCAATTCGAGGTCGGCCAGCTTGCGGCCCGCCCGGATATCTTCGAGCTGCTGCGAACTCAGGCCCTCGAGTTCGGCCAGTTCACCGAGCGCGGCCAGCGTCTCCGGCGCTTCCAGCTGGAGCCAGCTCACCTTGCCAGCGGCGTCCATGCCGAGCACACCAAAGGGCACGCCGATCACCACGTGTTCAACCCAGTTCTTCGTCGCGATGGCCAGCAGGTCGCGGCTGATGGAAGGCACGCGCAGGAGGGCGTTTTGCTGCGGGCTGAGCGTGACGCGCCAGGTTTGCGCGTGGCGTGCATTGGGCGTGCCGAGCAGGTGCTCGACCGAGTCGATGAGGCGGCGGGAGATGTCAGGGGTCTGTTTGGCGATGAACTGATCAATAAGACCACGGTTGAACGCGCGCACCGCGACCTGCTCGTCGGCCTGGCCCGTCAGGAGCACCCGCGACCCCGGCCAGTCCACCAGCTCGCCAAGCGCTGTCAGGCCATCCATGGCCGGCATCGAATAGTCCACCACGCACACGCGTGTGAGCGCGTAGCGTTCGGTGTAGCGCGACCAGTAGCCCAGTACCTGGGGAATCAGCGGCTTGCCGGCACGCCACTGGTCGATGAGCTGCTGCTGGTTCCACGCGTCGGCTTCCCAGAACGGTGGCTCCTGCTGCAGGTAGTTGATGCACTCGACGGGCCGCAGGAACAGTTTCACATGCCATTGCCGCGGCAACACCATCGCCAGCATTTCGAGATAGTCAGGGTCATCATCGAGAAAGACGACGGTGCCTGGGCGATGAAAGAGAGGAAAGCTCATGGGGGTGTCCGCGGTTCGGGCGCAGGTGAGGTGTTCATTGGAGGATCGGCAGTTCGATGGTGAAGGTGGCGCCCCGTCCGGGTTCGGACGTCACGCGGATAGTCCCTCGCGAACTGTGAATAACCTGCTGGCAGAAGGCAAGCCCAAGGCCATGACCTGTGCCGCTATAGGTGGAAAAGAAGGGCTCGAAAATCCGTGGCTGCATCTCGTGCGCGATGCCGACACCCTTGTCCGAAAAGATGATGCGGCCCTTGTCTGCTGGGGCATCGACCTCGATCGCGAGGTCGCCCGGCTCGCTTGCGTTGCCGCCTGCGGCAAGCGACCGGAGCGCATTCTTCATGAGGTTGTCAAGGACCTGCGAAAAAAGCGCCTGCGACCCCTGGAAACAAAAATCCCGGGTGATGGTCAGGCAGACCGACTGGCGCTCACGCGCGCTTCTGAAGGGGTAGGCTGCCACCGCGCCTCGCACGAGCGCGGCTGCCGATACCGCTTCCTTGAGTCCCGGCAATCGCGTGAGGCGCGCATTGGCAATCTGCATGTCGATCTGATGATTCATGTTGCGAACCAGCATGTGCAGGCGTCTGGAAAGCTGGTCGAGTTGCTCGCCCGCAACGGCTGGCGGCTGCGCAGCAGCGCTGCGCATCGCATCGCCAATGAGCGCCATGGTGGCGAGCGGCGTGCGCAATTCATGCGCCATGATCCCCATGGTGCTGAGCGTGTGCGCCAGGTGTTCGCGCCGCAGGTTCGCGGACGAAACGCCCAGCAGCATTCCCATGCTCACGCAAAACGAAATGACCATGAGGTTGGTCCACAGCAGGTCACCGGTGATTGGCGGCACGTCCGGACCCCATATCGCAAAGCAGAGGCGTGCCAAGACGGCCCCCAGTGCGAGCCCCGCCGTGGCAATTCGCCAGTCGGTGGAAAAATAGTAGGTGAGGATCATCGCCGCCATGCTGGCGAGCCAGGCCTGGTTGCCCCCGTTGCAAAAGTACATGTAGCAAAACAGGAATGGCAGCTCGAACCAGAACACCACGGTGAACACCTGGCCCGACAGGCGGCTTGTCGGGTCGCTGCTGATACGGTTGCTGATCAGAAGGAGCCCGGTTGCCGCGGTCAGGATGCGCAGCGGCAGGTTTTCATAGGGCTGGGGCAGCCAGACGGCCCAGACGAACCAGAAAAGAGGATGTCCAAGCAGTGTGAAAAGCCCCAGCCCTTTCATGCGCAGCGGCGAGGGGTGAAGCACCGGCACCAGCGGCGCTGCTACAACTTCCTCGTGCAGCCACCGCGCGAACTGCCGCCACGCTGATCGCCTCGATGGCGCCGCCGATGGCGGGGCCATCATCGCGGCGCGGGCGTCGCGGGTGCTTTCTTGGGACACGTGGTGTGCGGCATGTGGGGGTGAAGGAGCGTGCTATTGTCCCGGTTCTTTTGAAACACGTCGATGCAGCTACCTGTTAACTTTGACAGCGTCAGCCTGGATGGACTGCTTAGTGATTGGGTGGGCGCGCTGCGTGAGTTCTCGGTCGAAGCAGTGGCCGTTCTCGGCCCCGACCCCTTTGGCGGCAGCGAGGACAGGCACGTGGTCGCGGTTCATCCGCCCCTTGTCGCGGATGCGGCCCAGGCCCTGGCGGAAAGCCGTGACTTCGGCGCGCCCTGGCGCGACTCCGACGCGCCGCTGGTGGCATGGCAGCACATTGCCAAATCCGATCAGCTGGGCGCGAGCCGCTGGAGGCTGCTGTGGCTTGCGCATGGATTCCAGACCGTGGTGCGCGTGGAATTTTCCCTGCCCGCCGGTCGCGCATTTGAGTGCTTCATGTTCAGTCCGCGCGAACTCAATGACCGCGCCGAGGCGGCGTCCCTTGCCTGGTCGGCGCTGAACATCTGGCCGCTTGTCAAGCGGTGCATCGCCACGGCCCGCTCCACCTTGAGTCCGCGCGAGCGCGAATGCCTGGTGCTTGCGTTCCAGGGGCTGACGGCACGCGAAAGCTCGGTTCTGCTTCGATGCACCGAGCGAACCGTCAACTACCACCTGGCCAACGCGATGGGCAAGCTCAAGGTGGACAACAAGATGGCGGCCATCCAGCGCGCCTGCTGGCTGGGCGCTATTTGAAGCACCGCGGTAACGGTTTATATTGCGGCACAACCCCTCGTTTGGCTGCCCATGGATGACCACGACCGCACCGCCTCCCTCATGACGCCAGCCAAGCTGGCCCAGGTCAAGCCCCAGGCGGCGGCATCACCGGCGGCGTGGCTGAACCAGATGGCGGCCGACGCCGCCCACCAGCACGTCAAACGTATCGCAGAGCTGCGAAACGACCTCCGGCAGCAGGGCAAGGATCGCGACTACTCGGCCATGTCAACCGAGCTCGCGCGGGTCGCGAAGTCTTTGCCCAAGCTTGATTTCTCGCTGCTGCAGAACCAGGGGCTGTGGGCCAGGGTCACCGGCAAGGCGAAGTCGGCAACCGGAGAATTCGCATCCCGCTTTGCGCGCCTGCAGGAAGCCGCGGTGCCTCTGACCGACGAAATCCAGAAAACACAGCAGCAGTACCAGGCGCAGGCGTCAACGTCCGAGATGACCTTGCTGGAGCTGGAGGTCGAATACAACGGCATCCAGCAGGTGCAGGATCAGGGCACGCGGTGGCTGCATGACATGCAAAACCAGCTCAAGTCCAGGGAAGTCGATCCGGGCGATGAGCAGGCCCTGAAACTCATGCGTGACGACGAGGTGCGCTGCGAAATCCTGGTGACGCGCCTGAAGGCGCTTCGCGACGTGCGCGCCGCTGCGCAGCAGGTGCATCGGGAGGGGCAGGCGGCCGCCACCCGTCGGGCGGCGCTTGCCCAGTCACTGCAGCAGGGCGTCAGCGCGCGTCTGCGCAACTGGAATGCATCGCTGCAGGACGTCGTGAGCGCTGCTCAGGAATCGCAGCCTTTTACCCTCGATGCTGCAATGGAGAGTCACCGCGAACTGCAGCTGGCCATGAAGCAGGCTGCATCCGACTGCGCGCAGCTGCATTCCCAGGAAAAAACACTCGCTGAAAGCCTGAGCACGCTGCGCCGCCAGCTGCAGGCAGCGCAGGTTGATACGGCCTGATGGTCTCGCATCGATCATGACGTTTCTCGCCATCGACGTGGGCAATACCCGCCTGAAGTGGGCGCTGTATGACGCAGCCACGCCCGGGGCCATCCCGCAGGCTCACGGAGCCGAGTTCCTCGAAAACATCGACCAGCTATCGGAAGGCGCCTGGGCATCGTTGCCGCAGCCTTCCCGGATGATCGGCTGCTGCGTTGCGGCCGATGCGATCCGGCGGCGGGTCGAGGAGCAGATGGAGGAGCTGTGGGATGTGGCGGCGCAATGGGTCGTTGCCAGCCCTTTCGAAGCCGGCCTGTCCAATGGCTACGACCATCCGACCCGGCTGGGCGCCGACCGCTGGGTCGCGATGATCGGCGCGCGGCATCGCATGCTGTCGCAAGGACCGGCGCGTTGCATGGTGGTAGTGATGGTGGGCACGGCGGTGACCGTGGAAGCCATCGATACCCACGGCAAGTTCCTGGGCGGCTTCATCCTGCCCGGCCACGGCATCATGCTGCGCGCCCTGGAATCGGGCACGGCGGGCCTGCATGTGCCCACCGGCGAGGTCCGCGAGTTTCCAACCAATACCAGCGACGCGCTGACCAGCGGCGGTACCTTCGCGATTGCCGGTGCGATCGAGCGGATGGTGCAGCATCTGCGCGCCCATTGTGGCGAGGAGCCGGCGCGCTTCATGACAGGCGGCGCCGGCTGGAAGATGTCACCCCATATCTCGATGAACTTCGAGCTGGTTGAAGGGCTGATTTTTGATGGACTGCTGGAGATTGCGCACCGGCGCGACCTGTCATTGCGGATCTGATCCGCAATCTCTGTGACTCCTACACCGAAGCCAGGCCGTCCACCGCCTGGAACATCGCCTCGCGCGCCTGGCTGAGAACCTGCTCCCTCCACTGGTCTGTGTCGGTGTAGAAGGCATCAAGCACATCCTGCTTGATCGCCTTGCGCAATTCATCGGGCGCTTGCGGATTCAGGCGCAGCCAGTGATCCGCCCGCAGGCGCTGCATCGTGACGAGCAGCGGCACGGTGCCGTATTCGAGTGCGATGCTCGTGAACTCGGCCCTCGGGCACTCTTCACGGGCCGCGTTCCACATCAGCCCCGTGAGGAAGGCCGAACTCGACGTGCCATCGTAGATCGACGTGACAGGTGTGCGTTCGCCCCCGCTCCACCAGCGCCTGGCTCGCGCGACGGATGCTGCGTCATCCGGTCCTGCGAAGATTCGCTCACCGTGTCCGCTCGGGCCGAGCCCGGTATGGATGTCGATCCAGCCGATGCGCGACGCGCGCTTACCGTTTGCGCGCAGCACGTCGCGCAGGGCGGTGTTGCTCCACGACGGCTGCTTGCCACCGAAGAACATGCCGTCCGGAAATTCATGCTGGCCCTGCGAGATGGCCGCCTGGTAGGCCGCAACGCCCACCTTGTCGATATAGGCCTGCAGGGCCGCTTGGTTCTCCGCGCTGGGTGGCCACTGCGCCGGCAGCAGCAGGGAATGAATATCCCGGTACGCCTTGTTGACCGGCAGCGGCTTGCTGAAGTCCTGGAAGTTCCGGTTGAGATCGATGTTCTCGTGGGTGACGCGCCTGATGTGCGAGAAGCCGTAAGGATTGAGCGCATGGACGTAGAGCACCGCAACGCCTTTGCTGCGCGCATGTTCGCGCCACTGCGCATCAGCCAGTGCAGCAACCTGCACACCGCTGCCGCAATATCCCTCCGCACCGTGACAGGCGCTGGTCAGCACCAGCAGGTTGGATGTATCGGCCTGTCCGTCGCGCGCGATGTCCATCGCCAGCTCTTCACCATCGCGGCCCCTTTCGGGATGGATCCTGCTTTCAACACGCAGCCCCGCACCGGCGGCTGCCTCCAGAAACCGCGTGCGAGCCTGCGCGTAGGACGATGAGAATGCGCCGCGTGCGTTCACGCCCGTCATGCGCGCTCTCGCGCCAGCCACTCTTCGGCCAGCCGGACCCAGTAGGTCGCACCCAGCGGTATCAGTTCGTCATTGAAGTCATAGCTCGGGTTGTGCAGCATGCAGGGGCCGGCTCCATGTCCCATTTCGCGGTGCGCGCCGTCGCCGTTGGCGATGAAGCAATAGGCACCAGGCTTGGCTTGCAGCATGTATGCGAAGTCTTCTGCGCCCATCGTGGGTTCCTGCTCGACGACGTTGTGCGCGCCGACGATGGATGACAGGACCTCGCGGGAGAACTGCGCCTCCGCCGCGGAGTTGATGGTCGGCGGATAGTTGCGATGGAATTCGAATTCGCACTGCGCATCATGGGCGGCGCACAGGTGCTCGGCGATCTGCTTCATGCGCCGCTCGATCAGGTCGAGCACCTCGATGGTGAAGGTGCGTACGGTACCTTGCAGCTCGCAGCTGTCGGGAACCACATTGGTCGCTTCACCCGCGTGGATCATGGTGACCGATACCACGCCGGCATCGATCGGCTTCTTGTTGCGGCTGATGATGGTCTGGAAGGCCTGCACCATCTCGCAGGCAATCGGCACCGGGTCGATGCCGTTGTGCGGCAGGGCTGCATGGCTGCCCTTGCCGCGAATCGTGATCTTGAACTCATTGCTCGACGCCATGACCGGCCCGGCACTCACCGCGAACTTGCCGACCTCGTTGCCGGGCCAGTTGTGCATGCCGAACACGGCTTCCATCGGAAACTTCTCGAACAGGCCGTCCCTGATCATCTCGCGTGCGCCGCCGCCGCCTTCTTCAGCCGGCTGGAAGATCAGATAGACGGTGCCATCGAAGTTGCGGTTCTTCGCGAAGTGCTGCGCGGCGGCCAGCAGCATGGCAACGTGCCCATCGTGGCCGCACGCGTGCATCTTGCCGGCGTTCCTGCTGGCATGGGCGAAGGTGTTGAACTCCTGCATGGGCAGGGCGTCCATGTCGGCGCGAAGGCCCACGGCGCGTGCGCTGGTCCCATTCTTCACGATGCCGACAACGCCGGTCGTGCCCATGCCGCGATGCACGGGAATCCCCCATTCGGTGAGCTTGGCAGCCACCACATCCGCGGTGCGGTTTTCCTGGAAGCAGAGTTCGGGATGGGCATGGATGTCGCGCCGGATGGCCGTGATGGCCGCAGCTTGCGTGACGACGGAGTCGAGGATGTTCATGACGGATATTGCGTGTGCATGGAGCCCGCCAGTCTAGTCGGGCGCGCGTTGTCGCGCTACCGGGCATCACCGCCGGGGAGCTGCAATGAATACACGAGAATGGCGTGATGGACCTTACTCAGACCACCCTGTCGCCTCGCGCGCTCGAACTCGCCCAAACCTTCGTGCGCATGAACACGGTCAGCGCCAACTCCAACCTTGAAATGATCCATTTCGTGCGCGACGAGCTTGCGCGGGTGGGAGTCAAGAGCCGGCTCACCTTCGATGCGGGCCGAACAAAGGCGAACCTCTTCGCTACCCTGGGCGAAGGAAAACCCGCCGGAGTGATACTTTCCGGTCACACGGATACAGTGCCGTGGGATGGCCAGGAGTGGTCCACCGGACCCATGGACGCCGTCGTGCGCGACGGCAAGCTCTTCGGCCGGGGCTCGGCCGACATGAAAAGCTTTATTGCGATCGCACTGGCCAATGCCGAGCGATTCCTGAACAGCGCGTCGCCCTTCGCCGTTCATTTCGCCTTCAGCTACGACGAGGAAGTCGGATGCTTCGGCGTGCGAGACCTCATTGCCGACATGCGCGATGCGGGCGTGACGCCGCTCGCCTGCATCATCGGCGAGCCCACCAGCATGGTCCCTGCGATCGCGCACAAAGGCGTCTATCGCTACCACTGCTGTGTACGGGGCAAGGAAGCGCACTCATCGCTCACGCCGCAGTCGGTCAATGCCATCGAGATGGCGGCGCGGCTGGTGGGCAAGTTGCGCGACATGGCCGAAGGGTTCGAGCGCAGCGAGCCGCGCTACGAAGGCTTCGACGTGCCTTTCTCCACCGCAAGCGTCGGCCAGTTTCATGGCGGCATTGCCGACAATGTGGTGCCGCGCGATGCCTTTTTTCGCTATGAGTTTCGCAACCTGCCGACGGCCGATGCGCACGCCATGCAGCAGGAAGTGCTCGCCCATGCGCGCGCGCTGGAGCCCGCCATGAAGCGCATCGCGCCCGATGCCGGGTTCAGCTTCGAGCCGATCTGCGAAATCCCCAGCTTCATGGGCTCTGCCGATGACGCCGTGACGCGACTTGCGCTGCGGCTTTCTGGCGCTGCGGGCACGACCGAGGTGGCGTTTGGCACCGAGGCGGGGCTCTTCAAGGCGTCCGGAATCAAGACCGTGGTGTGCGGCCCTGGCAGCATCAACCAGGCCCATCAGCCCGATGAATTCGTGAGCCTGGAGCAGCTTGCGGCATGCGAGCGCTTCATGGCCGGGCTGGCTGCAAGCCGCGAAATCGGCTGAGCTAAACCCTACTCGCGGATCTTTCCCTGCGAGTCGATCAGGCTCAACTCCACCAGTCTGGAGCCGACCCGGTCCGCGGCGAAGTGCACGCGAAAGCCGCCGATGCTCATGTCGTCCAGGCCCTCGATGGCCTTTCTCAGGCGCGCGCGCGTCGGGTCACGTGGGATGCGGCGCAGGGCTTCCGTCAAAATGCGCGCGGCGATGTAGCCTTCAACCATGTAGACATTGATCTTCGGGATCTTGGCCGCTGCGGCGTCGGCGAGTAGTTCGCGCACGACCGCGGTTTTTGGGTTCTCGCTCTTGGGAACGACCCGCACCACCACGACACCCGCACCCGTGGCCCCGAGTTCTTCTGCCAGCAGGCTCTCGCCGGTGTTCGAATAGGCATAAATCGGGCCGCGAAAACCCTTGGCCCTTGCATCACGGATGACGTTTGCCGCGCCGTTGGGGTCGGCAATCACCAGCAGCGATTCGGGCTTCGCGGCCATTGCCTTGTCCACGCTGTTGGCGAAACTGCCAGTGGCCATGGCGGCCTTGGCCATGATGTTGGCGCCCAGGCTGGACATCGTGCGCTCGGCCGAATCCAGGGCCGCGACCGATTCTCCGTCGGCGGCGTGGATGATGGCGAACTTGCGTGCGCCCAGCGTCTCGGCGTGGCGCGTGATGGCGGCGGATTCTTCCGCATAGCCGGGGCGGATCGAAAACAGATTGGCATACATCGCACCGCGAAACTCGTCTGCAGCCGACATCGGCGCAAACAGCAGCACTTCGGTGTCCTTGATGAGCGGGTAAGCTTTGGTGACTTGCGGCGAGCCGTAGTACCCAAAAAGGGCCAGAACGCCCTGTTCCAGCAGTTTCTTGGTGTTGGCCTCGGTGAGGGCCGGACTGCCGCGGTCATCCATGACCAGCAGTTCGATCTTGCGCCCGCCGACGCCGCCGGCAGCATTGATGCGGTCGAAATAGAGCTTGGCACCTTGATGAAATGGCGCAGCCAGCGATGAGCCGGGGCCGATCAGTGCGGTGGACTGACCGATCAGGATGCTGGTTTTTGTCACACCCTCCTGAGCCAGTGCCTGCCCACCCGGAAAGGCAAGGGCAGCTACCATGGCAACCTGTGCCAACGATCGAATCAACTTCATGTCTTGCCTCCCGCAGCCGTATGAAAAATGCCGTGGCTGTTCGCGTGGACTCTAGGGATAGCTCATGAGTAGCGCCATCAGCATCTCCCCTAGCCCTGGTTTGCCGCACCCCGTGCTGCAGGTGCGCGGTGCCTGTCCCCACGACTGTCCGGATACCTGCGCCCTCGTCACGACGGTGAAGGACGGTGTCGCGATCAAGGTGCAGGGAAACCCGGAGCACCTGCACACACAGGGCGTCCTGTGCAACAAGGTCTCGCGCTACACCGAGCGCACCTACGATCCGCAGCGCCTGCTGCAGCCTTTAAAACGTGTCGGGCCCAAGGGCTCGGGCCAGTTCGAGCCGGTGAGCTGGGAGGCCGCGCTGGACGACATCGCCACGCGCCTGAAGGCCATCGCCGCGCGCAACGCCGAAGCGATCGTCCCCTACAACTATGCGGGCACGATGGGCCTGGTGCAGGGTGAGAGTCCGGCGCGCTTTTTCCACAAGCTCGGCGCTTCGCTGCTTGACCGCACCATCTGTGCCACGGCGGGTGGCGAGGCCCTGATGTACACGCTGGGAATCAAGGGCGGCATGCGCGTCGAATTCTTCGCGGAATCGAAGCTGATCGTGATCTGGGGCAGCAACTCGATCACCAGCAACCTGCACTTCTGGCGGCAGGCCCAGGCCGCCAAGCGCGCCGGCGCGACGCTGATTTGCGTCGATCCGCGCCGCACCGAAACCGCGCAGAAGTGCCATGAGCACATCCAGCTCAAGCCGGGCACCGACGCGGCGCTGGCGTTGGCCGTCATGCACGAGCTGATCGTCAATGACTGGCTCGACCACGCTTTCATTGCGCAGCACACGCTCGGATGGGAGCAGCTGCGCGAACGCGCCCTGACCTGGACGCCCGAGCGTGCGGCGCAGGTTTGCGGCGTGCCGGTCGAACAGGTACGCATGCTGGCACGCGCGTGGGGTACGACCCAGCCCGCAGCGATTCGGCTGAACTACGGCATGCAACGGGTTCGCGGCGGCGGCAATGCCGTGCGTGCTGTTGCGTGCCTGCCTGCGCTCACGGGTGCGTGGCGCCATCGTGCAGGCGGCCTGCTGCTATCGAGTTCGGGGCAGTTTCCCGTGCAGAGGGCGGCCTTGCAGCGGCCCGACCTGCTGGCTGGCCGCACGCCCCGGACGATCAACATGATCACGATCGGCGATGACTTGCTGCGCGAGTCGTCGGCGCAGTTCGGCCCCAGGATCGAATCGCTCATCGTCTACAACAGCAACCCGGTCGCGGTGGCGCCCGAGTCCGGCAAGGTCGTGCAGGGATTTGCGCGCGACGATCTCTTTACCGTGGTGATCGAGCACTTCCAGACCGACACCGCCGACTATGCCGACTATGTGTTGCCGGCCACCACGCAGCTGGAGCACTGGGATATTCACTTCTCTTACGGGCACACTGACGTGGTCCTCAATCGGCCGGCGATCGCGCCGCTCGGTGCGTGCAAGACCAACACCCAGATCTTTCGCGAACTGGCCGGGCGAATGGGGTATGCCGAAGACTGCTTCACCGACGATGACCTCACGATCAGTCGCGCGGCGTATGACGACCGGGTGAGTTTCGATGAGCTGCTTGAGATCGGCTACGCCACTGTGCCGGTACCGGACGCGCCGTTCGCAGACGGAAGCTTTCCCACTCCCTCGGGCAAATGCGAGTTCTTCAGCGAGCGGCTGGTACGGATGGGTCTGGACGGGCTGCCCGACCACCTGGAGAACTACGAGACAGCTGGCAGCTCAACACGTTTCCCGCTGGCCATGATCTCGCCGCCGGCGCGAAACTTCCTCAATTCCACGTTTGTCAATGTCGGGAGTTTGCAGGCTGCGGAGGTCGAGCCGCTGCTGGAAATCAGCGCGTCCGACGCCGCTTCGCGTGGCATCGTGACGGGCGACGTGGTTCGTGTGTTCAACGACCGCGGCGAATACCGGTGCAAGGCTGAAGTGTCCGATCGGGCCAGGCCCGGTGTCGTCAACGGGCTGGGTGTTTGGTGGCGCAAGCTGGGCCTGGGCGGCACCAACGTCAACGAGCTCACCAGCCAGAAACTCACCGACATCGGGCGCGGGCCGGTGTTCTACGACTGCCTCGTCGAAGTCCAGGTGGCGTGAGGAACCGGACCGTCATGGCCATTGCAGGTGTGGGTTGGGTGGCGGCTCTGGCGGCAACGGTTTGCCTGAGCGGCTGCGCGAACCTGGGCTACTACTGGCAGTCGGCCACCGGCCATCTCAAGGTCATGAGCGCGGCCCGCCCGGTCGATGACTGGATCGCGGACACGCAGGCGCCCGACCGGTTGAAGTCGCGCCTCGCCCTCAGCCAGCGCATCCGTACATTCGCGGTGCAGGAACTGAAGCTGCCGGACAACCCGAGCTACCGCCGCTACGCGGACTTGCAGCGCAGCGCTGTAGTCTGGAATGTCGTGGCGGCCCCGGCCTACTCGCTGACATTGCGGCAGTGGTGCTTTCCGGTTGCCGGATGCGTGGGCTATCGGGGCTACTTCGACGAGGCCGAAGCACGCGCTGAAGCCGAAAGAGTCAAGGCCGAGGGTTTTGAAGTCACGGTGTATCCGGTGCCCGCCTATTCCACGCTTGGCTGGATGAACTGGGCGGGCGGCGATCCGCTGCTCAATACCTTCATCCATTACCCTGAAGGCGAACTCGCGCGAATCATCTTTCACGAGCTCGCGCACCAGGTGGTGTACGCGAAGAACGACACGATGTTCAACGAGTCTTTCGCAACCACCGTCGAGCGCCTGGGTGGCGCGCGCTGGCTGGAGACCCAGGCCGCTGAACCTGCGCGCAAGGATTACCTGCAATACGACGGCCGCCGCAACGAGTTTCGCAAGCTCACGCTCGCCACGCGCAAGCGGCTCGAATTCATCTACGAATCCACGCAAGGCGATGAGCGCGATCGGCTCAAGAAGGCCGCGATGGACGAGTTTCGCCAGCAGTACGTGACTTTGCGGGAAAGCTGGGGCGGCGATCCGGCGCGTTTTCGGGGTTATGACCAGTGGGTCGCGCGCGCCAATAATGCGGCATTTGGCACCCAGGCTGCCTACGACGAACTCGTGCCGGGACTGGAAGCGCTGTTCGCGCGCGAAGGACGCGACTGGGGGCGGTTTTATGATGCGGCCAGGTCGCTGGCAGCCCTTAGCAAGGAAGACCGCCACGCACGACTGAAGACGCCCCAGTAGCCCTCGCCAACATACACACACCAGGAGACGCGATTTGCCAGACATTCACATCACGCGCGAACACGCGCTGGGCTTTCCCGAGGCGCGAAAGCTGGCCTTTCGCTGGGCCGAACTGGCCGAAGAAAAGTTCGACATGGAATGCACCTACGAAGAAGGCAAGTCGTCCGATCGGGTGACATTCACCCGATCCGGTGTGAATGGCGAGTTGAAGGTGCACAAGGACAGTTTCGTGCTCGATGCGCGGCTGGGATTTCTTTTGGGCGCGTTTCGCGAGCGCATCGAAACCGAGATCGTCAAGAACCTCGACCTGCTGTTGGCTCAGGAGGAACCGCTCAAGGCGTTCGACGAGGAAGTGGCCCGGCGCACGGCCAAAAAGGAAACGAAGACCGTGACCGCCAAACACGCGCCCGCCAAAAAACCTGCGCCAAAGAAGAAAGCGTGATCGCTTGAGTGCGGCAGATGCATCTCCGCCCTCGCCGAAAGGTGCGGGCCCCGGTCCGCTGGTCGGCCTGAAGATCATCGAACTGGGCCAGCTGATCGCAGGCCCCTTCGCGGCGAAGACCCTGGGCGACTTCGGCGCTGACGTCATCAAGATCGAATCGCCCGGCGCCGGCGATCCGCTGCGAAAGTGGCGCCTGCTCAAGGACGGCACGTCGGTGTGGTGGCAGGTGCAGTCGCGCAACAAGCGCTCCGTTGTGCTGGACCTCAAGGACAGCGCGGCGCAGGATGTCGTACGAACGCTCGTCACTGAGGCCGATGTGCTCATCGAGAACTTCCGCCCCGGGGCAATGGAAGGCTGGGGCC
>JAZKFD010000055.1:0-4016 GCA_040386635.1 Pseudomonadota bacterium
GCGGATCGTGCTTTTCCTGCGCCTGCGGGTCACCCATGGCGCGGATCATCGCACCGCTTCACGCCGGCGGCTCTAGGTATTTGCTAGAACCGCCGCCAGTTGACCGCTCCTTAAGTGATCGGTCAGCGCGCTGCCAGCTGCTGCCAGGTCGCGATGACGCTATCGGGGTTGAGCGAAATGGACGTGATGCCTTCGTCGGCGAGCCACTGGGCAAAGTCAGGATGGTCGCTGGGGCCCTGCCCGCAGATGCCGACGTACTTGCCCTGCTTGAGGCACGCCTTGATGGCGCGCGAAAGCATCGCCTTCACGGCCGGATCGCGTTCGTCGAAATCGGCGGCGAGCAATTCCAGCCCCGAATCACGGTCCAGGCCGAGTGTCAGCTGCGTGAGATCGTTGGACCCGATCGAGAAGCCGTCGAAATACGCCAGGAATTCATCGGCCAGGATCGCGTTGCTGGGCACTTCGCACATCATGATGACCTTGAGGTCGTCCTTGCCGCGCTCCAGGCCCTGGCTGGCGAGCAGCTGCGTCACACGGTCGGCCTGCCCCAGCGTGCGGACGAAGGGCACCATGACTTGCACGTTGGTCAGGCCCATTTCGCCGCGCACCCGCACCAGCGCTTCGCACTCCATCGCGAAAGCTTCGCGGAACTCCGCGCTGATGTAGCGCGCCGCGCCCCGGAAACCCAGCATCGGGTTTTCTTCTTCGGGCTCATAGCGCGAGCCGCCGATCAGCTTGCGGTACTCGTTGGACTTGAAGTCCGACAGACGCACGATGACGGGCTTGGGCCAGAAGGCCGCAGCAATGGTGGCGATACCCTCTGCAACCTTGTCAACGTAGAAGGCACGGGGCGATGCATGACCGCGCGCGACGGATTCGACCGCCTTTTTCAGGTCGGCATCCACGTTGGGGTAATCGAGGATCGCCTTGGGATGCACCCCGATGTTGTTGTTGATGATGAACTCGAGCCGTGCCAGTCCCACGCCATCGTTGGGCAGTTGCGCGAAGTCGAACGCCAGCTGCGGATTGCCCACGTTCATTGTCATCTTGATCGGGATTTCGGGCATCTCGCCGCGCTGCACTTCGCTCACTTCGGTCTCAAGCAGGCCGTCGTAGATAAAGCCCGTATCGCCTTCGGCGCAGCTCACGGTCACCAGCGTGCTGTCCTTCAGGCGATCGGTCGCGTCGCCGCAGCCGACCACTGCCGGGATGCCGAGCTCACGCGCGATGATGGCTGCATGGCAGGTTCGGCCTCCGCGATTCGTCACGATCGCGCTCGCCCGCTTCATCACCGGTTCCCAGTTCGGATCAGTCATGTCGGTGACCAGCACATCGCCGGCCTGGACCTTGTCCATTTCTGAAATGCTGTGGACCAGGCGGACCGGCCCCGTTCCGATCTTCTGGCCGATTGCGCGGCCTTCGGCCAGCACGTTGCCACGGCCCTTGAGCTTGTAGCGCATCTCGGCCTTGCCCTGCTGCTGGCTTTTGACCGTTTCGGGCCTGGCCTGCAGGATATAGATCTGGCCGTCGTTGCCGTCCTTGCCCCACTCGATGTCCATCGCACGGCCGTAGTGCTGCTCGATGACGAGCGCGTAGCGGGCCAGTTCTTCGACGTCGGCATCAGTCAACGAGAACCGGTTGCGCTGTTCGAGGGGCACGTCGGTCGTCTTGACCAACTTGCCGGAAGCCGCTTTTTCTTCGGCGGTGGCAAACACCATCTGGATCAGCTTAGAACCCAGGTTGCGGCGAATCACCGCGCGCTTGCCGGCCGCCAGCATTGGCTTGTGCACGTAGAACTCATCAGGGTTGACGGCGCCCTGCACCACCGTCTCACCCAGGCCGTAGCTGGAGGTGATGAAGACCACCTGGTCGAACCCCGACTCGGTATCGATGGTGAACATGACCCCGGCTGCGCCCAGATCGCTTCGAACCATCCGCTGCACGCCAGCCGACAATGCGACATCGGCGTGCGCGAACCCCTTGTGGACGCGGTAGCTGATGGCGCGGTCGTTGTAGAGCGACGCGAAGACTTCCTTCATCTTGGCAAGGATGTCGTCGATGCCCACCACATTCAGGAACGTCTCCTGCTGGCCCGCGAAGGACGCATCAGGCAGGTCTTCGGCCGTGGCGGAAGAGCGCACCGCGAAGCTTGCCGTCGGATTGCTGCCTGAAAGTTTGGCAAACGATTCGCGGATCGCCTGCTCCAGGTCGGTGGGAAACGGCTGGTGTTCGATCCAGCCTCGAATTTCGGCTCCGGCGGCGGCCAGAGCCCGCACATCCTCGGTGTTGAGTGTGGTCAGGCGCTCTTCGATGCGTTTGGCCAACCCGGCATGCGCGAGGAACTCGCGAAAGGCATGCGCCGTGGTCGCAAAACCCGTTGGTACGCGAACGCCCTGGGGTAGCTGGGAGATCATCTCGCCGAGGCTGGCGTTCTTGCCGCCAACCACCGCGACGTCGGTCATTCTCAGGTTTTCAAACGGAACAACCAAAAGGTTGTCTAGGCGATGCTCCAGGGCGGTCGCGCTGATAGTGGCAGACATGGGAAAACTCCAGAAGTAAAAACCGGGTCTGCGCTCCGGCGGAGCGGCGAGCGATGCGGGCCAGGACGGCCGTCGCGGCTATGGCTTTGTATTTCTTTGAATGAGCCAGTGGCGTGCATGCGCGTAGAAAATATAAGGCTGAAGGACGTCTTGTGACGTGTGCCGATAATTGCTGCCATTGTAGGCTTCGCATCGCTGCGCGTGGCTTGCATTGGTCTGAAAGCACTACAAGGCATTCCTCATGCATACCCGCACGGTTTTCTTCATCTCGGACGGCACGGGCATCACCGCCGAAACCTTCGGAAACGCCATCCTGGCGCAATTCGAATTCACGCCCCGCCATGTTCGCCTGCCCTTCATCGACACCGTGGACAAGGCCCACCAGGTCGTGCGCCAGGTCAACCATACGGCTGAAGTCGAGGGGAACAAGCCGCTCGTGTTCACTACTTTGGTCAACCGCGAGATCCTCCAGGTCATCGAACAGGGCTGCAAGGGAATGCTGCTCGACATGTTCGGCACGTTTGTGCGCCCGCTGGAGGTTGAGCTGGGTATTACCTCCAACCACCGCATCGGCCGCTTCTCGGACGTCAGCAAGAGCAAGGCCTATCACGACCGTATCGAGGCCATCAACTTCAGCCTGGCCCATGACGATGGCCAGTCCAACCGGGACCTGGAATCGGCCGACGTGATCCTGGTGGGCGTGAGCCGCAGCGGAAAGACGCCGACGTCGCTCTACCTGGCGATGCAGTACGGATTGAAGGCGGCCAACTACCCGCTTATTCCCGAAGATTTCGATCGGCAGCAGCTTCCCGGCGCACTGGTGCCCCATCGACCCAAAATCTTCGGGTTGACCATCCAGCCCGAACGGCTCGCTGAAATTCGCAATGAAAGGCGGCCGAACTCGCGCTACGCCTCGCTGGAGAATTGCCGGATGGAAGTTGCCGAGGCTGAAGCGATGATGCGGCGCGCGGGAATCCGCTGGCTCAGCACGACCACCAAATCCATCGAAGAGATCGCAACGACCATCCTGCAAGAAATTCGTCCAGAACGGCTGGAGTACTAGCCCGGACAGGGTCGTGCAATCGCCTGCAGAGCTATTGATAGCCAAATCATATCGACCCAATACGGTCAATTCATTGGATCAATCGACGATCTGCAGGCAAACTTCGTTCCGTCAGTCAGTTTTGATAACCACCAACCACAGAGAGAAACCCATGTCCCTGATCAATACCCAAGTCCAGCCGTTCAAGACCGAAGCTTTCCACAACGGCAAGTTCGTCACCGTCAGCGACCAGACCCTCAAGGGCAAGTGGTCCGTCCTGATTTTCATGCCGGCAGCGTTCACCTTCAACTGCCCCACCGAAGTTGAAGACGCCGCTGACAACTATGCCGAGTTCCAGAAGATGGGCGCCGAGGTGTATATCGTCACCACCGACACGCACTTCTCGCACAAGGTCTGGCACGAGACGTCGCCAG
>JAZKFD010000056.1:0-12357 GCA_040386635.1 Pseudomonadota bacterium
AGCCGGAGGTGAACAGGAACTTGACGATGGTGTCCGGGCCCGTTGCCTGCATCGCGGCATCGACCGCGGGGGTCGGCTCGCTTTCAGGCGGCTGGCCGTAAATGACTTCGGTGTCATCGCCGACGGTTGCCTTCACGGCCCTGCCGTAGCGCGCCTCATCGGTCGCAAACACGAGTCCTGGTGTGAGCGTGGCCAGCACGTGGCGCAGCTTGTCGAAGTCCTGGCTGACCAGGCAATAGGCCGGCGAGACGGGGCAGTAGGGCACGCCTGCATAGATGCAGCCCAGCGCCAGCATCGCGTGCTCCAGGCTGTTTTCGCTCAGGATGGCAACCGGACGGTGTGCGTCGAGACCGCGATCAATCAGGGCCTGTCCGATGCGGCGCGCCTTGTCCAGCGCCTGCGCATAGCTGATCTGTTGCCACGCGCCAGGGGTGCCATCGGCATTGCGGGCGCGACGTGCAATGAAGGTGCGATCCGGCGCGGTCTGCGCCCAATGAACCAGCCGGTCAGTGATGCGCGGCGCGCAATCCTGCAGGTCCTGGTCGGCGCGCAGGTAACGAACCCCGCCTTCGCCCTCGCGCAAGGTCACGCGGGTCACACCGAACTCCAGGGGTCGATAGCGGGGCGAGGCAGTAGTCACGATCTCTCAGGCCTTCCTGACTTTGCTCGCGCGGCCTTCGAGGAAGTCCTTCACGCGGCTCTTGGCTTCGGGGGCGCTCTGCGCAATCGCGGCCATGAGCGCTTCGGTGAGAAAGCCCTGGTCGGCGGGCTGCTCGGCGATGCGGGGCAGGGCGTGCATCAGTGCGTAGTTGGTGAGCGGCGCATTGGTCGCGATGCGTTTGGCCAGTTCCATCGCCTTGTCGAAGGCAGTGCCTTGCGGCACGAGGTACTGCGCCAGGCCGATCTTCTCGCCGTCCTGTGCGTTGTACACGCGGCCGGTGAGCATCATGTCCACCATGCGCGCCGCGCCGATCAGCCGGGGGATGCGAACCGCGCCGCCACCACCCACGAAGATGCCGCGCGAGCCTTCGGGCAATGCATAAAAAGTCGATTCGTCTGCCACGCGGATATGGCAGGCGCTCGCCAGTTCGAGGCCGCCGCCCACCACCGCGCCATGCAGCGCAGCAATGACCGGTGCAGGTCCGTATTGCACGGCTTCGAGTGCGGCGTGCCACATGCGCGAGTGGTGCATGCCGGCGCCTGCGTCGCGTTCCTTGAGCTCCGACAGATCGAGCCCTGCGCAGAAGTGTTCCCCCTCGCCATCGAGCACGATTGCGCGCACACTGGCGGGCATTTCCTCGAACATCTTGCGCACGGCCAGGATGAGCCCGTCGGAGAGCGCATTGCGCTTGGCGGGGCGGGTCAGCCGCACGACGGCAACAGCGTCGTGGATTTCGAGTTGAACGTCTTTGGATGTCATTTCGGGGTTTGCCAATCGGGTTGATTATTGTTATAAATAATAACCAATTCAAGGCGGATCGACTAGGACTTACCCTAGCCGCGACGCACCTGCGGAGACAAGCATGGACCACAAGAACCTCATCGCCATCGATGTACACACGCACGCAGAAGTCAGCTGCTGGAACCCCTTCGACAACTATGGCGAAGAGTACGACCGCGCCGCCGACAAGTACTTCCGTTCGAACCGCCGGCCCACCATCGCCGAGACGATTGCGTACTACCGCGAGCGCAAGATCGGCCTGGTGATGTTCACCGTGGACAGCGAATCCAACCTGGGCCGCCGCCGGATTCCCAATGAGGAGATCGCCCAGGCTGCAAGGGAAAACAGCGACATGATGATGTGCTTTGCCAGCATCGATCCGCACAAGGGAAAGATGGGCGCGCGCGAGGCCGAGCGGCTCATCAGGGACCATGGCGTCAAGGGCTTCAAGTTTCATCCGACAGTGCAGGGCTTCCACCCCTACGACAAGATGGCCTGGCCGATCTATGAGGTGATCAACGAGCACAAGCTGCCCGCAATCTTTCACACCGGTCACAGCGGCATCGGATCGGGAATGCGTTGCGGCGGCGGCTTGCGGCTGGAGTACAGCAACCCGATTCATCTGGACGATGTCGCGATCTCGTTCCCGGACATGCAGATCGTCATGGCGCATCCGAGCTTTCCGTGGCAGGACGAAGCGCTGTCTGTTGCAACGCACAAACCCAATGTTTGGATCGATCTTTCCGGCTGGAGCCCGAAGTACTTCCCCAAGCAACTCGTGCAATACGCCAACACGCTCCTCAAGGACCGGGTTCTGTTTGGCAGCGACTATCCGCTCATCACGCCCGAGCGATGGATGAAGGATTTTGAAGAGGCAGGCTTCAAGCCCGAGGTGATGCCCGGTATCCTCAAGGGCAACGCGGTGCGGTTGCTGGCGCTGGACGGGCAATGATCGGGGCCGGCGGGTTCATTCGCAGTCTTGCCGATATCGAGGTGCTGGAACAGGCACCCTATGACGAGGCCATCCCCGCCCGAACGACTTACGGCCTCATCGAGCGCGCGGCGCGCCGGTTTGGCGAGCGCACCGCATTTGCGTATCTGGAATCCGGCGAGCTCGATACGGCCGTTGAGCGGATCAGTTACGCCGCGCTGCTCGAGCAGGTCCATCGAGCGGCCAACCTGTTTCGAAGCCTGGGCGTCGGGCGCCAGAATGCGGTGGCTATCCTTGCGCCGAATATTCCCTCAACACAGTATGCGCTGGGGGGCGCCCAGCTGGCAGGGCGGGCTTGCCCGATTAACTTCATGCTGCAGCCCGATCACATCGGGGCGCTGTTGAAAGCAAGCGGCGCCAAAGTGGTGGTCGCTCTGGGGCCGCATCCGCAGCTGGATGTGTGGGCCACCCTGCAGCGTGTTCCGGGACTTGATGCGCTGGAGGTGCTGCGAATCGGCGAAGGCGATCCGTCGGGGTTGTCAGAGTCGTTTGAGGCGGCGCTGGCTCGCCAACCGGCGCATCTCCTGTTCGATCCGCAGCTTTCGCACGATAGCGTCGCAGCCCTCTTTCACACCGGCGGGACGACGGGCGCACCGAAGCTCGTGCAACACACCCACGGCAACGAAGCCCACACGGCGTGGTTTGCGCATCAGTTTTACGGCTTCGATGAGCACACGATAGAAATCAACGGCTTTCCGCTGTTTCATGTGGCGGGCGCCTTCGTCTATGGACTTGCGTTGCTGGCAATCGGAGCAACGCAATTGCTGCCCACGGCCACCGGCATGCGCAATGCGGCCTTCATGCGCAACTATTGGAAATTCTGCGAGCGCGAGAAGGTAACCGCCCTTGCCTGCGTGCCGACGATTCTGGCGGGCCTGTGCAACCTGCCGGTCGATGCAGACATCGGCAGCGTGAAAGTTGCGTACACAGGGGGTTCGCCCTTGCCCAATGAACTTGCTTCGCGCTTCGAGGCGGCCACCGGCATCGCGGTGCGCAACATCCTTGGCATGACTGAGTGTGCAGGACTTGTTTCCATTGAACCTGCCGCTTCGCCGCGTGTGCCCGGGTCCGCAGGACTTCGCTTGCCGTTCTCGCAAGTCAAGGCGGTGAAATGGCGCGGCGAATCGGTGCAACTCGATGAGTCCTGCGCTGCGGGCGAGACGGGCGTGATCGTTCTGCGCGGTCCGAATGTCAGCCCCGGCTACACCGACGCGGCGCGCGACTCGGGCATGTTCGAAGACGGTTGGCTGGTATCGGGTGACCTCGGGCACATCGACGCGAACGGGTATGTCCATGTCACGGGCCGTGCGAAGGACGTCATCATCCGCGGCTCGCACAACATCGATCCCGGCCTTGTAGAAGAAGCGTTTCTCGCCCATCCAGCCGTTGCGATGTGTGCGGTCGTGGGCGAGCCGGATGCGCACTCGGGCGAGGTGCCCGTTGCATTTGTCACCTTGAAACCGGGTCTTGACGTGTCAGGCGATGAGGTTCTTTCAGCCGTGGCTGCCAGTGTGTATGAGCGTCCGGCAGCGCCGCGACGCGTTGTCGTGCTCGACGCACTGCCGCTCACGGCGATTGGCAAGGTGTTCAAGCCCGCGTTGCGCCTGAAGGCCATCGAATTGAAGCTGCAGGAAGTGCTGGAGCCGATAGCCGCGCCGCGTCGCCTGGTCATTGCTTCAGCGGAAGTCACAACCGCCGTGCGTATTTCAGGCGATGCCGACGAAGCGCTGGTCCAGCGATTGCGCGATTCCATGGGCGCGATGTCGGTGCGCGTCTCGTTCGAGTTCGATCACCAGCCGCCCCTGGCCAGCCATTCATCTACCTCGCCCATCCGGTCGTAACCCCAGAACATCTCGCCGTCGATGATGAAGGTCGGCGAGCCGAAAACGCCGGCGCGCAGCGATGCATCGACCTCGCGACGTAGCAGGGTCGCGGCCAATTCGCCCTGCACCTCGGTTGCCAGCCATTTCCCATCCATCGCATCGGGCAATTGAATCGATGCCACGGCTTCGGGTGTTGACAGATCTGTGCCCTGAGACCAGTAAGCGTGATACAGCGCCTGCGCCATGGCGGCCTGCAGATGCGGGTGATGGTGCTTGACCAGGCAGAACGCACGTGCGGCAGGCAGCGGATTGCCCACTGGCGCATCCATATCGCGTCCAATCGCCAGGCCCAGCTTGCGAGCATGGCGCGGAATGTCCCGTCGAACGTAATCGCCCTTGAGCGGTGTATCGAGCAGCGGTTTCAGCCCCATGACCTTCAGCACGGACACGCCCAGCAGCATCACATGCCAATCGACAAGCCTGCCGTGCCGCGCCGCGATTTCGCCGATGCGCAGGCTCGCAAGCCAGCCGTAGGGCGAGATGAAGTCGAAGTGAAACTGTATCGGTGAAGGCATGGCAGCGACGATACCGGTGTCAACTCGGGGTCACCTCGGCGTCATCCCATCCCCCATATCCCAGTACAGGCCCGTCATGACCGTCAACGCTTCACGCAGCAGTTGCGGCGGCAGATGCTCGTTGGGTGCATGCTGCGAACACCCCGGGTAGGAGTGCGGCACCCAGACCGTGCGCAGGCCGAGGATGTCTGTGAAGATGTCGTTGGGGAGCGAGCCGCCCAGATTCGGCAACACCGCGGGTTTCTTGCCTGTCGTTTTTTCAATCGACGCAGCAGCCCACTGAACCCACGGGTCCTCCGGATCGATACGCGTTGCGGCGAACATCTCGTCGCGCGTCATCACGATTTTCACCATGGCAAAACCCTGACGGTCCAGATGCCGACGAAGCGCCGGCATGAATTGCTCGGGGTCCGGACCCACCACGAACCGCAGCTGGCACCGTGCCCAGGCTGTCGGTGGAATCGCGTTCACCGGCGTCTGCGGATTGCCGGTCTTGAACGCAAGCACTTCAAACGAGCACCAGCCGAATACGCGCTCGGCCGGGGACAGTCCGGGCTCGCCCCACCAGGCTTCGATCTCGGGGCCGTCGGCGCCGCCATCGACCTCGCAATCGGCCAGGGCGCGACGCACCGAGGCCGGCAATTCACTGGGCACCCATTCGGGAATCCGGATCTGGCCGGTGGGCGAGACGATGCTGGCAATCGCATGAGCCAGCTGGATGCCGGGGTTGGAGATCAGGCCGCCCCAGTTACCGGAGTGATGCCCGCCCTTGCGCGCTTCGATCACCAGATCGAAACTCAGCGCGCCCCGTGTGCCCAGGAAAATCGTGGGCCGATCGGCGCGAAGACGCGGGCCGTCGGAGGCGAGCAGCAGGTCGGCGCTGAACAGTTCCCTGTTGTCGTCGCACAGTTCGCGCAGCCCGGGGGACCCGGTCTCTTCGCCCATTTCGACCAGGTACTTCGCATTGAAGCCGAGCTTGCCGCGATGCTTGAGCACGTTGGCCATCGCCAGCATGTTGACCGAGTGCTGGCCCTTGTTGTCGGCGATACCGCGTCCATACCAGTTGCCATCGCGATCGGTCAGCTTCCACGGCGAAAGGCCTTCCTTCCATTCCGGCTCCAGTCCGCGAATGACATCCCCGTGGCCGTAGCCGAACACCGTCGGCAGGTCGTTGCCTTCGATGCGCTGCGCAAAAAGAAAGGGCGCCCGCGCTTTCGGATGCGTCAAGGTACGGCACTCGAAACCCATCGCCTCGAAGGCGGGCTGGATTTCATCGTGCAGGTAGGAAGTGAGTTCGCTGGCGCGCTCGGGATTCTGGCTTTCTGTCGCGATGGCGATGCGCCGTGCGAGCAGTTCGCGAAATTCGCCCGAGTCAAATGAAGCTTGCGAGCCGGCTATGGCCTGCACTCGGGTAGGGGCGTGGGAATGATCCATGGTTGTGCTCAATCCGGAAGTTTGTCGAGGTCACCCGCGACCACGAGGTGCAGTCTGGCAGGGGAAAAATGTTCGCGCATCGCTGTGTTGGCCTGGGCGGTGGTGACGGCCGCGATGCGTGCAGGATATTCGTCGAGGTAGGCGGGGCCAAAGCCGAACTTTTCGGCGGCGACAAGCGTGGACGCGACGCCCGCGTTCGTGCCGAGCGCGATCTTGAAGTTGCCTGCAAAGTAGCTCTTTTGCACGGCGACCTCAGCGTCGGATGCACCTTCGCGTGCATAGCGTTCAATCACCTCACGCGTCGAGCGGATCGCCCGGGCGACATTTTGCGGCGCGACGTTGGCGTTGACCAGCCAGACGCCGTCGAGCTCGTCGCTCTGCAGAAATCGCGAGTAGATCGAATAGCTCAGGCCTTCGGTATCGCGCACGCGCCTGCCGATTCGCGACGACAGCGCGTTCTGCCCCAGCACCGCATTACCCACCAGCGCTGCTTCGAAATCGGGGTCGGTCCGGCGCAGCCCGCTGGCCATCCCCATCACGATGTTCATGTTGGCCTTGCCTCTCAGTGTCACTGCCTCGCGCGCGCCTTGCGCTGCCGGAGTTGCGCGTGAAACAGCTGCGAACGAGGGACGCTCTCCGCGGGGAATGCTGCCGAACAATCGATCGACCAGGGCCAGGGTGGCAGTTGGATCCACGTCGCCGACGATCGCCAGGATCATCCCGGTGCCGCCGAAGCGCGTCTGGTGAAATGACCGGAGATCCGCCTCGGTCAGTGCGGCCAGGCTGCGTGCGCGCTCCTGCCGCCCCGCCGCATGGTACGGATGGCCGGGCGGAAACGAGAGTTGAGCCAATCGCTCCTGCGCACGGAACGAGGTGTCATCGTCTGCACGAAGGTATTCATTTTCGAGCTCGCGTTTCGCGCGGGCAAGTTCTGCCTCTGTGAAGGCAGGCTGGCGCAATTCTTCGGCCAGCACGCCCAGCATCATCGGCAGGTCGCGCGCCATGCCATTTGCCTCGATGCCCAGTTCAGACAGTTGCGGCAGGTAACGACGAGAGGCGCCTGCGTCGTCGAGCAGCGCCGCAATCTGCTCCTTGCTGCGCAAGGTAGTGCCGCGCGCCAGCATCTTGCCAGTCAGATCCGACAGCGCAGGTTGCGTCTGCGGATTGGTGATGCCGCCTGCGGTGACCAGCCCCCGCACACTGACCGTCGGCAAGGCGCGATTGACCACCACGTCCACGATGAGCCCATTGGCGAGCACCTTGCGCGACGTGCGCTGTGCGAAGGGCAGACGTTGATCGTTGCCAGCGCCTGGTCGGGCGTCGGCCATTTCCTGACCGGCGGCAGCCGTAGTCGTCGAGGGCCTTTCGACGGGCTCCGGGCGAACCGCGGGTGGCTGGGCGGTGGCCGGACTTGCGGGCGGCGTGGGCTCGAACCAGCCGACCGTGGCCTTTTCGCTGATGAGATACGTGGCAGCAACGCGCCTGACATCTTCCGCGCTGACCGCCTGGATCTTGTCGATGTAGGTCAGAAACCATTTCCAGTCGGTCGATGCAACCGCCTCGGCCATGTTGCGCGCCAGGTTGTTGGAACCCTCCCGCGAGCGGACGTGCGCGATTTCTATCTGACGCTTCGCTCGACTCAGTTCCACCTCGCTGACGCCCCTGGCCGCGACGTCTGCAATCACGGACCTGATGGCTGCTTCGACATCGCCATGGGCGCGTCCGGGCGCGTTGCTCGCGGAAATATAGAAGGGATACGGGTCCCGCAACGCCCAGTTGCTGATGTCCACGCTGGTTGCGAAACCCTCGTCCACCAGCGCGCGATACAGCCGCGAATTGATACCGCTGCCAAGAATGATGCCCAGCACTTCCAGCGCCATGAAATCGGGATGCGATGCCGCAGGCCGCATGTAGGCGATGTGAACGAGGCCCACCGTTGCCGGCCGCCTGATCACTACCCGGCGCTCGCCTTCCTGCGGGGGCTCTACCGTGATCACCTGGGGAATCGGATTCGGCGCTCGTGGGATCGCGCCGAACTGGCGATTGAATTGGGCAAGTGCCGCATCCGTGTCGAAGTCGCCGATCAAGATGGCCGACGAGTTGTCGGGATGGAAAAATGTCTTGTAGTGCTCACGCAGTTTCTCTGTCGTCACGCCCTCGATGTCCGAGCGGTAGCCGATGGTGCTCCAGTGGTACGGATGCGCCTGTATTGCCGATGCGATCACCCCCTTGGCCAGAACACGCGCGGGCTGGTTCTCACCGATTTCGAATTCATTGCGAACCACCGACATTTCGGACTTGCGCTCGTCGTCCAGTAGCAGCGCGCGGCTCATGCGCTCGGCTTCGATGCGCATCGCGATCTCCAGCTTGTCCGAGGGGAACGTGGAGTAACCCGTCATGCGGTCGTACCAGGTGGTCATGTTGGACGAGGCCGCATCGCCGCCCGCTTCGTAGATGACTTCCTGGAAGGTTTTGTGACCGTTGGCACGCCCGAAGTTCTGCGTCGATTTGTTGAAGATCATGTGCTCGAGCAAGTGGGCCGAGCCGGTATTGCCGGGAGCCTCGTTTCTCGATCCCACGTGGTACACGACCATGAACGTCACCACCGGCGCGGCACGCTGCGGCAGCGCAAGAATCGTCATGCCGTTGGACTTGAGCCGGTACTGCGCAACGCCGCGGAACGTCTCGACGTGCTCCACGTTGGCGGGCAGGGCGCTTGCCATGGACGATGCCAGCAGTGCGATCAGGAGCAAGATGGTGCGCATGGATGCAAGTCTATAGCCGCCTGCGAAGCCGGGCGATCATCTCGAAGACGCCTTCGGCCAGCAAGGCCAGCGCCGCAGCCGGGACCGCGCCCGCGAGCAGAAGGCCGGTATCGTTGATGGCCAGGCCGGTGACGATGCGCTCGCCGTATCCGCCGGCTCCGACGAATGCGGCGATGGTTGCCGTTCCGATTGCGATCGTTGTCGCGACCCGGATGCCCGCCAGTACCGTGGGCCACGCCAGCGGCAATTCGATCAGTCGAAGCCGTTGCGCGCGGGTCATGCCCAGGGCTGATGCAGCGTCGCGCAATCCTTGCGGCACCTCGGCAAGGCCCGTGACCGTGTTGCGCATGATGGGCAGCAGCGCGTACAGGGTCAGCGCGATGAGGGCGGGCACCAGCCCGATCGCCCCGACTGCCCAGATGAGCACCGCGAGCATCGCAAGCGAAGGAATCGTCTGCAGCAGGCCGGTTCCGCCTAGCACCAGCGCCCGTGCGCGTGGCCGGGCATAAGTCAAAAGTGCGAGCGGAATGGCAAGCATCGCGGCAATCAAAACCGAGCCCGCAACCAGGGCCACATGCTGCACGGTGAGGCGCCACAGGTCGGGGCCGAACAACCTGGCGCGAAAGCCGCGCGGCTGTACTTGTTGTGCGTCCTTGCCCTTGCCGGCCAGGTGGTCTCGCGCAATCACATCGAAAGGCACCTGATCGAGTTCGGCACGCGCATTCATCGCGATCATCCGGCGCTCGTCGATGCTGCCCTCCAGCCGGCCCAGCGCAGCCCAGGCCTGTGGAAAGCGCTGGGGTACATCAAGGCGGTACAGCACAAGTGCGTCGTAACGCGGGAAATAAACCTGATCGTCGCGCAGCACTGCGAGCTTGAGATGGGCAATCCTGGCATCGGTGGTGTAGATATCCATGACGTCGATTTGTCCGGCTGCGATGGCGTCATAAGCAAGGCCATGGTCCAGGCCCGTGGGCTGCTGCTTCAGCCCATAACGCTCGGCCAGGCCAGGCCAGCCGTCGGCACGTCCGATGAACTCGTTGGACAGGCCCATCTTCAGCTGCGGGTGCCGGGTCAGGTCGCTCAGCGCGCGAATTCCAAGGGCGGCCGCATCACGTTCACGAAGCGCGAGCGCATATCCGTTGTTGAACCCCAGTGGTATGGCCACGCCCAGCCCCAGGGGCGCGAGGGCCTCTCGCATCGCCTGCAGCGACATCGGCTTGCCGGCCTTGAGAATTTCCAGGGCGATGGTGCCGGCGTATTCGGGATACAGGTCGATGGCGCCGGAGCGTAGCGCTTCGTAAACGACGGCGGTATTGCCAAGGCCCTGCCTGACTTGCGGCGGTTCACGAAGATGGGGGGCAGCCGTTTTCGCCAGGACCTGCGCCAGGATGTACGACTCGGTGAATCGTTTGGAGCCGACCTTCAGGGTGCTTTGGACTTCCTGCGCGGGCGAAGGCAAACAGACGGCGAGCGCTGCCAGCAGGCAGACAAATTGCACAAGGCGCTTCATGCGAGCCGATTATGGATTGGCTCGTGTAAAGACGGTCTGTTCGATCAAAAGCATACGCCGAAATTCCGGGTTCCGGCACGGTGTTTGCGTGCGGTTTTCGCAGTCGTGGAAACCGGACAACATCGTTTCCACCTAGGAACCTGCCGCTCTTGTTTTTATCTACCGTTGACCTACAGTGAAGACTGAATTTTTCCGACAGGTATCACTAACGGGCAGGAACAGATTGTGTTCATGGTCGAGCGCTGACCAGGCGCACGGCCAACTGACTTCTTAGGAGGTTTCATGGATGTAGTCCGGAATTTTCTTCAGCGTTATGAACAGACGCGCGAAGAGGAAATGTCTCTGGAGGAATACCTGGACCTGTGCAAACGTGAGCCGCTCGCCTATGCGACTGCGGCGGAACGAATGCTCAAGGCAATCGGCGAACCAGAGATCATCGACACCCGACACGATCCGCGCCTGTCGCGCATCTTCGGCAACAAGATGGTTCGCATCTATCCCGCCTTCAAGGACTTCTACGGGCTGGAGGAACCCATCGAGCAGGTCGTGGCGTGCTTTCGCCATGCCGCCCAGGGACTCGAAGAGAAAAAGCAGATCCTCTATCTGCTCGGCCCTGTGGGTGGCGGCAAATCGTCCATCGCAGAGCGCCTGAAGGCTCTGATGGAGCAGGTGCCTTTTTACGCCATCAAGGGCTCGCCCGTCAACGAATCGCCGCTGGGACTTTTCAGCAATGCGGAGGACGCGCCGATTCTCCAGGAGCAGTACGGAATCGCGCCGCGCTACCTGCAGCGAATCATGTCACCCTGGGCCGTGAAGCGGCTCGAGGAATACGGCGGCGACATCCGCAAGTTCAAGGTCGTCAAGCGCTATCCCTCCATCCTGAAGCAGTGCGGCATCGCCAAGACCGAGCCGGGCGACGAGAACAACCAGGACATCTCCTCCCTGGTGGGCAAGATCGACATTCGCAAGCTGGAAACGTATGCGCAGGACGACCCGGATGCGTACAGCTATTCCGGCGGCTTGTGCCTGGCGAACCAGGGCCTGCTCGAATTCGTGGAAATGTTCAAGGCGCCTATCAAGGTGCTGCACCCTTTGCTTACCGCCACGCAGGAAGGCAACTTCAAGGGAACTGAAGGCTTTGGCGCGATTCCATTTGACGGCATCGTGATGGCCCACTCGAACGAGAGCGAGTGGAAAGCATTCAAGAACAACAAGAACAACGAGGCATTCCTGGACCGGATCTATATCGTGAAGGTGCCGTACTGCCTGCGCGTGACCGAAGAGGTCAAGATCTACGAAAAGCTGCTGCGCAATTCGTCGTTGAAGGATGCCGTGTGCGCGCCCGGCACGCTGCGGATGATGGCGCAGTTTGGCGTGCTCACGCGCCTGAAGGAGCCGGAGAACTCCAGCATCTTTTCGAAGATGCAGATCTACGACGGCGAGAATCTGAAGGACACCGACCCCAAGGCCAAGAGTTATCAGGAATACCGAGATTACGCCGGCGTGGACGAAGGCATGACCGGCATTTCGACGCGCTTCGCGTTCAAGATCATTTCGAAAGTATTCAATTTCGATTCGACCGAGGTCGCGGCCAATCCGGTGCACCTGATGTACGTGCTGGAGCAGCAGATCGAACGCGAGCAGTTCCCTGCCGAGACCGAACAGAAGTACCTGTCATACATCAAGGAACATCTATCGGCCCGGTATGCGGAGTTCATCGGCAAGGAAATCCAGACGGCTTACCTGGAGTCCTATTCGGAATACGGGCAGAACATTTTTGACAGATATGTGACGTATGCGGACTTCTGGATCCAG
>JAZKFD010000057.1:0-5606 GCA_040386635.1 Pseudomonadota bacterium
CGTGCGCACCAAGAGCGACAAGGCGATCAAGGCGCAGCAGTCGGTGATGGAGTTTCTCCTGATCAACCACCCGCTCGATTGCCCCATCTGTGACCAGGGCGGCGAGTGCCAGTTGCAGGACCTGGCCGTCGGATACGGCGGTTCGAGCTCGCGCTATGACGAAGAAAAACGCACCGTCCCGGTCAAGGAAGTTGGCCCGCTGATTTCCATGAAGGAGATGGAGCGCTGCATCCATTGCACGCGCTGCGTCCGCTTCGGCCAGGAAATCGCCGGCGTGATGGAGCTGGGCATGATCCATCGCGGCGAGCATTCAGAGATCACCACGGTCCTGAACGACACGATCGACTCGGAAGTCTCGGGCAACATGATCGACCTGTGCCCGGTGGGTGCGCTCACAAGCAAGCCGTTCCGCTTCCAGGCCCGCAACTGGGAACTGTCGCGCCGCAAATCGGTGAGCCCGCACGATTCGACCGGCTCGAACCTGATCGTGCAGGTCAAGGGCAACAAGGTCATGCGTGTCCTGCCCCTGGAAAACAACGATGTCAACGAATGCTGGATCGCCGACCGCGACCGCTTCTCGTACGAAGCCCTCAATGGTGAGGAGCGTCTCACATCGCCCATGATCAAGCAGGGCGGCGAGTGGAAGACCGTCGACTGGCAGACCGCGCTCGAATACGTGGCCAACGGCCTGAAGCAGATCAAGGCAGAGCACGGTGCGAAAAGCATCGGCGCTCTGGTCAGCCCGCACAGCACGGTCGAAGAACTGTTCCTGGCCGGCTCGCTGGTGCGCGGTCTTGGTAGCGAAAACATCGACTACCGTCTGCGCAATGCCGATTTTTCGAAGGCGGATGGCGTCCGCTGGCTCGGCACCTCCATCGCATCACTGTCGAACCTGCAAAGTGCGCTCGTCATCGGTTCGAACCTGCGCAAGGACCATCCGCTGTTCGCGTTGCGCATTCGTGCCTCGACGCGCAAGGGTGCAAAGGTTTCGGTGATCCACGACCGCGAAGACGACTGGGCGATGACCCTCGCATCCTCGGTGATTGCGCCTGCCTCCGACTGGATGAATGTGCTGGCCGGCATCGCATCTGCGGTTGCTTCGGAGAAGGGCATTTCCAGCCCGGTTTCCGCTTCACAGGACGACCGCTGGACAGCTATTGCGAAGTCGCTGGCATCCGGTGAGCGCAAGGCGATCCTGCTGGGCAACGCGGCTGCTCACCACGCCCATGCTGGCGGCTTGCTCGCGCTGGCCAACTGGATCGGCTCCCAAACCGGCGCTACCGTGGGCTTTCTGACCGAAGCGGCCAACACGGTCGGCGCGCAACTCGCTGGCGCATTGCCAGGCGAGGGCGGACTGAACGCGGCTGAAATGCTCGACGGCAAGCTCAAGGCCGCCATCCTTCTCAATACCGAGCCGCAGTTCGATTCCGCAGCAGGCGAGCGCGCGGAGGCGGGTCTCGCCAATGCGGCGATGGTCATCACGCTGAGCCCGTTCAAGGCCAACCTTGCGTTCAGCGATGTGGTGCTGCCGATCGCGCCGTTCACCGAAACGCCAGGCACCTTCGTGAGTGCCGAGGGGCGTGTCCAGTCGTTCCACGCTGTCGTCAAACCGCTCGGTGACGCGCGTCCTGCCTGGAAGGTTCTACGGGTGCTGGGCAACATGCTGGGGCTGCAGGGCTTCGGGCAGGAGTCCGCTGGCGAAGTCCTGCGCGCCGCACGTGGTGAAGCCGATGTGCAGCAGTCCCTGGTGCAAGGCGGCAGATTGAACAATGCCAGCTCGGCGTCGATGACGGCGCAGCCGAATTCCGGCAGGGCTGGCGTGCCGGTCACTGCATCGATCTACCAGCTCGACAGCATCGTGCGTCGAGCACCGTCGCTGCAGCTCACGGCCGACGGACGGGCCGCGTTCTCGAAGGCCGCTCGGGCTGATCAGTCGGAGTCAACCGGAGTGCCAGCATGATCGACCAGATCTGGGGCTTTGGAAACGGCCTCATCAACGCCGGCTGGTGGACGGCTGCGGGTTGGCCGGTCCTCTGGACGCTGATCAAGATCGTCGTGGTCGTTGCACCGCTGATGGGGGCTGTGGCCTACCTCACGTTATGGGAGCGTAAGGCAATCGGCTTCACGCAGATTCGTGTCGGCCCCAACCGGATCGGTCCGCTGGGATTGCTGCAGCCGATCGCAGACGCGGTGAAGCTCCTGACCAAGGAAATCATCATTCCCACGGTCGCCAACAAGGGCTTGTTCCTGCTCGGCCCGATCATGACGATCATGCCGGCCCTGGCTGCATGGGTCGTGATTCCGTTCGGGCCCGAAGTGGCGCTGTCCAATATCAACGCCGGCCTGCTGTTCCTGATGGCGATCACCTCGCTGGAGGTGTACGGCGTCATCATCGCCGGCTGGGCCTCCAACTCGAAGTACGCCTTCCTGGGGGCCCTGCGCGCCTCGGCGCAGATGGTCAGCTACGAAATCGCGATGGGCTTTTGCCTGGTCGTCGTGCTGATGGTCGCCGGCAGCATGAACATGACCGACATCGTCATGAGCCAGGCGAAGGGAATATTTGCCAATCAGGGCCTGAACTTCCTGTCGTGGAACTGGTTGCCGCTGCTGCCGATCTTCATCGTCTATTTCATCTCGGGCCTGGCGGAAACCAACCGCCACCCGTTCGACGTGGTCGAAGGCGAATCCGAGATCGTGGCGGGCCACATGATCGAGTACTCGGGCATGAGCTTCGCCATGTTCTTCCTGGCCGAATACGCCAACATGTGGCTGGTTTCCATCCTCGCTGTCATCCTGTTCCTGGGGGGCTGGATCCCGCCGTTCGAATTCCTTTCTTTCATTCCGGGCTGGATCTGGCTGGGCATCAAGACCTTCATGGTCGTCACGATGTTCCTCTGGGTGCGCTCGACATTCCCGCGTTACCGCTACGACCAGATCATGCGTCTGGGCTGGAAGATATTCATCCCGGTCACGCTGGTGTGGCTGGTGGTGGTTGGCATCTGGATGCAAACGCCGTACAACATCTGGAAGTAAAACAATATGTCCACCCAAGCAATCGCCAGGGCGCCGTTTTCCCTGAAGGATTTCCTCAGCAGCTTCATGCTGTTCGAGCTGTTCAAGGGCCTTGCCATCACAGGCAAGTACGCCTTCGCGCGCAAGATCACCGTGCAATTCCCGGAAGAAAAGACGCCGCTCAGCCCGCGTTTCCGGGGTCTTCATGCGCTGCGCCGTTATGAAAACGGCGAAGAGCGTTGTATCGCCTGCAAGCTGTGCGAGGCCGTGTGTCCCGCGATGGCCATCACCATCGAATCCGACCAGCGCGACGACGGCACCCGCCGCACCACGCGCTACGACATCGACCTGACCAAGTGCATCTTCTGCGGCTTCTGCGAAGAGAGCTGCCCGGTCGACTCGATCGTCGAGACCCACATCTTCGAGTACCACGGCGAGAAGCGCGGCGACCTGTATTTCACCAAGGACATGCTGCTCGCCGTCGGTGACCGCTACGAGCCCGAAATCGCCAAAGCCAAGGAGGCGGACGCCCGCTACCGCTGATGTCCGTCGCTGCGCCCGATTGAGCGCGGCGCGAGTCGGCCACGGGGCAGGGAGCCCCGTGCACACAACAACACCATGATCGATACCGCGCTCTTCTACGTCTTTGCCGCCGTGCTGCTGTTCGCCTCGTTCCGTGTCATCACGGCGCGCAGCCCGGTGTATGCCGCGCTCTACCTCGTGCTCGCGTTCTTCAACGCGGCCTGCGTGTGGATGCTGCTGCGCGCCGAGTTCCTCGCGATCGTGCTGGTGCTGGTCTACGTCGGCGCCGTGATGGTGCTGTTCCTGTTCGTCGTGATGATGCTCGACGTCGGCTCCGAGGCGCTGCGCGAGGGCTTCTGGACGCACTTCCCGGCGGCTGCGGTCGTCGGCGTCATCATCGCGCTCGAGATGGCGGCGGTGCTGATCCCCGGCTTCCGCCTCACTGACGCGCCGGTCGCCGATGCCGCCGCGCTGAAGCTGGGCAACACCAAGCTGCTCGGCATCGAGGTCTACACCAAGTACCTGTATCCGCTGCAGATCGCGGCGGTGCTGCTGCTGGTGGCGATCATCGCGGCGATCGCGCTGACGCTGCGCCGCCGCAAGGACTCGAAGTACCAGAACCCGTCCGACCAGGTTCGCGTCAAGGCCGCCGACCGCGTGCGCATCGTCAAGATGAAGGCCGAGGTCGAGGCGCCCGAGCCGCCGCCGGTGGTCGCCCAGCCGGCGCCGGTCGCCGCGCCGACCACGCCGACCCCGTCCGCAGGAGACAAGAAATGAGCCTCGGCACCCTCACGCTCGGCCACTACCTGTCGCTCGGCGCGATCCTGTTCGCGCTGTCGGTGATCGGCATCTTCCTGAACCGCAAGAACCTGATCGTGCTGCTGATGGCCATCGAGCTGATGCTGCTGGCGGTCAACATGAATTTCGTGGCGTTCTCGTATTACCTGAACGACATGCACGGACAGGTGTTCGTGTTCTTCATCCTCACCGTGGCCGCCGCTGAATCGGCGATCGGCCTGGCCATTCTCGTGCTGCTGTTCCGCAACAAGTCGAACATCAACGTGGACGAGCTCAACACGTTGAAGGGCTAGAACCAATGAGCACAACTCTCAACGCTTCAACGCTGCTCGCGGTGCCGCTCGCCCCGCTGGCCGGCGCCATCCTGGCCGGTGTGCTGGGCACGACCTTCGGTGGCAACTGGATTGGGCGGCGCCTGTCGCACACGCTCTGTATCCTGGGCGTGCTTATCGCGTTCGTGATCTCGGCCATGACGCTCAAAAGCGTCGCTGTCGATGGCGCGCGATTCAACGAGACGATCTACGAGTGGATGACCATCGGCGCGCTCAAGATGGAGGTCGGCTTCCTTGTCGATGGCCTGACGGCCATGATGATGTGCGTCGTGACATTCGTGTCGCTGATGGTTCACATCTACACCATCGGCTACATGGAAGAAGACGAAGGCTACAACCGCTTCTTCTCGTATATCTCGCTGTTCACGTTCGCGATGCTCATGCTGGTCATGAGCAACAACTTCCTGCAGCTGTTCTTCGGCTGGGAGGCGGTGGGCCTCGTGTCATACCTGCTGATCGGCTTCTGGTACAACAAACCGACGGCGATCTTCGCGAGCATGAAGGCGTTCCTCGTCAACCGCGTAGGCGATTTCGGCTTCATCCTGGGCATCGGCCTGATCGTGGCCTTCGCTGGAACCTTGAGCTACGCCGAGACCTTCGCCAAGGCAGGTGAGCTCGCAAAAATGACCTTCCCTGGCACCGGCTGGATGCTGATCACGGTGATCTGCATCGGCCTGTTCGTCGGCGCGATGGGCAAGAGCGCGCAGTTTCCCCTGCACGTCTGGCTGCCGGATTCGATGGAAGGCCCGACGCCTATCTCGGCGCTGATTCATGCGGCGACGATGGTGACGGCCGGCATCTTCATGGTGGCGCGCATGTCGCCTCTGTTCGAGCTGAGCGAAACGGCGCTGTCGATGATGATCATCATCGGCGCGATTACGGCGCTTTTCATGGGCTTCCTGGGCATCATCCAGAACGACATCAAGCGCGTGGTCGCGTATT
>JAZKFD010000058.1:0-16805 GCA_040386635.1 Pseudomonadota bacterium
GCAAGATGTGTGGGCGAACATTTGGGGTGCAGTCCTTGCGGTGAGATGGCCGGTCGCGCTATTTGCGTCGGTTGGCCTGGTCCGGAGGTGCTGCTGTCGCTCTTGCCGCGGTAACCTTACATTATACCGCCGCCCCGGTTTTTCAAGGCTTTTGTGCCTTATCTCTGGGGTTTGGCCTCGGCCCAGAGCTGTTTGAGCCGTTCATACGCGGCCGGGTCGGTTGCAGCGCGGGCCGACAGTTCCCTGCGTTCGTCATCCAGCCGCCGATCACGCTCCATGCGAAGGATCTGCTGCAGTTCCGTCAGGTCGTGTTCGATGTCGGGCAGCATCTTGCCCGCCTGGTCGAGCAAAAAGGCCTCGTGCTCGTGACCCTGGGCTGCTTCCCGCAAGGTATTCCAGTCGGTCGCCCCGTGCTCATGGGTATAGGCGTCCAGCCAGGCGAACAAGGGCCCGTGGGGCGCCGGCAGGTCGCACAGCAGGTGATGGTCGTCATGGCTGAGCGTGCCCCAGGCCTGCGGATCCATGATCACGATCTGCAGGGCCCGGTCCGCCCGACCGGGAGGCAAGGCGCGCCCTGGCCGACGGGCCGGGCGCCACGGTTCGCGCCTCGCCTGGGCGGGTGCGGACGGCGGCCCGGCACCCCACAAGCTCGCCAGGTCGCGTGCGTCCAGTTGTGCCAGCACGGCGATCTCTGCCAGCAACTGCCTTTTGAGCGCGCCATCGGGCAGGGCGCTCCACAGCGGCTTTGCGTTGGCCGCCATGTGTGCCCGGCCTTCGGCGGTGCTGAGGTCGCAGGCCTCCCGGGCGGCTTCGATCAGGAAACGGCTGAGCGGCGTGGCGTCGCTGATATAGCGCGAGAACGCTTCCTGGCCGAACGCGCGGATGTAGCTGTCAGGATCATGTTCCGGCGGCAAAAACAGGAATTTCACTGAACGAACGTCGCTTGCAAAGGGCAGGGCGGCGTCCAGGGCTTTGCGTGCCGCCCGCCGGCCGGCCGCGTCGCCGTCGAAGCTGAACACCACCGACTCGGTGAAGCGGAACAGCTTTTGCACATGCTCGCTGCTGCAGGCGGTACCCAGCGTGGCCACTGCATTGGGAAAGCCCAGCTGCGCCAGGGCCACTACATCCATGTAGCCTTCGGTGACCAGCACGTAGCCGTGTTCGCGCAAGGCGTTTCGCGCTTCGAACAGACCGTAGAGTTCACGGCCCTTGCTGAAGACCGGGGTTTCGGGCGAATTGAGGTATTTGGGCTTTTCATCCCCGAGCACCCGGCCTCCGAAGCCGATGCATTCACCCTTGATGTTGCGGATCGGAAACATGATCCGGTCGCGAAACCGGTCATATCGGTTTTCGCCATCCTCGCTGACGATGACGAGTCCGCTTTCCGAAAGCAGGGGATCGTCGTAGTTCGGAAAAACGCTTGCCAGGCTACGCCAGCCATCGGGCGCGTAACCCAGGCCGAAGTCGCGGGCGACCTCGCCGGAAAGGCCTCTTCGCTTGAGGTAGTCCACCGCATGCTGGCTTTGTTTGAGGTGCTTGCGATAAGCATCGCCCGCCTTTTCGAGCACGTCGTTTAGGGTCGCCTGCTTCTCGCGCTGTCTGGCTGCGCGCTCGCGTTCCTGGGGTGTCGTGTCTTCTTCGGGGACTTCCATTCCGTATTGCTGCGCGAGGTCTTTGGTCGCCTCGATGAAGGTCATGCCGGCGTGCTCCATCAGGAAGCTGATGGCATCTCCGTTCTTGCCACAGCCAAAGCAGTGATAGAACTGCTTGGTCGGGCTCACAGAAAAAGAGGGCGACTTCTCGCCGTGGAAAGGGCACAGGCCCATGAAATTGGCACCGGCCTTCTTCAGTTGCACATAGCGCCCGACGATCTCCACCACGTCTGCACGCGCAAGCAGCTCCTGGATGAATGTCTGGGGAATGGCCATTGTTCGGTATTCTTACCTAACGCCGCTGCCAAGGCTGTGCGGTTAACCTTGCGTCACACCGGGCCAACCGGGGATTTGCGGAGACAACGAGATGCAGAGCATTTTCGACCAGGACCTGGCGCGCAACGATGCGAACTTCGCGCAGCTGTCCCCCCTGTCGTTCATTGAGCGAACGGCCGAGGTTTATCCCCAACGCCTTGCAGTCGTGCACGGCGACCTTCGGCGCAATTGGGGCGAGGTCTACGCGCGGTGCCGGCAACTGGCCAGTGCCCTTTCCAAGAGCGGCATCTCAAGGGGCGACACGGTTGCGGTGATGCTTCCGAACACGCCGCCCATGGTCGAGGCGCACTTCGGCATCCCGATGACTGGCGCCGTGCTCAATGCCCTGAACACCAGGCTCGATCCGGAAACGATCGCTTTCATGCTGGATCATGGTGAAGCCAAAGCGGTGATCGTTGACCCGGAATTTGCAGGTGTGATGAAAAGGGCGCTTGCACTGCGCGAGAGTTCGAAGCCGTTGCTGGTGATTGACGTGGCGGATGCGCAATACACCGGCCCGGTCGAGACGATCGGCAGCATCGCATACGACGAGTTCGTCGCGACCGGCGATCCCGATTTCCAGTGGCGGCTGCCTGCCGACGAGTGGGACGCGATCGCGCTGAACTACACCAGCGGCACAACTGGCAACCCCAAAGGTGTCGTTTATCACCACCGGGGCGCGATGGCCAATGCCATTTCGAACATCCTCGAATGGGATTTGCCCAAGCACGCCATCTATCTCTGGACGCTGCCGATGTTCCATTGCAACGGCTGGTGCTTCCCGTGGACCATTGCGGCCCGCGCCGGTGTCAATGTCTGTCTTCGCAAGGTGGAGGCGCGCGCGATCATCGATGCGATCAGGGATCACCAGGTCACGCATTACTGCGGAGCGCCAATCGTGCACGCCATGCTGGTCAACGCGCCGGACGAGATGAAGCAGGGCCTGCCCCAAGGCGTGAAAGCGATGGTCGCTGGCGCTGCCCCGCCGGCTTCCATGATCGAGGGCATGGAGCGCATGGGCTTTGATCTCACGCATGTTTATGGACTCACGGAAGTCTACGGGCCTGCGACGGTTTGCCCCACCCAGCAGGACTGGAGCGACCTGGATATCGGTGAGCGGGCGCGGCTGAATGCGCGGCAGGGTGTGCGCTATCACCTGCAGCGCGATGCGCGCGTGATGGACGCCCAGACGATGCAGCCCGTGCCGCTGGACGGCGAAACCATGGGCGAGATCATGTTTCGCGGCAACATCACCATGAAGGGCTATCTGAAAAACCGGGTCGCGACCGAGGAGGCCTTCGCCGGCGGCTGGTTCCACACCGGTGATCTGGCCGTGCAGTATCCGGACGGCTACATCAAGATCAAGGATCGCAGCAAGGACATCATCATCTCGGGCGGTGAGAACATCTCGTCCATCGAGGTCGAAGATGTTCTTTACCGGCATCCGGATGTGCTGGCTGCTGCCGTGGTCGCCCGGCCTGACCCGCGCTGGGGCGAGACCCCTTGCGCCTTTGTCGAACTGAAAGCAGGCGCCCTCACGAAAGCGGAAGACATCGTGGCGCACTGCAAGAAGCATCTGGCGGGCTTCAAGGTACCCCGCGCCGTCGTGTTCGGGGAACTGCCCAAGACTTCGACCGGCAAGATCCAGAAGTTCGAACTGCGAAAGCTCGCAGGCTCTGCCTCTGCGATCGACATCTGACTGGCCACTGAAGAGCTGATCGAGACGGCATACTCGACGGATGCCTTTTCTCAGCCCGCAAGCCGCGCATGTGCTGGCCCATCCGGGTGCATTCGCGTGGCGCGTCCTCAAGGGATTCAAAGCCAACCAGGGGCTCTTGCTTGCAGGAGCTGTCGCGTATTACGCCCTGCTGTCCGTCGTGCCGCTGCTCATCCTGACGGTGATTGCGCTTTCGCACATCATCGATCAGGCGCAACTCCTGATGACACTGGGCCGCTACCTTGAGTGGCTGATGCCCAATCAGGGCAATGCGGTCGTCAAGGAGCTCTCGACCTTTCTCCAGCACCGCGATGTGATCGGTGGCGTGCTGCTGGTGACCATGCTGTTTTTCAGCTCCCTGGCTTTCACCGTGCTTGAAAACGCCATGTCGGTGATCTTCCTGCATCGCATCGTCAAGCGTCGCCGGCGGTTCATCTGGTCGGCAGTCATGCCGTATCTGTACATCCTTTCCCTCGGTTTTGGCCTGCTGGTCATGACGCTCGTTTCGGGAAGCCTTCAGGCAATGGGCGAGGAGAGCATCGAGTTCCTGGGGCGGGAATGGTCGCTCAAGGGCACATCGGGCGTGCTGTTGTACCTGCTGGGGCTTTCCGGGGAAATCTTTGTGGTGACGTCGATCTACATGGTCATGCCGGTCGGGCGTCTCTCACTGCGCCATGCGTTGATTGGCGGCGTCACGGCGGCCTTGCTATGGGAGATCACTCGGCACATCCTGGTGTGGTACTTCAGCACCCTGTCGCAGGTCAACGTGGTCTATGGATCGCTCACGACCGCGATTGTTGTTTTGCTGAGCCTGGAAATCGCGGCCACTCTCTTGTTGCTGGGTGCGCAGGTGATCTCCGAGTTCGAGCGGGTGGACTTGCCCGAAGAGTTGCCGCCGCCCAATCCGCTGCACACCGAAGAGGTGGTGGCGCCTGGGCGCAACCAGGAGGCCGAGGCGGGTAACCGGACCTGACGGAAGGTCCGGCTCGCCCGGCTATCGTGTCCCGACCGATTGCTCCACCAGATGATGGCGGCTGGCATACGCGTACAGGTCGAGCCGGCTGGTGAGTTCAAGCTTGCTGTAGATCGACGTGAGGTGGTTACGCAAGGTGTGTTCACTGATGCACAGGCGCTGGGCAATCACCTTGGCAGGGGCTGAAGCGTCGCCCGTGACGGCCGCGATGGTCTGGCGCTCGCGCGAAGTGAGGCTCGAGATCTTCGCGCGTTCCGGATCGTCGCCTTGCGCCGCTTTTTGCCGGGCCAGCTTCAGGAAGATTCGGCTTGTGGCACGGCGATCGATCCACATTTCGTCGCAATTGACCTTCTCGATGGCCCTGACCAGGGCGGTCGGCGGGTCAGCGGTGTGGACGATACCCCGCGCGCCCGCGAGGATGGCGCGATCCAGCAGTTCGTCATGGTTTGCGCCGGTCAGCACGATCAGATGAGGCGATGGGGTCTCTGATCGGCTCTGGAACTCCCAGAGCTGCTCGAAGTCGTCGGCTGAGTCGGCGGCTACCACCATGACGTCGCACGGCTGCTTCGACAACGGATCCAGAGCTGCGTTGAGCGCCGGGCCACTACCCACAAGCTCAAGCGAAGGGCTTTCGCCCTGGATAAGGCGCTCCAGCCCCCACGACACCATCGCAGGGGCCACTACGAACACGCGTACTGGTTGAAAGCGAATGCCTGACATTTTCCTTCCTCCTTACCCGAAATGGGTAACCGTAGGTCCTGGATTACAGGCAAACACTGCTCTTGTCCGACAGCCCTGCGTGTAGGAGAAAGTCTATAAATTTCAAATCCTTACAAAAAAATCGGGAACCCTCCTACTATTGCGCAGCCGACCTCCTAGGAAAAAAGGTAGACAAATACCACGGCGGCGTTGCGGCAGCGCACCAAACTGCCGATATGACCACTGAGCATCGCCTCGAACAGCGGGAACCCGTCGCCCTTCCCATGGTGTTGCCCGATGGTTCCACCGGCATCACGCGCGACATCAGCCTTTCGGGCCTGTACCTCCAGCTTGACGGACACCACGAGCTCGGAGGCACGATCTTCTTCGAGATGGATCTTGCGGCGGCTCACATGAAGTTCACCTCCGAAGGGCGCATCGTACGCATCGAGCATCGCGACGGATCGACTGGCGTGGCCATCCAGCTCACGTCGCCCCGCCTTCAACCTCTGCCCTGAGCCCGGCCAGGCGCCGCACGTTCAAGGCACGGCGGCGGGATCTGCCCGCCCACTCTGCGGCGTGAAACCTCCCAGACCACCCTCCCGGAGCCGGAGGAGGAATGTCCTAGGCAAATCGGGACAAGCCGCTCATTCGCTCGACGGAAGCGACTTCTACATTCACTTCCACCTGCCGCGAAGCAGGACAGCAAGACAAGCACCAGGAAACACCAAAAACCGCGAACTGCCATGCTCGAACTCAGCGCACTACCTGCAGCCCACGCCAGCACCCTGGCGCTCATGCGTGACGGCGTGCTCGCTGCCGTGGTACTCGCTGCGATGGCCTTTGACCTGAAGTCGTTTCGCATTCCCAACCGCCTCACGTATCCGGCAGCGCTTGTCGGCCTGCTCCTGAGCGCATGGGTGGGCCAGGGGCTTTCAGGCCTTGCAGGTCTGGGGCTTGGATTTGCCCTGCTGCTGCCGCTGTGGCTGCTGCGCGTACTGGGCGCCGGCGACGTGAAGCTGATGGCTGCCGTTGGCGCCTTCCTCGGTTTCCCGGAAATCGTCGGTGCCGTGCTGATGTCGTTTATCGCGGGCGGCGTGCTGGCCGTCGGCTACGCGCTGTGGCTGCGCCAGTCCGGACAGATGCTGCGCAACGTGCAGCAGGCAGTGGTGGCAAACGTTTTCGCCATCGCTTCAGGGCAAAGGCCATCGGTGGCCGGCATGCCGTCCATCGGAAAACTGCCGTACGGCATCGGCATCTGCGTGGGGACCCTGGCCTGGCTGGCATACCGCCACCTGGGTGAGGGCCAGTTGTTTTGAAGTCAAGGAGCACGAGCATGAGAAACCTGAAGGCCATCGGATTCTTTGCGCTGGCAATCATCGTGGGTCTGGCCGCCGCGGTCTATGCCGCCCGCTGGGTCGCACAGCGCGCCAACCTCGCCTCGACTCAGGTGGTGGTGGCGGCAGTTGACATCGAACTGGGCACCAAGATCAACCCGCAGATGGTGACCACGGTCGAATGGCCCGCCGCATCGACGCCCGAGGGCGCGTTCAGGGACGTCAAGGAAGTCCAGGATCGCGTGCTGAAGGTCGGTCTCCTGCGAGGCGATCCGATTCTCGATCGCAGGCTGGCGCCGGCTGGCACTCAGGGCGGTCTCTCGGCAGTCATCGCCAACGGTAAACGGGCGATGACGGTGCGGGTGAACGATGTCGTAGGTGTTGCGGGCTTCGCGCTGCCAGGCAACTATGTGGACGTGATGATCAACGCGCAGCAGGAGCGCATCAAGGGCGAAGCGGCTACCTCCATCAGCATGACCGTACTCGAGCAGGTGCTGGTTCTCGCTGTCGCCCAGGAGGCCAGCCGCGACGACACGAAGCCCAAGGTGGTCAATGCCGTGACGCTGGAAGTGACGCCGGGTCAGGCCGAGAAACTGGACCTCGCACGCAGCGTCGGGCAGCTCTCTCTGGTGCTGCGCAACCAGCTCGACAAACAGGCAGGCAACACCGTTGGAGTCACCAAAGAGGACCTCCTGCGGCTCAAGCCCGCCGAAATCGCCAGACCCGCCGCCCCCGTCGTGCAGACCGTTCGCTATGTGCAGCGCCCGGCTGTGGTGGCCAAGCCCGCACCTCCAGGGGTCTGCGTCGAGGTCATCCGCAGCGGCACGAGGGCCAACGAATGCTTCTGAAGCATCGGGCGTCCGTCAAGAACAAGTAACAACCAGGGAGAGTCCGAATGCACTTCCAGTCCAGGAATGCGGCGCTTGCTGCCGCCCTTCTCTGCAACGCGTCGCTAGCCGCCGCGCAAGCAGACACCGGGGCCACGACGACGGCCGCGCCGGCACAGTCCACCGTCGTTGCGCAAGGAGCCGCACCCGGAACGCCCGCCCCACGGCAGGCGCCAGCAAGCGTCACGCGCAGCACCGATCGTGCTAGTACGTCCAGTGCCGGCGCCGTGTCGGGGCGGCCTTGCACGAGTGTCTCGGTCGATCCTCCTACCTATCTGACGCTCGGCAAGTCGCGGGTAGTCCGCCTTAACTTTCCCGCCACGCGAATCGTCGTCGGGGGCAGTATGGGCAGCCGTGCTGCACGGCCGGTCAATCTCACGCCCACTGCGCCGTTGCCGGGCCAGCCCGTACCGGCCGTGATGCCGCCGGCTGCCCAATCGACGGGCGCCGCAAGCGATGGCGTAGCCGACACCGAGATCACGCTGCTGGGGCCGAACGAGCTGTTCTTCCTGGGCCGCAAGACCGGTTCGATGAATGTGGTGCTGCAGGGCAGTGACGGCCGTTGCGTGGTGAAGGACATCGTGGTCACGATCGATCCCGCCACATTGCAATCGAGCATCGTCGCCATGATGCCCGGCGAATCTGGCGTGAAAGTTCACAGCGCAGAGAACTCCATCGTGCTGACCGGCGTCGTGAGCGACGCGGTCAAGCTCGACCAGATCCTGAGCCTCGCCAATTCATACGGAGACTCCAAAAAGCTGGTTAACCTGCTTCGCGTGAGCGCACCCCAGCAGGTCATGCTGGAAGTCAAGATCGCAGAGGTCAGCAAGACACTGCTGGACAGGCTCGGCTCCAGCGTCAACCTGCGCAATAGCGCGAGCGGCGGCCTCAACACCTACTCGCTGATCTCCGACTTTCTGACCAACGGCGGCGGACTGGTCCAGGCACTGCGCATCGGGCGAGGCAGCCTGGGGCTCGACGGACAAAAGGATGACGGCCTGGTCCGCGTGCTGGCCGAGCCGAACATCATGGCGATCAGCGGACAGCCTGCGAGCTTCCTGTCCGGCGGCAAGATCTTCATACCGGTGGCGCAAACCCCGACGCTCAGCCTGAATGGAGGCACGACCATCACGCTGGAAGAAAAGGAATTCGGCGTGGGGCTCAAGTTCACACCGACCGTGCTGGACGGCCGCGTGAATCTGAAGGTTGTGTCCGAGGTGTCTGAACTGTCGCAGACAGGAACGCCGTTCTCCACCGTCAGCGGCACGACCGCCATCCTGCCCTCGATGACCACACGGCGGGTCGACACGACGGTGCAGCTGGGCGACGGGCAAAGCTTCGTGATTGCTGGCCTGATCAAGAACAACGTGACCGAAGCGCTGAAGCGAGTTCCCGGTCTTGGCGAGGTTCCGGTGATGGGCGCGCTGTTCCGCTCGACCGAATTCCAGTCGGACCAGACCGAGCTGATGTTCGTTGTCACGCCTCGCCTGGTGAGGCCCCTTCCGGCGGCCCCCACGCTCCCCACGGACAACCACTCGCTACCAAGTCGCAGCGACATCATGCTGATGGGGCGCACCGAAGGCGCCGCTCCCCCACAGCAAATGGCCCCTCCTGCCGCAGCCAGGCCCTGAACGCGGCGCTACCCAAGGAACCGCAATGAAAAATCTCACAAACCTGCTGGCCGCCACGCTGATCCTGCTCACCGGCTGCGCCACTTCCACAAGCCCGCATTACGACATGCGCTTCGGAGACGCCGTCCGGGCGGCGCGGCTGGCCATGACGATCAATCCGGATGCGGGCCGCAGCACCGACCCCGTGGCCGGCATGGATGGCCGTGCCGCACACGAAACGCTCCTGCGATACCAGGAGTCCTTCCGGTCGCCGCCACCGCCGGTCAACGTCATCAACATCGGCGGCGCCGTGGGCGCGAAATAGAAGGAGGAACCAACATGGACTAGCTACAACTTTCAGAACGAGGTTCTTTCAAGATTCCTGTCTTCAAAGGTTTTCCAAAGTCAACTTAACCCAAGGATTCATCATGAACAAGCTTCTTGCTTCCATCCGTTCATTTGCCGCTGAGGAAGACGGTGCCCAGGTCATCGAATACGCGCTGATCATCGCCGTGGTTTCGATTGCACTGGTCATTGCCCTGCGTGCACTCACCGGCGCGAACTTCTCCGGCTTCATCGCCCGCGTCAACAACTGCCTGATGGGCACCAGCACCAACTCCTGCGTGTGAGCCCGCTCCATGCGCCCGGCCGGCTCGCCGGCCGGGACTCAACATCGACAGGACCGTCATGAAAAAAATCAGCGAATTCATTGAAGCGCTGGCCGAAGAAGACGGCGGCGCGCAAGTGATCGAGTACGCGCTCATCGTGGCGGTCGTGGCGCTCACGCTTCTCATCGCGCTGAGAGGCATCCTGGGAAGCGACATGACAGGATTCGTCGCGCGAGTGACTGCCTGCCTGTCGAACGCAACCTGCACCTGACTTGCGCAAACCGACCGATAAGCGAGACGATCATGAACCGCAACTCCCGCCGGCGCCAAAAAGGAGCGGTCATCATCACGGTGGCCTTGCTCCTGCTGATGTTGCTGGGATTCATGGGGTTTGCCCTGGACTTCGGCAAACTGTTCATCGTCAAAAGTGAACTGCAGACAGCCATGGACAGCTGCGCCCTGGCTGCCGCGCAGGAGCTGGACCTGCAACCCAGCGCGCTCGACCGGGCGCGAAATGCCGGCCGCACCGCCGGCAACCTGAACCGGGTCAACTTCCAGTCGTCCACTTGGACCGGCAAAGGCCAGTTGACCAATTCCGAAATCACATTCAAGGACTCCACCTACAACACGACGACTGACCCGGCGCAGGCGCAGTACGTCCAGTGCGAACACATCCAGCCCGGCGTGCAGATCTGGTTGCTGCGTGCGATGGGCGCATTCTCGGGGAACACAGCGGCTTACCCCAACACCCAGGATGTGTGGGCCAGTGCCGTTGCCACGCGCGCTCATGGTCAATCGACCTGTCCGATTCCGGTCGCCATGAAGCCCAAGGCCGGCGGTGTCGCGCCCAACTACGGGTTCGTGCCCGGCGAATGGGTCACCGTCATCACCAGCCAGGGCGCCACGCCAGGGGGATACATCGGGTGGGCCAACCTTGATGGCTCCACCAGCGCGTCGGAAACCCGGCTCGAGATGCAGGGCAAATGCGGCACCCGCGTGAACGACGTGGTAGGCACACCGGGCACGCAGACCACGATCGCGGAGGATTGGAACTACCGCTTCGGCATCTACAAGAAGCTTCCCGACTTCTCCACGGATCCCAGCTACATGCGGCCCGATTTCTCCGGCTACTCCTACACGGACACGAATTGGCCGCCGAACCCCGCGAACCCGAATGTGCGAAACGCCTGGAGTGGAACGCCGTATTCCGGTTCCACGCCGAACTTCTCAACCCAGCGGGCTGCATTTGCCGCATGCGCAACGAGCGTGAGCAACTGCGAGACCACCATCGGTCGCACCCTGAACAGCTTCAAGGACATTGCCGCCTCCGGCACAGGATCAGCCAGTCACGGGGCCTGGGGCACGAACCGGCGCATCGTCACCGTGGCGGTCATTGATGCCAGCAACCGGATCGTGGATTTCGCCTGCATGCTGATGCTGCAGCCCCTGAGCGTTCCAATGGCCGATGTGCAGATGGAATACCTCGGCAACGCCAGCCTTCCGACCAGCCCCTGCAGCTTCAGCGGCATGCCCGGTGGCGTTGCAGGCCCGCTCGTTCCCGCACTGGTGCGATAGGGGCACGATCATGAGCAACAAACTTCAAAGGGGTCGTGACGGGGTTCAGCGCGGCGTGGCATTGGTGGAGTTCGCCCTGGTCCTGCCATTCCTGCTGCTGCTCTCGATGATCGCCATCGAATTCGGCAGGGCCATCTGGCAATACAACACGCTGACGAAGTCGGTGCGCGACTCAGCCCGCTACCTGTCGCTGCAGACCCCGGGGACCAAGCTCACGCAAGCCAAGAACCTGGCCGTGTACGGCAATCTCGGTGGCACGGGCGCACCGCTCGCACGCGGCCTTTCGATCTCGAACGTTCCCGACCCGGTCTGGGACACAGCGGGCAGTGCACCCGTGATCAACACCGTCACGGTGCGGATCACCAACTACACCTTCACCTCCATGTTCGGCAACACCGTTTTTGGTCTCACGTTCGGGCCCATCACCTACGGCAACATCACCGCCACCATGAGGAGTTACCTGTGAAAAGCGCATCCCGCTCAGTTCAGGTGGGCTCGACCTCGGTCGAGTTCGCCCTCGTGTTCCTGATTTTCCTCACGTTCGTGCTGGCGGTAACGGACTTCGGGCGGATGCTTTTCATGTGGAACGCAGCGACCGAGGCAACACGCGCCGGTGCGCGCTATGCCGTGGTGTGCGACGACACGACCAGCAAGGCGGAGGTGCTCACCCGCATGCAGCGCATGCTGCCGCAGATCAGCGACATCAGTCTCGTCTGGGAGGATGAGCTGGGCAACACCGCGTGCAACTCCTCGACCTGCATGGGTGTCACCGTCACGATCGTCGGGCTCAACTACCAGTGGATCTCTCCGATTGCAGGCGCGGTGAAGCTCGCGCCGTCGGCGATGCCGCAATTCAAGACCTTCCTGACGCGCGAAATCATGCGGCAGGACCCCAACAGCGCAACGATCTGCCAGTGACCAGAAAGACACCATGAAAATCTCCGTCATCTCCCCCAACCGCACGCATCTCGACGAGATCGCCAGGACCCTGCAGGCCAAGGGCCACGAGACCTTGCTGCATGAAGGCGGCAAGAGCCGCATGCGTGACATCGCGCAGCGCGACGCCCCTGACGTGATGATGGTCGATGGCATGTGCTGCGATGTAGGCGAGCTGACGCAAGTCGAGTACGTCACCACGAACTATCCGGCGATCGCGGTGGTGCTGCTGTGTTCGACCCACTCGCCCGAGTTCCTGATCAACTCCATGCGCGCCGGCGTGCGTGAAGTGCTGCCGTCGCCCGCAACGGCTCCCGCACTCGAAGCAGCCGTGGAACGGGTGGCCGCGAAGATGACCAGGAAGTCGGCCGCGGCGCCGGGGCGCATCCTGGCCTTCATGCCGTGCAAGGGGGGTGCCGGCGCGACATTCCTGGCCACCAACCTCGGATGGTTGCTCGCAGAGAGGAAATCCGTGCTGCTGATCGACCTGAACCTGCAGTTCGGCGGCGCGCTTTCGTTCGTGTATGACGGCGCGGCGCCTTCCAATCTGGCCCTGGTCGCCAAGGACATCGGCCGCCTCGATGCCAGCCTGCTTGCGGCGAGCACCGTGAAGGTGGCCCCCAACTACAGCATCCTCGCCGCGCCGGACGACATCGCGCACGCGATGGAGGTCAAGCCCGAGCACATCGACGCACTGTTGACGCTTGCCGTATCGCACTACGACTTCGTCATCCTCGATATTCCCAATTCGCTCGACACGATCGCGATCAAGGCCCTGGACCGCGCATGGCGGATCTTTCCGGTATTGCAATCGAATCTCGCAGACCTGCGCAATGCGACCCGGCTGCTCGGCGCATTCAGGTCCCTGGGCTATGCGGCCGACAAGAGCGAGTTCATCGTCAATCGCTATGAGAAAACCGGCGAGATCGGCCTGGAACAGATGCAGCGATCGCTGGGCAGAACCGTGATCCACACGGTGCCCAACTCTTACAGGGAAGTAAACGCGGCCATCAACCATGGCGATCCGCTCTCGCGCGCCGCTCGCGGCAATTCCGTGGCCCGGCATCTCGCCGACCTCGCCGAGGAGCTGAGCCCGAGCGAGGAAGAAACCCGAAGCGGCCTGCTGGGTCGCCTATTCAAGAGGGCATGACATGAGCAGCATCCATCCCATCGCTTCATTTGCCCGCGACGGCGCCGCGGGTTCGCTTCGCGAGAAGCTGAGTGCGGCAGCGTCGTACGAGGCCGCGCCAGGTCCCAGGCCCGCCGGGGCCGACGATTCATACAAGGCGCTGAAGGGCCGGATCCACCTGAAGGTGCTTGAGATGTTCGACCTTGCCGCGCTGGAGGGGCTCGCGCCGGAAGCCCTGCGACGCGAGATTTCCACGATGGTCGAGCGCGTGCTGGGCGAATCGCAGGCGGTGATCAACGATGTCGAGCGTGCATCGCTGATCCGGGACATCCAGCACGAGATGCTCGGTTTCGGACCGCTCGAGTTGCTGATGGCCGACCCCACCGTCTCGGACATCCTGGTGAATTCGTACCGCCAGATCTACGTGGAACGCAGGGGCAAGCTTCATATGACGGACGTGACGTTCACCGACGAGAAGCACCTGCTGCGAATCATCGACAAGATCGTTTCGCTGGTGGGTCGCCGGATCGATGAATCGAGTCCCATGGTGGATGCCCGACTGCCTGATGGATCTCGGGTGAACGCGGTCATTCCGCCTGTGGCCATCGACGGGCCCATGCTGTCAATCCGGCGATTTGCGCACATTCCGCTGCGCATGGAGGATTTGATCGGCGACAAGCTGAAGACGCTGACGCCTGAGATGGCGCTCATGCTGGAGGCACTCATCAAGTCGAAGGTGAACATCCTGATTTCCGGCGGCACGGGTGCTGGAAAAACCACGCTCTTGAACATCCTTTCGAGCTACATCCCGGAATCGGAACGTGTCGTGACCATCGAGGATGCCGCCGAACTCCAGATGCAGCAGTCGCACGTCGTGCGCATGGAGACCCGGCCCGCCAACATCGAAGGCAAGGGTGAGATTACGCAGAGGGCGCTGGTGCGCAACGCACTTCGGATGCGCCCCGATCGCATCATCATCGGCGAGGTTCGCGGCGCCGAGGCCTTCGACATGCTGCAGGCGATGAACACGGGCCATGAGGGTTCACTGACCACGATCCACGCCAACTCACCGCGCGACGCCATCGCGCGCCTGGAGAACATGATCGGCATGGCGCACCTGAACCTGCCGCACCGCGCGGCCCGCCAGCAGATCGCGTCCGCTATCACCGTGGTGATCCAGTCGCTACGCCTGATCGACGGACGCCGCAAGATCACGAGCATCCAGGAAATCACCGGGATGGAAGGGGAGATCATCACCATGCAGGAACTGTTTGCCTATCGCCAGACCGGCATGACCAATGACGGCAAAGTGATCGGGCACTTCCAGGCCACCGGGGTCCGCCCGAAGTTCAGCGACCGGCTGCGTGCGTTCGGCACGGTGCTTCCAGATTCCATGTTCGACCCGACGCGGCGTTTCGAGTAAAGGTGCACGGCCATGAACTCATTTATGGGCAACTCGTTTCTTGTCATCACGGTGCTGGTGTTCGTCGCATTCCTGCTGTTGTTCGAGACGCTGTACTTTCTCTGGCGTGATGCCCGCGGCCCGCGTGCGCTGAAACTCAGGAGCCGCATCGACGCACTGAATGCGTCGCGCGACCACAGCGGACAGACGCGCATCGTGCGCCAGCGCGTACTCAGCGAGCTGCCCACCATCGAACGCTATTTGCAGAGCGTGCCGCGCATGCGTGCGCTGGACCGGATGATTCATCAGTCCGGCTTGCCATGGACCGTCGCCAAGGTGTTGCTGGCATCGCTGTCAATTGCGGTGATTGGCTGGCTCATCGTCTCGGTCGAATTGCGTCAATCGCACATGTGGGGTGCGCTGGCGGCGGTCGTGCTCGGCGCATTGCCCATCGCCTACGTGAACTACCGCAAGGGCAAGCGGCTCAAGCTGCTGGAGCGTCAACTGCCGGACGCGCTCGACCTGATCGGACGGGCACTTCGCGCAGGTCACGCTTTTCCTTCGTCCCTCAAGATGGCCGGCGAGGAAATGGCCGAGCCGATCGCCAGCGAGCTGGCAACCGTGCATGACGAAGTGAACTTTGGTGTTTCGCTGGACCAGGCACTGATGCACCTGGCTGACCGCGTGCCTCTGACGGACCTGCGGTACTTCGTGGTCGCGGTGCTCATTCAGCGCGAGTCGGGCGGCAACCTGACCGAGATCCTCACGAATCTGAGCCACTTGATCAGGGAACGCCTGAAGCTGATGAGCAAGGTGAGGGTGCTCTCGTCAGAAGGCCGTCTCTCGGCCTGGATTCTGGGCGTCATGCCGTTCTTACTTGCGGGCGTCCTGAACCTGGCCAACCCGGAATTCATGCGGCCGCTGTGGACCGACCCGATCGGCATCTCGATCGTCAAGTACATCCTTGTGATGATGTTCGTCGGCGCGATCATCATGAGCAAGATCATCAAGATCCGCTATTGAGGAGGAACGCCATGCTCGTACTCACATCGCTTGTCTTCCTCACCATCGTCCTGGTCATCGGGGGCATCTTCATGATGGTCACGCCGACGCGCGTCGAGCAGCGGCTCGAAGCGTTTGCCGGGCCCCGGGACCGCAGCGATTGGACAGAAACCATCACCAAACTAGCGGGCCCCCTGGCCAGGCTCTCTGCGCCCGACGGCGACTGGGATAACTCGCCTTTGCGGTTGAAATTCATGCGCGCGGGCATCCGCCACCCTGATGCACGGCTCATCTATTTCGCTGCAAAAACCTTGCTGCCGCTCGCCTTCGCGCTCGGCACCTACGCGCTTCTGACCGCGATCAACGAGAGCGGAACGCTTACGCTGATTCTGTATCTGCTGATGGCCGCGCTTTTCGGCTGCTACCTGCCCAACCTGGCGGTGTGGCTGGCGGTGCGCTCCCGCCAGCGTGAAGTCTTCGAGAATTTCCCGGACGCGGCTGACCTCATGCTGGTGTGCGTGGAGGCGGGACTGGGTCTTGATGCCGGCTTGACCAAGGTCGCCGACGAGATGCGGCACAAGTCGCAGGCCCTGGCCGAAGAACTCCACCTCACCAACCTCGAGATCCGCAATGGCGGCACCCGCGAGAAAGCGCTGCACAACCTGGCCATGCGAACAGGCGTCGAGGAGCTCGGCACCTTTGCGACGATGCTGACGCAGGCGGACAAGTTCGGCACCAGCATCGGAGACTCATTGCGCGTTTTCTCGGATGACCTGCGCCACAAGCGTCAGGTTCGCGCCGAAGAGGCTGCCGCCAAGGTGCCAACGAAGCTGCTCTTTCCGCTGGTCACCTGTATCTTCCCGGCAGTGATCATGGTGATCCTGGGTCCGGCGATCATCCAGATCATCCGCAATGTCCTGCCGATGTTGAGCACCGGGGTGTAAGCATGAGCCCCCAGGAACT
>JAZKFD010000059.1:0-27738 GCA_040386635.1 Pseudomonadota bacterium
CGACATCCTGCGCGGCATCATCATCCAGTCGGGCAACGATGCGTCCAAGGCAATCGCCGAGCACATGGCCGGGTCCGAAGAGGGCTTCGCCAAGCTGATGAACGCCGAAGCAAAGCGCCTGGGCATGACGAACACGAATTTCGTGAACGCCACCGGGCTGCCCGACCCCGCGCATAAATCATCGGCGCGCGACCTCGCCATCCTGGCGCGCGCCATCATCCGTGACAGCTCCGACTACTACGCGATCTATGCAGAACGCGAATTCAAGTACAACAACATCAAGCAGGGCAACCGCAACGCCTTGCTCTACACCGACCCGACCGTGGACGGCTTGAAGACGGGTCACACCCAGGAAGCCGGTTACTGCCTGGTCACGTCGTCCAAGCGCAATGGCATGCGCCTCATCACCGTCATCCTCAACACCAACAGCGCCAATGCACGCGCAGACCAGACGCGGACCTTGCTGTCATGGGGCTTTGGCAATTTCGAGAAGGCCACGCCCATCCAGCCGAACACGGCGGTTGGCGCGGCCAAGGTGAGCTTCGGCAAGGCCGACACGGTTGCCGCCGGCCTGGCATCGCCGTGGACCCTGACCGTTCCGCGCGGCCAGCAGGTGCAGACCTCGGTGCAACTGCAGCCGGATCTGCAGGCGCCAGTGGCCAAGGGGGCCGTGATCGGCAAGGTGGTGGCCACCTCGAACGGCAAGCCGGTTGCAGAAGCGCCCCTGGTCGCCCAGGCCGACGTGGAGCGGGCGGGGTTCATGCTGCGGATGTGGCAGCACGTGAGAGGCCTGTTCGGCAAGTGAGCCTTGCGGGAAGGGCCAGGCCCGTGACGCGACTGGGATGCACCTCGCGCTTCAGGCCTGGGCCCAGTGGCGGTTCTCCATCACGGCGAGGATGTGCCGGGCCGCCCTTGCTGCGCCGTCGGTTTCCACGGGCTTGTAGTTCACCGGCGCATGCAGGGCGACCAGTGCCCGCTGCGCGAGTTCTGGCGCGCTGAGTTCGCGAAAACGCACGGCGCAGTCCGCGCAATAGTTGTGCAGACGATGGCGAACGTGGATGCACTGCTCGAAATGCCTCTCGAGGGGAAAACTCAGGAAGCGCCGGCGGGTGGCGACCAGTTCCATGCAGGTGCTCAGGCCGCCCTGGACCAGCGCCAGGTCCGCGCATGCCAGATGCTCGAACAGCTTGTGCACATACGGCACCACATCCAGGCCGTCCATCTCTGGAAATGTCTCGCGTGGCACGCGCGGCCCAGCCACCAGGACCATCCGCAGCTCAGGCACTTGCCGCTTCATGTGCGGGAACGCCTGTGCGATCTTGTGAAGCAGGGGAGCGCCCACCGCGGTACCTCCGACTGCGGCGATCACCAGTTTCTCGTCGATCCGGTAACCAAGCTGCTTTCGCAGCGCGTCGGTGTCCGAATAGGCGGCCGGATCGAATGGCAACGCATAGCCTGAAAATGCGAAGTTCTTGCGTGCCCATTCACGGATCACCGGAAGGCCCGGGCCGAAAGGCAACTCGGGTACGTCGTCGGGATTGCCCACGAAGATGGAGCGATCGCGTATCCACGGGTAGCGCGCCACGTGCTCGATATCGTCGGCATTGCGGTCGGCACACAGGAAAGCCTCGCGCTCATTGCCTTCTTCCATGGGCAGGCAGCCAATGAAGTCGGTGAGAAAGACGAAGGGCTGGCGCTTGAGCTCCGGGTTCTCGTGATAGTGGTAATCGACGTCCCAGGCCTCGTCGCCGATGACGATGTCGTAGTGCTCGGCCTTCAGCACATCGCTAAAGACCAGGAAGTTAAGCGACATCACCTCGTCCATGGTGCGTAAGGCAAAGAACGCCTGCAGGTCGTGCTCACCGGCCTGCCGCTCGAAGTGACGGCTCTCGTTGGCCAGTCGATCGCAGGCGGGGTGCACGCGCTCGCCCTCCTGTGCAAGATAGGTCGATGCGGGATGAACGGTGAACCAGTCGATCTCGAGCTCCGGATGCTGTTTGCGCATCTCGCGTGCGATGGCCAGGTCGCGCTGCACGTGCCCAAGCCCGATCGCGCTCGAAACAAAGAGCGCGCGCTGCTTTCGCGCCATGCCGCGCACCCAGGTCGAGCGCGTCTGCCCGGCGCCTGCGAAGTCGTGCACCGCATGGGCAAATGCGACGGGATCGCGGGCATTCATGAGGTGGCCCCCACCGCCGATACAAAGCAGACGCGCGCCGGGGATCGCCTGCACGATCGCCTCGGCCTGGGCGAAGGGAACGATCTTGTCCTGCTCGCCATGGATGACCAGGGTGGGGCAGCGCACGGCGCGGGCCGCCTCGCGCATGTCGGTGCCGAGCCAGCCGCTGCGTCCCATCGCATTGGTCACGCCATCGGTGGCGCCCCCGTTGCGCAGGACGGCATCCTCATAAGGCTTGGTGGAATGGGGTTCGCTGAAACACGAAGCGAAGAAGCCATCAAGGTGCCCCGCCCAATCAGTGCGCATGCGCTGCGCCGCCTGCTCGGCGGCTTCGAGCACCGCAGGGTCGGTGAATTTCATGCTCAGCCAACCCCCCGCCGTGATGAGATGCGTCACGCGATGCGGCTGTTCGGCCGCCAGCCGGATCGCCAGCATGGCGCAGGCCGATATGCCGATGACGGCCGTGCGGTCCACCTCCAGGCGGTCGAGCACCGCCAGGAAATCCGCGAAGTACTGGTCACTGTGGTAGGCCTCCTTCTGCGTGGGACGATCCGAGCGCCCATTGCCGCGCAGGTCCATCACCACGACGCGAAAGTGCTGCGAGAGCCAGGGAACCACCCCGCGCAGCAGATACGAATTGGCGATGGCATAGATGGGCGCAAACGCCAGCCAGGGACCGCTCTGGCCGTACTGCGCGTACCAGCTGCGCACGCCGCTGCGTTCCACGAATCCTTCGCGGTGCGGCTGCACGCTCTCGTAGGGATAAGGATGCGGCAAGTTGCCAGCCGCAGGCAGGGGGCCGGCCTGCAGGGCCATTCGCCGGGAGGGTGCTTCGCTCATTCATGCTCTCCTTCGCGTTGCATTTCCTTTTGCTTTTGCATTTGCTTTTGCTTTTGCTTTTGACTTTGCCTTTACGCCGCCTTCGACTTTGGCAAGCAGCACGCCCATGGCTTCGAGCGCCTCGCGCTGATGACCTTGCGCCTCCTCGATTCCCAGGGCCATGCTGGCTTCCATGCCGATCCAGAAAAAGGTGATCCAGGCTGCGATGGCGCGGGCTGAAACCGGCAGGTCCAGCTGGTTGTGCTCGGTGAATTGCTCTACAGCGGCTTCAATGAGTTTTTTCCACGCGAGCAGCCGGGGTGTGAATTCGCGGCGCAGGGCCTCGTCGTGAAAACTCGCGCCCATGAGCTCCATCAGCAGCCTGACAAACCCGGACGCGAGGTCCTCCTCGTAGAAGGCGCATGCCTGCTGCCACTTCTGCGTGGCACTGGTGGGTGCGTCGTACATGCGTGCCTGACGCTCCAGCAGCCGCGTGTTGGCCTCGTCCAGGACCGCGAGCACCAGTTGCTGCTTGCCCTGGAAGTGGTAGCTGATGAGCGCATGGTTCACGCCCGCATCGGCTGCGATGTCGCGAACGTTCAGTGTGGCGTAGCCGTGCTCGACCAGACGACGGCGCGCCGCTTCCAGGATGAGCGAGCGGGTCGAGGCGCCGTCCGCACGCGCGGGACGGGGCGTGGCTGCCACGCGGGGCGTCCGCGCCACGCTTCTAGTTTGAACAGATGGTTTATCCATTTGTTCAATGTAGGACTGTCCACCCGGGCTGTCAAGCGCTTCGGTTGCAGGCCGCCCGCGACCTCGCGCTCAGAGACCCAAGAGAAAATCTTCGATTGCCGCGTTGACTTCGTCGGGATGCGTGATCGGCCCCATGTGGCCGAGCCCTGGAAACCGCAGGTGTCTTGCATGAGGCAGGGCCGGCACCAGAAGGTCCGCCACCGCCAGTGAAGAATCGGGCGACGCATCGCCTGTCATGTACAGCACGGGCATGTGGATGGACGCGGTAAATTGCTGCAGGGTCGCCGGTTCGGTGGTGAGCGCGTGACCCCAGCGACCGACGTGCCTGACGGAGCGCTCGATCGCCGGCTTGCGTTGCGCTGGTGTTCGTGCCCATGCGCCATTGCCCATCCAGAAATCGATGAATGTTGCAGCTGCATTGGCCGTGTCGCCCCCGGCGAGCGACTCCTCCGCCCTGGCGACGGCTTCCCGGATTCCGTTCACGCGAGCGGGCTGGCCAGACGCCAGCACCAGCGAGAACACCGTGGGTTCATACAGCGCCAGCCCGGCTACACGCCCCGGATGCATGAGCGCGGCCTTGAGTGCCACCGCCGCACCATAGGAATGGCCGACCAGGAACAGCTTGCCTGTGTCCGAGTCGAGCAGCGGTGCAACCAGGTCCACTTCATCTGCCAGCTGCAAGTGGCCGGGCGACGCAAACTCGGGCGATTGACCTGCTCCGTAGCTGTCCACCGCCACGATTTCAAAGCGCGAAGAAAGCCGATCCGTCAACGCCCGCCACTGCCCTGAATGGCTCGCGTTCGAATGAAAGCAGACGATTCGCGGGCCGTGTCCGGCAGTTCGGTGGAATGGGGCGGGTGGGGTCATGGGCGCATCGTACTTCCGGTAGCCTTTTTAAGGCAGAGCCTGCTAAGGACTGTTCCTACGAACCTGTACAGGTTGTCCGACACGGGCAGTGGACGTGTCGCCGTAGATTGACCGTTTCGCGCCGCCTCCGGCGCGATTGGCCGAAAAGGAAAACCCATGAAGCAGCAAGCCCCTGCATACGAAAACGCCATCGACTTGCTCGATGCGGATCACAAGCTCGTCAAGAAATTGTTCATTGATTTCGGCGCCCTGGTCGAGGACGAGGCGCCGCCTGAGTTGAAGCAAGCGGTCGCATTGAAGATCTGCCAGGAGATCACGGTCCATGCCCAGCTCGAGGAAGAAATCTTCTATCCCGCGGTGCGCGAGGCCATTGGCGAAGAAGGCCTAATGGACGAAGCCCTGGAAGAGCACGACCAAGCCAGGCAACTGATCGCGCAGATTCAAGGCATGTCCGCGCAGGACGACGGCTATGACGACACGGTCAAGGCACTGGGCGAGGCGATCGATCATCACGTCCTTGAAGAGCGCGAGCAAATCTTCCTGAAGGCGCAATACGCGAACCTTGACCTGCGTGGCATGGTGCCGGCGCTCGTGGCATTGAAAGCCAAGCTGCAGGACGCGTCAGCGCCAGCCACGAAAACCAGAAAGCCGGCCAAGGCATCAGCGAAGGCATCGGCACGGAAGGAGCACGCATGAGAGCGCTCGTCTATAACGGCCCGCGTGAGGTCGTGGTCAAGGACATGCCCGACGCACGAATCGAACGGGCGACCGATGTGCTGGTGCGTATCACCACCACCAACATCTGTGGCAGTGACCTGCACATGTATGAGGGCCGCACGGGCATGGAGCCCGGTCGCATCCTGGGTCACGAGAACCTGGGCGAAGTCATCGAGATCGGCGCGGCCGTGGACCGCGTGAAGGTCGGCGACCGGGTCTGCCTCCCGTTCAACATCGGATGCGGCTTCTGCGAGAACTGCGAGAAGGGTCTCAGCGGGTTCTGCCTGACGTGCAACCCCGGCAATGCGGGCGCCGCGTATGGTTTTGCCGGAATGGGCCCTTATGCAGGCGGACAGGCCGAACTGCTGCGCGTGCCTTATGGTGACTACAACTGCCTGGTCCTTCCGCGCGACGCCGAAGAAAAGGAAAACGACTATGTGATGCTGTCGGACATCTTTCCGACGGGCTATCACGCCACGGAACTTGCGCAGGTGCAACCCGGTGACAACGTCGTGATCTATGGCGCGGGTCCGGTGGGGCTGATGGCGGCCTATTCGTCGATGATCCGCGGTGCGGCACTGGTGATGGTGATCGATACGCACAAGGACCGGCTGGCGCTGGCCGAGAAAATCGGCGCGGTGGCCATCGACGACACCGAGGGCGGCGGTATCGAGCGCGTGATGGAACTCACCGGCGGCAAGGGCGCCGACAAGGGCTGCGAGTGCGTGGGCTATCAGTGCTGCAACATGCACCGCGAAGAGGTGCCCAACCTGACCATGAACAACCTGGTGGCGACGGTGAAGGCAACGGGGCGCATCGGCGTGGTCGGCGTTTTTGTTCCCGAGGACCCCAACGCGCCCGACAAGCTGGAAAGGCGGGGCCAGCTTGCCTTCGATTTCGGGCAGTTCTGGTTCAAGGGCCAGCAGATGGGAACGGGCCAGGCGAACGTGAAGGCCTACAACCGGTTCCTCAGCCGCCTCATCGAAAAGGACAAGGTCAAACCTTCATGGATCGTGTCGCACGAGCTCTCGCTGGAGAAGGCACCGGAGGCCTACCAGAAGTTCGACGAGCGCGGCAACGGCTGGACCAAGGTGGTGCTGAAGCCCGGCAAATGAGGGGAGCCGGCTGGCGGACCTGATCATCAGCCCGATCACGCCGCCATCCATTGCCTCACAGCTCTTATTTCGGCATCACGACCGTGTCGATGCCATGGATCACGCCATTGTCGGCAACGATATCAGTCTTGACGACGTTGGCGTTGTCAACCTTCACGCCGCCGCTGGTGCTCACGGTCAGGTTGCTGCCTTGCACCGACTTCACCGGCCCTGCTTTCACATCCTTGGCCATCACGACGCCGGGGACGACGTGGTAGGTCAGCACGGCAGTGAGCTTCTCCTTGTTGGCGAGCAGGGCGTCGAGGTCCGCCTTGGGTACCTTGGCGAACGCCGCGTCGGTGGGCGCGAAGACCGTGAAGGGACCCTTGCCCTTCAGCGTGTCGATCAGGCCGGCCTTCTCGAGCGCGACGGCAAGGGTCTTGAAGGTGCCGGCAGAGACGGCCGTATCAACAATGTCCTTGGCCTGCACGGCGACGGATGCGATGGCGAGCAGGGAGACGGCGATAAGCTTTTTCATGGGTGAGGTCCTTTGGGGTTCAAAAACAATGTGGTGCTGAAATCACGTTTGTCTTGGACAAACCGGTGACAGGGCGTACGATAGAGGTATGTGCTCCGAACTGTCAATAGTTTGTTCTGGACAAAATGAAACAATTTCCCCATTCCACCATCGCTGTCGTTGAGCGCGAGGTCGGGCTGTCCAAGGACGTGCTCAGGGTCTGGGAGCGGCGTTATGGCTTTCCGAGGCCCGAGCGTGATGCCAATGGCGAACGCCTCTATCCGGCCGATCAGGTGGCGCGCCTGCGCCTGATCAAGCGCTACATGGACCAGGGTCATCGGCCCGGCCGGCTGCTGACGGCAGGAGTGGAAGAGCTGGAGGGGTTGGCTCAAAACGCCGCAGCCCCGGCAGCACAGGCGGCCGACGAACCCATGGGCGAGTTGATCGCGCTTGTCGACCTCCTTCGCAACAATGAGGCTGCAGCGTACGTCCATGCCCTGCAACAGCAGTTGGCGAGACGCGGCTTGCGCGGGTTTGTCCAGGACACTGTCGCACCTTTGTCCGTTCAGATCGGCTCCGCCTGGCAGCAGGGAATGCTCCAGGTCTTCGAAGAGCACCTGTTCACCGAGCTGACGACACGGGTCATGCGACAGGCCATCGCAGCCGTTCCAGGTGGCCTCAAGCCCAAGGTGCTGCTCACGACCGTGCCCAACGAGCCGCATGCGCTGGGTCTGCTCATGCTGGAGGCCGTGCTGGCGCTTGAAGGTGCGCAGTGCATTTGCCTTGGCACGCAGTTGCCGCTGGCCGATATCGCCCAGGCATCGAAGGCGCACGAGGCAGACGTCGTGGCCCTTTCTTTTTCGGCTGCATTCGCCGCGCGCCAGGTTCCGGGGCTGCTGTTGCAGCTGCGATCGGCCATGCCGGACACCGTGCGCCTGTGGGCGGGCGGCGCTGGGGTTCGCAAACTGAATGTGCCCCCAGGCGTCGAGGTATTCACGACACTCGATGAGGCGTCCACGGCCGTCACGGATTGGCAGTCCCAATGACACACTGTTTATTCCCACCAGGACATCCAGACATGAAACGCTTTATGACCCGTTTCCCACGAAGCTTCGCTGCAAAGGCAGCCCCCGCACTCATCGCGCTTGCCTTGGGCGCACTGATGCAACCAGGTGCGTTGGCACAGCAAAACAACCCAGGCGCCCAACCCGTCGAACGTGCGCAGGCGGGCGGAGCGCAGTGGGGACTCGGCGTGGGTGTCTGGTTCGACCGAAAGCCGTACCGCGCGTTCGACGACAAGGCGCGCGTCCTGCCTCTACTCGTGTACGTGAACGAATATGTGAGCGTCCTCGGACCGATCGTCGATGTGAAGCTGCCCTCTGCCGGTCCGATCGGCTTTCGCCTGCGCGCGCGCTACGCGGGCGACGGCTATGAAGCCGACGACTCGCCCTATCTGGCCGGCATGCAGGATCGCGATGCGGGTTTCTGGCTGGGCGGAGCGGCGACCTGGCGCAACGACATCGCCGACCTGTCTGGGGAGCTGTTGGCGGATGTGTCGGGCAACAGCAAGGGCGCCCGATTCCGGTTGCAGGCTGACCGGCGATTCGCGGCCGGTGGAATCGGTATCACACCGCGCGTCGCCGCGCAGTGGCTGGACAGCAAGTACGTTAACTATTACTACGGCGTTCGGGCCAGCGAGGTGCGTGCGGGGCGCCCTGGCTATGAGGGCAATGCCGCGACGAACATGGAGTTGGGCGTGCGCGTCGATTTTTCGCTTGCTCCTAAGCAGGACGTGTTCGTTGACCTCAGCGCGACGCGCCTGGGCAGCGCCATCAGGAACAGTCCCCTGGTTGACCGGTCCAGCACCACGTCACTTCGACTCGGCTATCTCTACCGGTTCTGAGTTGAAAACCGCGATGCGTTAAGCTGACCTCGCTACCTGTCCAGGAAGAAATCGGGGTCTATGTGAATACGTTGAGTTCATCGCGCCACTCGGCACTGCGGATGCTGCTCGCCTCGGTTGCGGCGGCGTCGGTCCTCGCATCATGCGGCGGTGGGGGTGGAGAGACCCCGGTGGTGGATATACCCGCACCTGCACCTGCACCTGCACCTGCACCTGCACCTGCACCTGCACCGAGCCCAGCGCCAGCGCCAGCTCCCCCCCTTGCGACACGCATCCAGCTTTCTGGCGATGTCGGCAACGGCGTCGTCGAACCTGGTGGTCACGATTACTCGAAAGCAAACGCGCGTATCGAGATGAGCTTTGGGCCGTACACGACGTCGCAGGGTGTGCGCCAGGCCATCCAGTTCACGGCGGTGGGCGCTGAAAAATGGACTGCCGGTTTCCTCATGCCTGCCGGCAAGAGCCGGATCGAGCCGGGCCGATACGAAGTCGGAAAAACCTACCCGGACGACGGTGTCAGCGCCTCGGCGCACCTATCGCGCTGGTACGCATTCATCTCGATCGTCGGCAAAGGCTGTGGGCGAACGACGCCGGACCCGTCCGTGCCAGCCGGCATGAACAAAGGCCCGATTCTCGGCGCGCCGATCGGGTGGTTTGAAGTCGAAAACGTTCAGTATGCAGGTGAGACTGTGCAATCCCTGCAACTGCGCTTCGAGATGCACTGCGAGGTGCAGCGCACGGGAGAGCCTGGCACCAATGCTCCGTTTCGCGGCCTCGTGCAGTACCGCGCCGACGATGCAACCCAGCTGGCCGGCCCATCCGCGCCGCCTGCCGGATTGTGGAAGCCCGCAGCCGGCGCAACGCCCGCGACCGGCAATTACATCTACCTTGAAAGCCAGGCCGGCGACCCGGTGGGCCAGGGGCAGACCTTTACCTACCAGCCCGGTATGCCCGGCGTGGACGTGTCGCTCTACACGATGTTCAGCGGCCGGTCACTCAACTTCTCGGTGACTGCACCGGATTTCGGATGGAACGGCGAGATCGAGGGCATGGCATCGCTGGAGCAGCTTCGCCCCGGTTATTACGGAGAGCTTCGCACCGCACAGTCGATTCAGGGTGACTTCGGCGTCGCGCCCAAGATGCGCGTGAAGAGTGTTGTCAATGGATGCCCCGGCAACGGCTTCCTTGACCTGCCTTATCGCGGCTGGTTCGTGGTTGACGACGTGAGCTACGTCGATGGGGCGCTGAAATCGCTGGACCTTCGCTTCGAGCAGCGATGTGAGGGATTTGATGCGCCCTTGCGCGGCCAGATTCATTGGATCGCCCCTTAGGCGGCCAGACGTCGCCAAGGTCAGGTGTAGGCAGAGACAAACGCACGGTCGATACGGCTCTTCCAGTGCCACGCCCATCGCCCCTGCCAGCTCCAGCGCCCCCAGATCCCGATTGCGTTGCGGTCACCCGTGCTGACGAGGTAAAGCGCCCGCTGCTGGGGCTTCCATCGGACCAATGCCTGTCTGTCGCAGATCGCGCGCAGGTTGTGGGCCAGCGGCGGTCCGGCCCTCACTGCGTACACACCTGATTTCGGCAAGGGCGGCGACACATCCAGGGCCGCAACGTCGCCAGCGGCAAATACATGCGAGTGGCTGACCGAGGCCAGACGATCTGTGACACGGACAAAGCCCCTCGCGTCGAGGTCCAGGCCGCTGCCGCGCAGCCATTCAGGTGCAGCCGCGCCGGTGGCAAGCCAGCAGGCGTCGAAGTGCAGTGGCGCCTGGCGGGTGAACCTGACTTCGTGGGCCTGGACACTCTCGACGCGCCGTTGCCCCTGCCAGCCGATCCCGCGCCGCACCAGCAGCGCCATGGCCATCTTGCGGGCGCGCTCGGGCGCGCCTTCGAGGGGTGTTGCACCCGAGCCGACCAGGGTCAGTTTGAGGTGCGCCCAGCCCTCGCGCATGGCCCGGTGGTGGACCGACAGGGCCAGTTCGAACCCGCCCGCGCCCGCGCCCACGATGACCAGGTGGAACGGACTGGACCGGCCTGCGATGCGCTCCATCAGGCGCGGCCAGGCCTCGACGAGTCCGGCCAGCGGCCGGATCGGCAGCACGTCCGCGGAGGCCAGCAGCAACCCCTCCAGTGCGGGCGCGGGGCCGACGTCCAGTGACAGCACGTCGAAGTCCAACGATCCCCCGTCGTCGCAGTGCAGCGTGTTGCGGGTCATGTCCAGGTCCGTCGCGGCTGCCAGGTGAAATGCGATTCCCGCGCGATCTGCCAGAGGTCGCAGGGGCACGACGCATTCCTCGAGCGCATGGTGCCCAGCGATCCAGCCCGGCAGCATGCCCGAATAAATCTGATGCTCGTGCGGCGATACCAGATCAACCTGACAGCCTTCGGGCGGCCGCCCGCCGAATTGCGCGAGTACCTGCAGGTGTGCGTGACCGCCGCCAGCCAGAACCAGCCGCTTCACGAGAGCTCCGAAAAGACAATATCGGAGAACCACGCCTCAACCGACTCGCCGGTGTTGTCCGTGTCAGCGCCCACGGCGACGGCGCTGATTGGCGGCATCGAACCGCCGAAGGCCTCGTCCCAGTCGCGGCGCAGGTCGCGGCGGACCGTGCGCCATTGCATGGCCAATGCGTCGCCACTGTCCACCACGATCATCCGCAGCCGATCGCTATAGGGATTCCAGGCGGTGATGCCCGGCGCCTGCGCACGGCCCCAGACATAGCACAGACCCGCCGCAGGAAGCTCGGCACCCGAGAGCGCACGAGCGGCCTGCAGACGCAGGCGGTCGGCCAGCGACAGGCGGCTGGAGGGCAGGTCGAAAAGCACGTACAGACGCGCGGCGTAGTCATCGCCTTGCTTGATCGTCACGTCCGATCCGGCGACCGCGCGCGAGACTTTCCATTGCCACTGCAAAGAGGTTTTCGGCGACGCTTGCCCGGAAGGTCGGGCGAGCAGGGACGAAGCCGACGACGAAGAACGCACCCTCAGCACCTGCCGGCCCGCGTCGGCAACGATATCGAACGTGTTGCGCCGTTCCACCTTGGGCAGGCCCTGATGTTTCCAGTCCGCAGCAATCCCCGAGCCGGTTGGCGCTGCCGCAAACCCGGGCACCGACAGCGGGCCGGCAGCAGCCGCACCGCGATGCGCAAGTGCGGCTGCTGCGCCCAGCAACAGGGCTTGCCGGCGGGTGGGCAACATGCGGGGGTGGTGTTGAGTCGGGGTCATCGCCTAGCTGCGCTTCCATGCGTGATAGCGGCCCACCCACTCGAGCAGGCGACGTGGCTGATGGGACCTGCGCCACTGTCCGGCTGCGTATTTGTTCGCCTCGGACCAGGTGGGGTAGGTGTGGATGGTGCCCAGGATCTTGTTGAGGCCCAGCCCATGCTTCATGGCCAGCACATATTCGGCGAGCAGTTCTGCCGCGTGGCTGCCCACTATCGTGACACCCAGAATCTTGTCTTTGCCGGGCACGGTGAGCACCTTGACGAAGCCGTGCGCTTCGCCGTCGGCGATGGCGCGGTCGAGGTCGTCGATGCCGTAGCGCGTGATTTCGTAAGGCACCGCCTGCTGTTTTGCATCGCGCTCGTTGAGGCCGACGCGCGCAATCTCCGGGTCAATGAACGTGGCCGACGGCATGACCCGGTAATCCGCCTTGAAGCTGCGCAGTCCCGCGAACAGCGCGTTGACGGTCGCGTACCAGGCCTGGTGCGAGGCGGCATGGGTGAACTGGTAGGGGCCCGCCACATCCCCAGCCGCATAGATGTTGGGGTACAGCGTCTGCAGGTACTCGTTGGTCTCCACCGTGCGATCCACGGGAATTCCGATGTCCTCCAGGCCGTACCCGGTCAGCCGTGCCGCGCGGCCCACCGCGCAGATGATGGCGTCGAAGGCAATGCGTACTTCATGCCCCGCAGTCTGTGCAATCAGGGCTTTCTCGCCATCGACCACTTCGCAGCGCAAGGCCTTGTGATCCACCAGCACCCGCACGCCGTCTGCCGCCAGCGAACGCAGGGCATATTGAGACACGTCGTCGTCCTCGCGTGCCAACAATCGCCCCGCCATCTCGACCTGCGTCACCTGCGCCCCCAGACGGGCGAAGGCCTGCGCCAGCTCGCAGCCGATCGGGCCACCGCCCAGGATCAGCAGGCGGCGCGGCAGTTCGTCCATTGCGCCGAAGCGCTCCCACAGCGTGTCGCTGGTCAGGTAGCCGACGCCTTCAAGTCCCGGAAGGGGCGGCACCAGCGGCCTGGCGCCGGCCGCGATCACGATGCTGCGCGTGGTAATCGAGTCTGTCGAGCCATCGGCCCGGGTGATCTCCACCGTCCATGGGTTCACGATTCTTGCGTGGCCCTGCACGACATCCACGCCCATTGCCTGATATCGCTCGATGCTGTCGTGCGGCTCGATCTGGCGGATCACCTCGGCAATCCGGTCCATCACGGCGCGAAAGCGAAAGGTCGGCGTCGCCGTTTCGAGGCCGTAGCGGTCCGCCTGTCGCATCTGGTGCGCCAGCGTGGCACTGCGGATCAGCGCCTTGCTCGGTATGCAGCCGTAGTTGAGGCAGTCGCCGCCCATCTTGTGGTTTTCTACCAGGGTGACCGACGCCTTCACGGCAGCCGCGATATAGGCCGACACGAGACCCGCGGCGCCCGCGCCAATCACGACGAGGTTGCGATCGAAACTGCGCGGGCGCACCGATCGCCAGCGCGCGTATACGCGGCGGCGCTGCACCAGCGACACCACAGCGCGCCCAATCCACGGAAAGAACGCCAGCAGCACGAATGATCCGATCAGCGCCGGGCTCAGGATGCCGCGAGCCGAGTCGAGACTGGCCAGTTGTGTTCCTGCGTTCACATACACCAGCGTGCCGGCGAGCATGCCGGCCTGGCTCACCCAGTAGAACGTCCAGGCGCGGATGCGGGTCAGGCCCATCGCGAGATTGATGACAAAAAACGGGATGAGCGGCACCAGCCGCAGGGTAAACAGGTACATCGCTGCGTCGCGATCGATCCCGCGATTGATCTCGGCCAGGCGCTGGCCGAAGCGCGCCTGTACGCTGTCGCGCAGCACGAAGCGCGCACCCAGGAAAGCCAGCAGCGCCCCCAGGCTGGAGGCAAGGGAAACGAGCACCGTGCCCCAGCCCAGTCCGAAGATGGCCCCCGCTGCCAGCGTCAGGATCGTGGCGCCGGGAAACGAGAGGGCGGTTGCCACGACATACACCGCAGCGAACACAGCCGTGACCATCAACGGGCGCGTGTCATACAGCGTGGCGAGCGCGCCCTGGCTTTGCTTCAGGTACTCGAAGCTGAGAAATCGGTGCAGGTCGAAGATAAAAAACACCAGGACCGCAGCCACGGCAAGCGCGGCGATGATTGCTTTTCTTCGGGTCATGGTGCCCATTCGCTGAACAGGGGCGATAAGTTACCTGGCCTGCTCCATGCAAAATGCAGACGGGCATTTTTGGTGATGCCTGTAACCCGCGGGGCAGAACGACGAATGGACTGGAAGGAACGGGCTGACGCGACTGAAGAGCATCTGCGCAAGCAGTTTGTGTCAGCCCTGGATGGCGACCCGGTCACCTACCAGCAGTTCCTGACGGCCCTGAGTACGCATCTGCGGGCGTTCTTCAGGAAACGGATGGCGCGGCTGCCCGACGAAGTGGAGGACATGGTGCAGGAATCCTTGCTGGCCATCCACCACAGCCGCCACACCTATCGGCCCGGGCAACCGCTGACCGCCTGGGTCCACACCATCGCCCGCTACAAGCTCATCGACCTGCTGCGCGCGCGCTCGCGGCGCGAGGTGCTCCAGGATCCACTGGACGACCATCTCGATCTCTTTGCGCATTCGGACACAGAAGCCGCCGAGGCGCGCCGCGACCTGGCCGTGATCCTGCAGTCCCTGCCCGAACGGCAGCGCCGCGCACTGGTGATGATCAAGCTTGAAGGCGCCTCGGTCGCAGAGACAGCACTGGCCACCGGCATGTCGCAGGCGTCGGTGAAGGTTGGCGTCCATCGCAGCCTGAAGGCCCTGGTCGCGAAGCTGAAAGGACCGCCATGAAGACACCCGAATTGATCGCCGGATTGGCAGCCGATGCGTCGCCGGTTCATCCCGCGCAGGCCGACAGACGTTTTCTTCTGAAGCTCGGCATCGGGGCCGTTCTGACGTTCGCCGCGGTGCTGCTGCTGATGGGGCCGCGCGACGACCTGGTCACCGCGTCGTCGTTGCCGGTGTTCTGGCTGAAGTTGCTGTTTCCTGCCAGCCTTGCGCTTGCAGCGCTGGTCGGCCTGAACCGCCTGGGCCATCCCGGAATCCGCCTGGGGCGTGTGCCTGCTGCGGTCCTGCTCGCTTTTGGGCTTCTTTGGAGTGTTGCCGCCATCGTGCTGATGGGTGCTCCGGCCGGTGAGCGACTCCCGCTCGTGCTGGGTCAGAGCTGGCTGGCGTGTTCGGCGGGAATCGCGCTGGTGTCGGTGCCTGCTTTCGCACTGGCTTTCCTGGCGGTACGGGAACTGGCGCCCACCCGGCTGTCGCTGGCGGGAGCCGCCGCCGGATTGTTTGCAGGGGCTGCCGGTGCCTGCGCCTACGCGCTGCATTGCGCCGAAATGCAGGTTCCGTTCCTGGCCGTGTGGTACGTGCTGGGCATGCTGGTCCCGATGGTATCCGGAGCCGTCCTGGGAAGGCGCCTGCTGCGTTGGTAACGTCCGCTTCAAGGCATTCATGACGACAGATCTGCGTGCCTTGATGGCGTGCCTGAGCGCCGAGCTCGCCACGCATTCCGCCTGGGGCGGTGCGGCGCTCGAGCCCTTGCTGGACAAGGGATTGGCCCATCACCATGTACGGCTGGAGGGCACCGGCCTGCTCGCGCGCATCCCGAAACAGAGCCAGCTGGGCCTTGAACCCGCGGCGAACCTTGCGCACCAGCAGGCGTGTTTCGAGCGAGCTGCGCCTTCGGGCCATGCACCGCGACTGCATGGCGTGCTGCCCGTGTCAGATCTGCTGCCACGCGGGGCGCTGCTGGTCGAAGAGATCGCCGGCTGTGCTGCGCTGTTGCCGCGCGATCTCTCCTCCATCGCAAAGGCGCTCGGTGCCATCCACGTGTTGCCGGTGCCACCCGAAGCCCAGCGGATGCCGCTGGCGTCGCCCTCCGATCCGCTGCAGGTTCTGGTGGAGGAGATCCTGGAACAGGCCCGTCACCTGCCTGCGGCCAGGCTGGACCCGGAGGTCAGTGCCCTGTTGCAGCAGGAGCTCATCGCACTGCGGCAGTTGGCGCTGCGCACTGGCAGGCCTCCCCTGCATCTGATCGCGTTCGATGCGCACCCGGGCAACTTCATCATTCGTTCGTCGGGGGAGGCCGTGCTGGTGGACCTGGAAAAGTGCCGATACGGCTATGCCGGGCTGGACCTTGCACATGCGACGCTGTACACGTCAACGACCTGGGACCTGGATTCGCAGGCAGTCCTGGGCCATGAGCAGGTCCATGCCTTCTACGAAACCTGGACACAGGCGGTGGGTTCCGACTTCGCTGCTGCTGCGAAGCCGTGGCACCTTGCGCTGCGCCATGCGATGTGGCTGTGGTCGCTCACCTGGTGCTGCAAGTGGCGCGTGCTGTCATCGTTGCCTGTTCAACGTCCGGAAGCCGGCGAGGACTGGTCCACGGTCCACAGCGATTCGTCTCTTGTCGCGCATGTGCGCAACCGGGTGGATCACTACCTGTCGCCGTCATCGATCGCGCGGGTGCAGCAGGAGCTTCGATGGCTTGAAGCGGCGTTTGCCCGATGACGGCAATGCGCATCGTGATGCCGGTGCTGGGGGAGGGTGCGAGCCTGGGCGCGCGGCTGCGGGCGCTTGACGACCTGCGCGCGCGCGGTGCCGAGCTGGTGGTGGTGGACGGCGGCAGCCTTGATGCCACCTGGGCGCTGGCGTGCCGGCATGCCGACCATGTGTTGCTCGCGCCGCGCGGACGCGGCTCGCAGATGAATGCGGGCGCGGCGGGGGGCCGCTCCGACATCCTGCTGTTTCTGCACGGCGACACCCAGCTCCCGCCGGATGCCGACCGGCTTGTTGCCTCCGCTGTTGCAGCAGGGGCTGCGTGGGGGCGCTTCGATGTGCGCATCGACAGCCGGCACCCATTGCTGCGCGTCACCAGCTTCCTCATCAACCTGCGATCACGCCTGAGTGGAATCGCCACCGGCGACCAGGCGATCTTTGTCCGGCGCGATGTCTTCGAGCAGCTTGGCGGATTTCCAGACATTCCGCTGATGGAGGACATTGCCCTGACCACCGGGCTCAGGCGATTCGGGCGACCGGCGTGCCTGCGTCCGCCTGCCGTCACATCGGCCCGGCGCTGGGAAAAGAATGGCGTCGTGGGGACGATATTGCTGATGTGGCGGCTGCGTGCGCTGTACTTCCTGGGAACGCCGCCGCAGGCACTGGCGGATCTGTACGGCTACGCACGCAGGCCGCCAGCAACGGGCACCGCAGTGACGGTCGCCATCATGGCCAAGGCACCCGTTGCCGGTCTGGCCAAGACGCGACTCGCCCCCCTCATCGGCGCCAGGGCGGCTGCCCGCGCCCAGCGCCGCTTCACCCTGCAGACCGTGTACCTCGCGCGGCAGGCGGCGCTGGGCGCGGTGCGGCTGTGGTGTGCGCCGGACACCCGGCACGTGTTTTTTCGGGCGCTTGCACGGCGCGGCGATGTGGAGCAATTGAAGCAAGCCGAAGGCGACCTGGGCGATCGCCTGCGGCGGGCGATGGAGCATCATTTCGAACCCGGTACCTACGGTGTGCAAGGCGCGGCGTGCGCTCAAACCCCTTTGCTCATTATCGGCACGGACTGTCCGCTCATGGCGCCGGGTCATCTCCAGCAGGCGGCAAGGGCGCTCGATCAACACGACGTTGTTCTGATCCCGGCCATCGACGGCGGCTACGTGCTGCTCGGCATGCGACGGCCCATCCCGGAGGCATTTGAATCCATTGCATGGAGTACGGCGCAGGTGCTGCAGCAAACACGTGATCGCCTGCGTGCGGCAGATGCAAGCTGGATCGAACTGGAGCCCCTGTGGGACGTGGACGACCCCGCTGACTGGCTGCGCTACCAGCAACTGATGGCGGGCCAGGATGCGCCCACCTCCACGGAGCACACATGAACCCGACGATCCGGCGCGACGACGACTGGTACAAGGCGCGACTGGCTGAGCCGACAGGGCCGGTGCGACTGGTGATCGACACCGACACCGCCAACGAAATCGACGACCAGTTCGCCCTCGCCTGGGCGCTGCTGTCGCCACAGCGGCTGCGGATCGAGGCGGTTTACGCAGCGCCGTTTTCTTTTGCGCACCGGCGTCACCTGCTGCCACACGCACCGCGCGACGCGCCGCCCTTCAGTTCGCCGTCAGACGGAATGCACCGCAGCTACGACGAGATCCTGCGCGTGTTCTCGTTGACCGGCGTTGCGCCGCAATCGCGCGTGCTGCGCGGAAGCGAGGGCTACCTCAGTGGTCCCGGCGTGCCCCGGCGCAGCGATGCGGCGGACCACCTGATCGCCGCTGCGCGAAGCTCCCCACAGGACGAACCGCTGTACGTGCTGGCGCTCGGTTGCGTCACCAATATCGCCAGTGCATTGCTGCTCGCGCCGGACATCGCCGAGCGCATCGTCGTCGTTTGGACCAGCGGGTTTCCGACCTCGGCGCCGCATGTCAATGATTCGTTCAACCTGGAGCAGGATCTCGCGGCCAGCCAGCTGCTGCTTGACAGTGGCGTGCCGCATGTTTACCTGCCGGGCTACCAGATCGGCGCGCAGTTGCGGCTGTCGCTGGCCGAGGTGGAACGCTACGTGCGCGGGCAGGGTGCGATCGGCGATGCCTTGCACCAGCTGTTCACCAACAATCCGCTCTGGTCGATTTTGCCGATCGATACCTCAAAGCCCTACAGCTGGGTGATCTGGGATCTGATCTGCGTGGCCTGGCTGCTCGATCCTGGCTGGGTGCCCAGTGAGCTGGTGCGCACGCCGAGTCTGGATGCGCAGCGTCGCTGGCAGTCCGCCGCCGGGCGGCACCTGATGCGCGAGGCCCACGGCGTTCAGCGCGATGCGATCTTCAATGACTTCTTTGCCAGGCTCGCCGAATCGGCCGGGCGAGAAGCACCGAGCGCCTAGCCAGCCGTCCCACCATCGCCAGGCGTGCGCAGCAGCGTGAGCGCCGCAGGGTCGGCCACATCCGCTTCGTCATGCGTGACCAGCAGGGCAGGGATTTGGCGCAATCGCACCGTCGCAAAAACGAAGTCGCGCATGCGCTCGCGCAGCGCCGCGTCCAGGCGCGAGAAGGGCTCGTCGAGCAAGAGTGCGTGCGGCTGTGCCAGCAGCGCGCGGACCAGCGCCACGCGGGCACGTTGCCCGCCCGAAAGCGTCGCGGGATCTGCATGGGCGAACTCCGGCATCTCCAGGTCAAGCAAGGCCTGGGAAACGACTGCCTCGCGCTCACGCCGGGGCCCGGCCGGCACTGCAAAAAGCAGGTTCTCGCGCACCGTCATGTGCGCGAACAGCAGATCGTCCTGGAACAGGATGGCAATGCGGCGCCTGCGCGTATCCCAGGTGTCGATGCATTGCCCGTCCAGCACCACGCTGCCCTGGAACTGCACCGCCTCGGCGGCCGTTGCGCACAAGGCGGCCAGCAGGCTCGACTTGCCGCTTCCACTGGCGCCCATCAGCGTGTGCACCGTGCCGGGCGGCACTTCGAACGCCAGGTTCTCGATCAGCAGCTGGCCGGCCACGCGCAGGCTGTCCACCCTGACTGCCAGTGTCATGCCGCGCTCCGCGCAAATTGCCGTGGCCGCCCGGCCCATGCGGCGACAGCAAAGAACAGCGCCGGCAGCAGCCACTGGAGCCATGCGTATGCCGCGAGCACCGAGCGCTGGCCACCCGCCGCGAGCCCGACGGCTTCGGTGGTGACGGTGTCGAAGCGCCCACCGCCAATAAAAAGGGTCGGCAGGTATTGGGAGATGCTCACCGCAAAACCGACGGCCAGCGCGCCCCACAGGCTGGCCCGCAGAAGCGGCCACTTGACGTGCAGCAGGAAGGCGAGCCGGCCGCGTCCGAGCGACGCTGCGACGTGCTCGTACCGCGTTTCGAATCCGAGATAGGCAGGGCTCAAGGCGATCAGTATGTAGGGCAGGGCGGCCAGTGTATGGGCCAGCCACAGGCCGGTCCATTGCGTGTCGAGCCCCCAGGCCAGCGTGAGCCGGTGCAGGCCGATGACCCACAGCACTGGGGGCAGCATGAGCGGAAGAAAGACCAGCCGGCGCAGCGCTGCATTCCAGTGGGCCGGCGCGTTCTCAAGCCAGAGCAGTGCCCATGCGAGTGCGCAGACGCTGCTGGTGATCGCCAGTGCGAATGTAGTCAGCAAGGTGCCCGAGCTCGCGGCGACCGAGCGCCACCCTTCCATGCTCCAGGAAACCGGCCACGCGGCGGGAAAGGGCCAGATGCCCGAGATGCTTCCCACGCCCGTGGCGAGCAGCACGGCGGCATAGAGCGCGACCAGCCCCATCAGCGGCGCCGCTGCCGATGAGCGGCCCGTGTCGCGACCGCGCTGCCCCCCGACCCATCGGCTTCGCCAGCGCAGATGCCGTCGCAGCAGCGAGAGCGCGCCCGCCATGACGGCGACCACCAGCGCGAGAAGCCAGGCCAGCGCCGAGCCCTGTGCATTCACGGCGGCGTCTGCGTCCAGCAGCCACTGCCACGCGAGCACGGCAGCCGTTGGCGGCGAGGCCGGGCCGATGATGAGGGCCATGTCCACGACAGTGAGGCTGTACGCCAGCACCGCCAGCAGGGGCGCGTGCAGCCGGGGCCACAGCTGTGGCCACACGACGCGCCACCAGGCGACCTGGCTGCTGTAGCCCATGCTTCGGGCGACCGCCAGCTCGCGCCGCCACCGCGCACCGGCATCGGCGCGTTGCAGCTGGGTTGCCGCAGCCCACAACAGAAACGGCACTTCCTTGCCCACCAGCGCTACAACGAGTGCCAGGCCCCAGGGGTCCTGCGTGGTGGACCAGGGCGGCGGCGAGGTGAATCCGGTGGCCCACGGCGAGAGCACGCGCAGCAGCCATCCGCTGGGCGCGATCAGGAAAGCCAGTCCAATGGCGAAGGCGGCATGTGGCACGGCCAGCATCGGCGCCAGGAAGCGCGTGGCCGCCGCCCAGCGTGCGGTGGCGAAAGTATGCGAGAGCAGCCATGCCGACAGGGCCACGGAAATGACCGTGGCGAGCAGGCCGGTGAGCACGGAAAGGCCGATTGCGCGGGGCAGTTGCGCCTGCTCGAACAGCGCGCGCCACGCCGCGCCATCAAGGCCCGCAGCGATGGCAGCGGCAGCTGCCCAGAGCAAGGGCGCAGCCACCAGCGCCGCCGCAGCGGCGGCGACCCGGCTGCGTTTAGCCCTTGCTACTGCCCGTAGCGCCGCAGCCACTCGCGCTCCAGCGGCTCGACCCAGCTGCCGTGCGGCTCCAGGATCACGGGCGTGGCGACTTCGAGCTGTCCCGGGCGCGGCGGCGCAGAAAAGCGCGCGCGTTCGGATGCCGGCAGGCGATCGACCGCGAGCACGGTGGGATCGCCCCACACACTGATATCGGCCTTGTGTGCCTGCGCTTGCGCCGAAAGCATGAAATTGATGGCAACCTGCGCGCCTTCCTTGCCGCTGGCGTTGAACGGCACGGCAAGAAAATGGGTGTTGCCGATCGAACCCGCGCTGTTCTGCCAGCTGTAAACCGTCTCGGGCAGGCGCCTGGCAGCGATTTCGTTGGCGGCTTCGTTCGGGTTGAAGGTCAGGCTGATCATCAGATCGCCGTCAGCCATCATCTGCCGGATGGCTGCGGCGTTTTGCGGATGCTGCCTGCCGCTGCGCCACAAATGCGGGCGCAACGCGTCCAGGAATTCCCACAAGGGCGCCGTCATACCAGCGAACGCAGCCGCTGCGAACGGTTGATACAGCGCACGGCGATCCTGGCTCAGTTCGACCAGTGCCTGCTTCACAAAGCTGGTGCCGTGGAAGTTGGGTGGGCGCGGATAAGTCACACGTCCCGGATTTCGCCGGGCGAATTCAAGCAGCGCGGCCATGCTGCGCGGCGGCTCCGGCACCCGCGTGCGATCGGCAAAAAAAGTCAGTTGCGCCATGCCCCAGGGCGCTTCCATGCCGTCCACCGGCTCGGAGAAGTCGGTCAGCGTCGTGGGCTTGCCCTGCACATCGACCCAGCGGTAGTTCGGCAGGCCCTGCGTGAACGGTCCGTGAAGCAGACCTTCGCGCTTGAGCGTCAGGAAATTTTCGCCGTTGATCCAGACCATGTCCACCGAGCCGCCCTGCAGTTTTCCGGCGGCCTTCTCGCTGCGAACGCGTTTCACGGCTTCTGCCGTATCGGTGATCTTGACGTGTTCCAGCTGCACGCCGTGGTGACGTGATAGTTCTTGCGCAACCCATTGGAGATATGCGTTGGTCCGCTCGCTGCCGCCCCAGGCGTTGAAAAATACTTTCTGCCCCCGGGCGCGTTGTTCAAGCGCGCGCCATGGGGCAGCCGGTTGTGCACTGCCCAGGACGGGAACGGAAGCAGCCGCCATGGCAAGGCTGAGCTGCAGGACCTCACGTCGATGAATGGGATGGGTCATGACAGCAAGATAGTTGGGACCTGCAGTCATTCGCCCGGTGGGCGGTGTTGGTTACACGCTGTTCGCCCGCAGCCAGCATCCGGCAGCCTGTCAGACGAACAGGCCGAGGTTGGCCAGGACAATCGATGTCACCGACGGCCCACGGGTGCAGCCATCCAGGCTGGAGAGCACCAGCGTAGGCAGCGAGATGATTGCAAGCACCAGCGCGTCGCGCGAGAGCACGGGGCGTAAGCGGAAGGTGGTGATTGCGGATTTCATGAATGAAGTATCCGCAGGATTTGAAGGGCGCAATGCCCTCCGTATGCCCCACTGCAGGAGAGCCAACAGGTCTGCCCAGCCGTAGGCGGCACCCCACGCCTGTCAGCGCTTGCGCGCACGCCAGTTCCGGCAACGCACCCTGATCAGCTCCCGAGGTGGGCGAGTGGCAGGCGGCGTGCCAGCTTGATCGTGCGCAGCGCGAAGCTGGTCTGCAGGGCGCTCACGCCGGGCAGGCCGCCCAGGCGGTCCAGCATGACGGACGCATAGTGGTCCAGCGTCGGCGTCACCACTTCCAGCAGAAAATCGAACTGGCCGGACAGCACGTGGCAGGTGACGATCTCGTCAATGGCTTCCACGCTCGACAGGAACAGGTCGGTCGCCTTGGGGCCATGGTCGGCGATGTTGATGCAGACGAAGGCCGTCACGCCCAGCCCCAGCTTTTTTCGGTCGAGCTCAGCCCGGTAGAAGGCGATGACGCCATCATCCTCCAGCCGTTTGACGCGCCGCAGGCAGGGTGTGGGCGACAGGGCGACCCGCTCGGCCAGTTCCACATTCGACAACCGGCCGTCCTGCTGCAGCAGCGACAGGATCTTCAGATCGGTTCGGTCCAGGGTCGCGCTCAATGACTTCATGTTTCAGCCGGGAGTTGAAGGGCAATTAAGCTTCAGAAATAGACCTGATTGTGGCAGTTTCCGCTCCTTCAAGAGCTTTCCGTGGTCAGATTTGACAGTTTTGACTGCAAGCACATCCGTACACTGATCCCCAGCATGAACGTATCACCCCAGCACGCTGAAGCCGCCTTTTCCGCTGACTATGAACAGGCACGAGCCGCCTTCGTGGAGGCTGCCACCAAGGCGGGAGCCCAACTGGCGCATCACGAGTGCCCGGCCCGCGGTCCGCGCGGAGAAGCCCTGCACACAGACAGCGCCTGGCTCGGGGACCCTGGCGCTTCGAAGGTTGTCATGGTGCTGTCCGGCACCCACGGAGTGGAGGGCTTCTGCGGCTCGGGATTCCAGGTGCACTGGCTTCGTTCCGGCCTGCATCAGCAATTGCCAGCAGATACGGCGGTGCTGTTCGTCCACGCCATCAATCCCTACGGATTTGCCTGGCTGCGGCGGGTCAACGAAGACAACGTGGACCTCAATCGCAACTACCTGGACTGGAGCCAGCCGCTGCCCAGGAACCCCGGCTACGCAGAGATCGCCAGTGCGCTGGTGCCCCTGCGCCTGGACGGTCCCGAGGCCGCCGAGGCTGAAGCGGTGCTCACCCGGTATCGCCAGCAGGTCGGGGAGGTCGCCTTCTACCGGGCACTGTCCAGCGGCCAGTTCATCGATCCGCACGGGTTGTTCTATGGCGGCAGCGGTCCGACTTGGTCCAACCGCACGCTTCACGCGGTGATGGCCGATCATCTCGGTCAGGCAACCGATGTGACGTGCATCGACTTCCACACCGGCCTGGGCCCCTACGGTTACGGTGACCTGATGTCAGACCACGAACCCGGGACGGATGCGGCCAAACGGGTGCGGCAGTTCTGGGGCGACGGCGTGTCGGAACTTCGCCGGGGCCAGTCGCTGCCGATGGTGCAGGACGGCCCCACCCACTTCGGCGTGACACGTGCACTGCCCCACGCAAGCGTGACTTTTGGCACCCTGGAGTTCGGCACTTACGAGCGCGAACGGGGTCGCGCGGCGCTGCGCGCCGATCAGTGGCTGCAACTATACGGAGACCCGACCGGGCCGCAGGCCGCACCCATCAAGCAGGCACTGCGCCGCCAGTTCTATCCCGACACCGCCGACTGGAAAGAGGCCGTGCTGTTTCGGGGGCACCAGCTGGTGCGCCTGGCGCTGGCAGGCTTGCAGGGCGCGCACGCACAGCGTGGCCAGCCCATCTACGACTGACCCGCACGCCTAAGGCGGGTTGGCAACCATACATTTTTTCAAGGACACCATGCGACTGACTGACGAACAACTGCGCCGCCTCGATGAAGACGGCTTTCTCGTGCTTCCCGGCGTGTTCACGCCCGAAGAAGTGGAACTGCTGCGGGCCGAAGTGCCCGGCATGGTGGCCGAGCAGCGGCCCGAGAACCCGCGTGAGGCCGGCAAGCAGACGGTGCGCAATATCCTGTCGCTTCAACGGCGCAACGAGCTGTACCGGCGCCTGGTCAGTCATCCCCGCATGCTGGAGCCCGCCGCCCAGATCCTGGGTGAGGATGTGTATGCCCAGCAGGTCAAGATCAATCTCAAGTCGGGTTTCGACGGCGGCGGCTTCGAGTGGCACACCGATTTCGCGACCCACCACAACCGCGACGGCGTGCCACGGCCGCTGGCGCTCAATTTCCACATCCACCTGGACGACGTGACCGAATTCAACGGCCCGCTCATGTTCGTGCCGGGCTCGCACAAGCGCGAGATTCCGCTGCAAAAGAGCGTGGATGGCGAGAAATGGGAGCTCTGGACAGTGCCCCGCGACGCGGTGACTTCGCTGGTCAATGAACTGGGCATGGTGTCTGCCAAGGGCCCGCGCGGCACGCTGCTGATCTTCGGCGACAACCTGTTGCACGTGTCGTCGGCCAACGTGTCGCCGTGGTCGCGCTGGATCTTCTCGGTCATCTACAACCCCTGCAGCAACCAGGCAACGCGCGAGGTTCCCGAGATGGCCCATGAGCGCGACCGGCGCCCGCTGCGGGCACTGGCCGACGACTGCCTGTTGCAGCCGGTGGTGGCCGGATCGCCTGCGCAGCCCCTGTCGCCCGCGCAGCCAGTCGCTGCATGACTCAGTTGCTGCGCGAGCCGCTGGAGGCGCTCGATCCCGAGATCGCGGCGCTGATCGCGCAGGAGTCGCAGCGCCAGGGCGACCGGCTGGAGCTGGTCGCCTCCGAGAATCACATCAGCCTGGCGCAGCGCCAGGCAAGCGGCAGCGTGCTGGCCGACACCACGGTGGAGGGCTACCCCAGTGCGCGCTTCCTGTCGGCATCGGCAAGCGTTGACGCCCTGGAACAGCTGGCCATCGACCGCGCCTGCAAACTCTTTGGCGCGCGCTTTGCCAACGTGCAGCCGCACTCCGGCACGCAGGCCAATCAGGCCGCGCTGCTGGCGCTGCTGCGCCCGGGCGACACGCTGCTGTCCATGGACCTGAAGGCTGGCGGCCATTTCAGCCACGGGGCTGCCGGAACGCTGTCGGGCGACTGGTTTACAGCCCGTCACTACGGTGTGGACCCGCGCACCGGCCTGATAGATCCCGACGAGGTGCTGGCGCTGGCGCGGCGGCATCGCCCACGTCTGATCATTGCCGGCGCCTCGGCCTATCCGCGCAGCATCGACTTCGAGCGCTTCGCGGCCATTGCGCGCGAGGCCGGCGCCCGGTTGCTGGTGGACATGGCGCATGTGGCCGGTCTGGTCGCCACCGGGCATTTTCCGAATCCGGTGCCGCATGCCGACGTGGTCACCACCACCACCTACAAGAACTTTCGCGGCCCGCGCGGCGGCCTGATCCTGTGCAACGACCCGCAGCTGGCCGCACGCCTGGATGCTGCCTTGTGCCCGGGCTTGCAGGGCACGCCGCTCATGCACATCATCGCCGCCAAGGCGGTAGCGTTCGGCGAGGCGATGCAGCCTGCGTATCGCGCCTACAGCGTGCAGGTACTGCGCAATGCGCGGGCCCTGGGCTCTTCACTGTCTGCCCGCGGAATCGCGCAGCTCACCGGCGGCACCGACGTGCCTTTCGTCGTCGCCGACCTGCGGGCTCTCGGGCTGCATGCGGCCCCGCTGGTTAAAGCGCTCGACACTTTGCAGATCGGCTGCAATGCCGTGCCGGTGCCGGGCGACGGGGATTTCCAGCATGCCCACGGCCTGCGTCTGGGGGTCTCGGCCCTGACCACGCGCGGGATGGGCGAGGCCGAGTGCGTCATCATTGCCGGCATCGTGGCTGACACCGCGCAGGCCCTGGCTGCTGGCCAGCAGCCGAGCGCTGGTGCGGCCGACGCCGTTCGCGCGCTGTGCCGGCGCTTTCCGCTTGATCCGCCGGATATCGGCACACCTGATTTCTCCCCGCAACCGTCCCTTTCCAGGAGCACCCCCTCATGAAACGCCGCACCCTTCTTGCCGCCGCTGCCGCCCTGGGCGCAGCCTCACTGGCGCACGCCCAGAATTCCGCCAATCCAGCCATTCCCTCGGTGCTGACGATCATGGTTCCCTTCCCGGCCGGCGGGGTATCAGATCTCTACGCCCGCGCCGTTGCTCCGCGCATCGCCAAGGAGCTGGGGTGCACTGTTGTCATCGAGAACCTGCCGGGAGCCAGCGGCAGCATTGCGGTCACCAAGGTGCTGGGACGGGCGGCTGCCGGCGACATGCTGGTGCTGGGCTCGCCCACCGAGATGATCCTGGCGCCGGCGACGCTGCAATCGGCTCGCTACAAGCCTGAGGACTTCCGTCCTTTGGCCATGCTGTCACGGTCGCAGCTCGCGCTGTATGCGCGCTCGGACCTTCCGGCCAGCAACCTCGATGAACTGGTCACATGGGCCAAGGCGAACCCGGACAAGCCGCTCAGCTACGGCTCGGTCGGCGTCGGCAGCATCTACCACCTCGCCGGTCAGGCTTTTGCAGACGCTGTCGGCATGCCCATGAACCATGTCCCCTACAAGGGCGGCGCGCCGCTGCTGCAGGACCTGAGCGGTGGTCATATCGACCTGGTGCTCTTGCCTGCCAACGGAGACATGGCCCGCCGCGTCGCCACCGGCAAGCCCAAGGCGCTGGTGGTGACCGGCAGCACCCGCTCGCCGGTGTTTCCTGCGGTGCCAAGCTTTGCCGAGTCGCGCAGCATGCCGCGCTTCACGACAGTCGATTCGTGGGCGGGTCTGTTCATTCCGGCATCGGCCCCGGCACCGCTGACGCAGGCCATCTCGCGAGCCGTGCTGGCTGCGCTGACCGACCCGGAAGTCCAGCAGCAATTGCAGGTGCTGGCCGGCGTCCCGCTCGCCGCGCCCATGCC
>JAZKFD010000059.1:27838-60874 GCA_040386635.1 Pseudomonadota bacterium
AAGTCCAGCAGCAATTGCAGGTGCTGGCCGGCGTCCCGCTCGCCGCGCCCATGCCCGCGCCCCAGCTGGCCACCTTCTACACGACCGAAATTGATCGATACACGCAGGCCATTCGCAAAGCGAAATTGCAGCCTGCCTGAGCGTGCCCCCTGACCAGCGCTGGCGCTGAATGCGGCCGCAATCGCCCTGCGGTTCAAATTTCTATCTTGGAGCCGAGTTCAACCACCGCGTTGTTCGGCAGCCCCAGAAAGTCCGCCGCGGCGCTGGCGTTGTGATGCATCTGTGCGTACAGTTTTTCGCGCCACGGCGCCATCCCGCCGCCGATGGTAGGCACGACGACTTCGCGCGACAGGAAATAGCTGGTCGCCATCGGGTCGAGATCGCATCCGAAGTCTTTCAGCCGCCCCAGGGCCCTGGGCACGTTCGGATCGTTTTTGAACCCGTAGTGCAGCACGACTTGCCAGCAGTGATTGCCCAGCGGCGTGACCTGCGTGCGTTTGTCGAGCGCGATCCAGGGCACCTCGTGCGAGCGGACGGTCACAAAGACGTTCTTCGCATGAAGAATCTTGTTGTGCTTCAGGTTGTGCAAAAGCGCGTTGGGGACGGCTCCCTCTTCCGCAGTCAGGAAGATGGCTGTCCCCTCGACACGGGCGGGCGGCGAGGCAAAAACACTTTCCAAGAACGGCACAAGCGGCAGGGACTGCTCGCGCAGCTTGTTGTGGAGAATCGCTCTCCCGGACTTCCACGTCGTCATCAGTGTGAAAATCGCCGCGCCGATGGCGAGCGGAAACCAGCCGCCCTGGGCAAATTTCAGGAGGTTCGAGCTGAAGAACGCCAGATCGACCACGAAGAAGAAACCGGTTGCGGCGACGCATAACGCCACCGGATAGCCCCACCCGTAACGGATCACGAAGAACGTCAGAACGGTCGTGATCAGCATGTCGAGCGTGACGGCGATGCCGTAGGCGGCAGCCAGGTTGCTCGACGAGCGAAACAGCACCACGGCCACCACGATTGCGACAAACAATCCCCAGTTCACGGCGGGGATGTAGATCTGCCCCGTGTCGCGAACGCTGGTGTGCCGGATTTGCAGGCGCGGCAGGTATCCGAGCTGGATGACCTGCTTGGTCACGCTGAACGCGCCGGTGATCAGGGCTTGCGACGCGATGACGGTGGCAAGCGTCGCCAGGCCCACCAGGGGCAGCGTCGCCCACTCGGGCGCCATCATGTAGAAGGGATTTTTCACCGCTTCGGGGCGCGCCAGCAGCAACGCGCCCTGGCCGAAGTAGTTCAGGGTGAGGCAGGGCATCACCACCGAGAACCACGCGATGCGTATCGGCTTCTTGCCGAAGTGCCCCAGGTCGGCGTACAGCGCCTCGGCTCCTGTGACGCACAGGACCACTGCGCCCAGGATGATGAAAGTCGTGCCCGGCTGGGCGAACATGAACCCCAGCGCGTAGTGCGGACTCATTGCTAACAGGATCTCGGGGCGGTGGACGATGTGCGAGAGGCCCAGGACCGCCAGCGTCAGGAACCAGACGAGCGTGATGGGGCCGAAGAACTTACCGATGCCGGCGGTGCCGCGCTTTTGCACCGAGAACAGCGCCAGGAGGATGACGATCGTCAGCGGGATCACCCAGTCCTTGAACCTGGGTGAGACCACCTCCAGTCCCTCCACCGCCGAAAGCACCGAGATGGCAGGCGTGATCACGCCGTCCCCGTAAAAGAGGCAGGTGCCGAAGATGCCGATCAGCAGCAGGAAGGAGCGCAACCTCGGCTTGTCTTTCACCGCCTGCGACGCCAGCGCGAGCATCGCGACCAGTCCCCCCTCGCCGTTGTTGTCCGCCCGCAGCACCAGCGACACGTATTTGAGCGAGACGATGACCGTGATGGTCCAGAAGAAAATGGACAACACCCCATAGACGTTGTCTGGCGTGAAGGGAACGTGCCCGGAGCCGAACACCTCCTTGATTGCGTAGAGGACGCTGGTGCCGATGTCGCCGTAGACGACGCCGAAGGCACCCACGGTGAGCGCGGCTAAAGATGTCTTTGTTGTGTTCTGCATGGGGCGGTGGGTAGCCGCGCGCAACGAAAGGTGTCGTGGGCATGACCGTTTGTCGCGGCACGCACATAAAAAACGCATAAAAACACATAAAAAACGCGTTCGCCTCCCCCCTGGACAGGTGCCTGCCGCTTACTCGTCGGCCAGGCGGTAGCCCACACCCAGTTCGGTGAGCAGATAGCGAGGCTCGGCCGGGTCATCCTCGACCTTGGCGCGCAGATGCCCCATGTAGATGCGAAGGTAGTGGAGCTGGTCGACCTGATCGGCTCCCCAGACCCGGGCAAGAAGCTGGCGGTGGGTCAGAACCCTGCCCGGGCGTTCGGCCAATGCTTCAAAGAGAGCCGCCTCGCGCGGCGTGAGCCGCACGGGCTCTCCGCGCAGCGTGAGCGCGCGCGCGCCACGGTCGTAGCTCAACTTGTCCACCGCGAACACCGCAGCGGGCCTGGGGGCCGCACCGGCGCGGCGCAACATGGCCCGGGCTCGCGCGAGTAGCTCACCCACGCCGAATGGCTTGGACAGGTAGTCGTCTGCGCCGGCGTCAAGCGCTTCAATCTTTTCGAATTCCTTCGTGCGCGCAGACAGCACAAGGATAGGCGTGGAGTCGCAGCGCCTGAGCCTGGCGATGAAGGTCACGCCGTCCTCATCGGGAAGCCCCAGATCCACGATCAGAAGGTCGGCGCGTTCGCTGGCCAGCTCGCGTTCCGCCTGGGCGACCGATGCGGCTGCGCGGGGCAACATGCCTGCTGCGCTGAGGCTCGCGCAGACAAACTGCGAGATCCCCGCGTCGTCTTCAACCACCAGTACCGATGGGTGGTTCACTCGAGCTCCTCGGGCACGCGTCGCACGGGCAGGTCGATCCGGAATTCGCTTCCGGGTTCGCAGCGCCTTGCGCTGATCGTTCCACCGTGAGCCTCGGCGACGAGCTGGCAGATGGCCAGCCCCAAACCCGAGCCGCCGGCCCGGCTCGCCTGGCCCTTGCGCCACCTGGCGAAGAGCTCGGAAGGTTCGCCCGGCGGCAGGCCCCGGCCGCGGTCGCGCACCGCCACGAAGACGCCGTCGCGGCTGCGGCCGGCCTGGACCGACACATCTGGCGGGTTGCCCCCGTGTCGCGCCGCGTTATCGACCAGGTTCGAGATCGCCTGGGCGAGCAGCCCCGCTTCGGCCTGAACCGGGGACAGCCCCCTGGGCACGTTCAGCCGGATCGAAGCGTCTGGCCAGCGTCTGCGCATGCGTACAACTGCGGCGCCCAGCACGTCCTCGATCGACTCCCACTGTGTGGCCAGCTCGCTTTGCGGCTGGGAGAGCCGTGCGATTTGCAGGATGTTGTCGGCCATCAACGCGAGGTCGCGCGCCTCGCCCTCCAGGTTGTCCAGGAGTTTGTCGCGCTCCGCAGCCCCCAGTTGCGTCGCATGGGCGCGCAGCGCGCTCGCGCTTCCGACGATCCCGGCCAGCGGCGTGCGCAGGTCGTGCGAGAGCGACGCAAGCAGCGTGTTGCGCGCGACCTCCGCCTTCGCGTTCTGCTCTGCGCGGACGGCAGCTTCGGAGGCTCGCTCACGTTCCAGGGCGAGGCCGGCCTGGCGGACCAGGGCGAACCAGTGCTCGCACTCGGCCGGCGCCGGTGCCTCGTGCGGCGCGAGCTTCACCTGCGCGGCGCCGATGCCCCGCGCGCGGGCAAATGGAGCGCACCAGAGCGGCAGCTGCGGCCAGTTCAAAGTCCCCGCGCCAATCGGCCGGCCGTTGCCGATGGCCCAGGCGGCGGCGCGCTCGTCGAAGGGCTCGCCTTCAGGGGCGGCGGCGTAGGCAGCCAGACCGTGGCCCTCGGTGACATGGATGGCACATGGGCGTCCCGTGGCCTCGCGCAGGAAGGCCGCGGCGGCCATCGCCATCGCATCGAACCCGCCCGCGCCTGCCATCGCCTCTGCCAGGCGGTGAAGCTGCGAGGCCCGCGCTTGTCCGGTTTCGGCCTCCTTGCGCCTGGCTCGCAGTGAGCCCAGCACGGCGTTCAGCCCCAACGAGAGCCCCAGCATGGCGGCAAGGATCCACCAGTATTCGCCCTCGTCCACCGACATGGACCCGCGCGGCGGCACGAACCCTACATTGAGGGCCGTGACAGAGACCAGGGCGGAGGCCGCCGCCTGGGTGCGCGGCAAACCCGCCGACGTAGCCACCACGGCGACCATGAAGATCATGGAGATGCCCGCCAGCGAGAGGCGCCCGTCCAGGGCGTGACTTACCGCCGTCGCGATGGCGGGAACGGCGAGAGCCGCGAGCCAGGCGACCGCAGGATGTGCTTGGAATGATTCGGTAGGTCGCACCGCGCCATCCTAGCGCCCGTCCTGGAATCTCGACAGGCGCGATTGATCGGCCAACCCGTGTACCCTTGCGCCATGAGTCAAACCAACGATGAAATCTGGCGCGCCCGGGTCCACCTGGCTGCGGCCAACCGCCTGGCGGTGTACGACGATCTGGAAGAGGGCATCGACAACCACTTCACCATGCGCGTCCCCGGGCACGATGATCGCTACCTGGTGCTGCCCTTTGGCCTTCACTGGTCCGAGGCAAGGGCCAGCGACCTCATCGTGTTCAACGAGGCGGGCGAAGTGCTTGAAGGCAGTGGCAGCCTCGAACTCAGCGCGCTGAGCATTCATGCGCCTCTGCACCGCATCACCGGCGCCAACGTGATCCTGCATACCCATCAGACCTGGGCGCTGGCGCTGAATATGCTGCAGGACAACCGCCTGCTGCCCGGCAGCCAGACTGCCGCATTCCTGACGCGAAACATTGCCTATGACGACGGCTACACCGGACTGGCCGATTCGCTGAGCGAAGGCGAACGCCTGGCTCGCGCGCTGGGCGACCGGCACATCATGTTCATGAAGAACCATGGCGTCATTGCCGTGGGCGACAACGTTGCGCAGGCCTACCGGCGCCTGTACAAACTGGAGCGCGTCTGCCGGGCGCAAATCCTGGCCATGTCCACCGGCCGCCCCCTGGCGGTGCTGGACGAGGCGATGGTCAAAAGGGTGGAGGCGCCCAACCCCCACAACAGCCATTCACAGGCCGAGCGTGAAGCACTCTATTTCGCAGCGATGATGCGCGTGCTGGACCGGGAGATGCCGGGCTACGCGGATTAAAGCTGTCCGCCCAGCACCTTCCATAGCGCCACGCGGTTGGCCTGCTCGGACTGCCTGAGGCCGATCAGCGTCTGCTGCGCGGCGTACAAGCTGCGCTGCGCATCGAGCACGGTGAGGTAGTTGTCCACGCCGGAGGTGAAGCGTGCTTCGGAAAGCTCGAATGCACGCGCGCTGGAATCGACCACTGCCTGCTGCGCCGACAGGCGCTCTTGCCACTGCGCGCGCTCGGCGAGCGCATCGGCGACTTCCCTGAACGCCGTCTGGATGGATTTCTCGTACTGGCTGACGGCGATGTCGCGGTCGGCCTGCGCAACGTCCACGGCTGCGCGAGCTCGACCCCCATCGAAGATCGGCCAGCTGACCTGCGGCCCGAAGCTCCAGATGTTGTTGCCGCCGCCAAACAGGCTGCCCAGTTCACGGCTGCCCAGGCCGATGCTGGTGCTCAGGCTGATGGTGGGAAACATCGCTGCGCGCGCCGCCGCGACGTTGGCCGACAGTGCCTGCAGGTTGTATTCGGAGCTGCGCACATCCGGGCGCTCCAGAAGCAGGCTGGACGGCAGCTCTGCGGGTAGCACCATCAGGGCCGCGGGGGCCGTTGCTTCGCTGCGCAGCGTCGCGGCCGTGGGCAGCCAGTCCGGATTCAGGCCGCTGCCGACCAGGGCATCCAGGGCGTTGCGGTCCCTCGCGACCTGCGCGCTGAAGGCTGCGACCTCGCCGCGCGCGGTGTCCACGGTGATGCGGTTTTGCGCCAGCACCAGGCCTGAGGTGCCACCGAGTCGATGAATTTGCTCTGTAAGTTGCCAAGCCTTGTCACGGCTTGCCAGCGTGTCGCGGGCCAGGGCCAGCCGCGCCTGGTTGGCGGCCAGGTTCAGCCAGGCGTTGGCGACCTCGGCAATGAGCGTGATCCGCACGTTGAGCTGGTTGGCCTCTGACTGCAGGAACCGCTGGAGCGCTGCATCGTTGAGGTTGCGCACACGCCCCCACAGGTCCAGCTCGAAACTGGTTACTGCAAGTTGCGCGGTGTACTGGCTGGAGGTCGAGGAGCCGTTGCTCGAGAGGTCGGCCGATGTGCGGCTGCGGCTGCCTTGCGCGGCGGCGGCCACGGTCGGAAGCTGCGAGGCACTGGTAATGCCGTACTGCGCCCGCGCGCGTTCGATATTGGACAGGGCAACGCGCAGGTCGCGGTTGTGAGTCAGCGCCTGTGCAATCGACTCGCGCAGACCCGGGTGCTGTACCCAGGCCAGGCGTGCGGCACTCTGCATGGCCGCACTGCTGGCATCGGCCACCGGCAGGGGTTGGCCCAGCACCGGAGGAACCACGCCCTGTACGTCAGGCATCGCGGGGGGCGACTGCGCGCAGCCTGACAGGAATGCGGTGAGCGCCGTGAGCGCGCTGAAGGCACTGAGCCGCCGGGTAAAAGAAATATCCCGGCGCATCAGGCGTCTCCTTCGGGAGCCAGCCTTGGCGTGGCATGTGGCGTGGCATCCAGCGCCGGTGCGGCATCGGTGCCCCGCTTACGCATGACCCAGCTGCGCACGAGCAAAAAGAACACCGGCACGAAGAACAGGCCCAGCAGGGTGGAAAGCACGGTGCCGCCGAGCACGGCTGTACCGATGGCCTGCCGGCTGGCCGCGCCGGGTCCGGTACCCAGGGCCAGCGGCAGCACGCCGAATCCGAATGCCAGCGAGGTCATCAGGATGGGCCGCAACCGTCGCCGCACGGCTTCCAGCGTGGCGTCGAACACGCCCTTGCCCTGGTCCATCAATTGCACGGCGAACTCCACGATGAGGATTGCGTTCTTGGACGCCAGACCCACCGTGGTGAGCAGGCCGACCTGGAAGTACACGTCGTTGGACATGCCCCGGAAATAGGTGGCGAGCAGGGCGCCAACCACGCCCAGCGGCACGGCCAGGATGACCGAGAAGGGCACGCTCCAGCTTTCGTAGAGCGCCGCCAGGCACAGGAAAACGAACAGGATAGAGACGGCATACAGCAGCGGCGCCTGGGCGCCCGACTGACGCTCCTGCAGCGAAGCCCCCGTCCATTCATAGCCGATGCCCACCGGCATCTGCGCCATGATCGCCTCGACCGCGCGCATCGCATCCCCCGAGCTGACCCCAGGGGCGGTATTGGCAACCATCTCCATCGCGGGCGAGCCGTTGTAGCGCAGCAGCTGAGGCGCGCTGGCGCTCCATGCGGTCGATGTGAATGCCGAGAGCGGCACCATGTCTCCGGTGCGGTTGCGCACGGTCCATTGCCCGATGTCCTTGGGCAGCATGCGAAACGGCGCATCGCCCTGCACGTAGACGCGCTTGACGCGGCCGTTGTGCACGAAATCGTTCACGTACGAGCCACCCACCGCGCTGGACAGCACGTTGTTGATGTCATTGGTTGACAAGCCCAGGGCTGCCGCCTTGCGGTCGTCGATCACCACCTTGAGCTCGGAGGTGACATCGAAGTCGGTGGTGCGCATGTTGGCCAGCTCAGGCTGCTGGCTTGCCAGCTCGATGACGCGGTCCTTGGCGGCACGCAAGGCGTCATTGCCCAGGCCATTGATGTCCTTGAGCATGAAGTTCACGCCCGCATCCGACCCCAGGCCCCGAACGGCGGGCGGCTGCGACACAAAGATCCGTGCCCCGCGGATGCGGGCGAGGTCGCGGGTCGCCTTGTTCGCGATGGCTTCGGCGGACTGGTTCGCATCCGGACGGGCGTCCCAGGGCTTGAGGCGCACAAACACGTTGCCCGCACTCTGGTTGCCACTGTTGCCGGCCACGGTGAAGGCCCGCAGTACGTCGGGCTGGGCCATGAAATACCGGGTCACGTCCTGCAGGATCACCTCGAGCTGGGCGTCCGACGAGCCCGCCGGCATGGTCACGCTGGCCGAAATGAAGCCCTGGTCTTCGATCGGAAGAAACGATGTCGGCAGCTTCTGGAACAGCAACACCACACCGCCGATGATCAGGGCAAACACGAGCAGCACGCGTTTGCCGCGTAGCAGCAGCTGGCCCACGACGCCCTGGTAGCGCGCCGCGTTGCGCTCGAAGCCGGCGTTGAACCACCGGAAGAAGCGGTCGAGCCAGCCCCGATAACCAGGCCGCAGGGGGGCGCCCTCGTGCAGGTGCTCGGTGGGCTTGAGCAGCGTGGCGCATAGCGCCGGGGTGAGGGTGAGTGCCACCAGCACCGAGAACGCCATGGCCGAAACGATGGCCACGGAAAACTGGCGGTAGATCACCCCGACAGAGCCCGTGAAGAACGCCATGGGGATGAACACCGCCGACAAGGTCAGGCCAATGCCCACCAGCGCAGGCGTGATCTCGGCCATGGACTTGATGGTCGCCTCCTTGGCGGGCAGTCCCTCCTGGTGCATCACCCGCTCGACGTTTTCCACCACCACGATGGCGTCGTCCACCAGCAGTCCGATGGCCAGCACCATGGCGAACATGGTGAGCATGTTGATGGAGTAACCCAGCGCTGACAGCACCCCGAAGGTGCCCAGCAGAACCACCGGCACGGCGATGGCCGGGATCAGCGTGGCGCGAATGTTCTGCAGGAAGATGTACATCACGATCACGACCAGCAGCATGGCTTCGGTCAGTGTGATGGCGACTTCCCGGATCGACGCGCGCACGTAGGGTGTGCTGTCCGAGCTGATGACGCCGGTGATGCCGTCGGGAAAGAAGGGCGCCAGCTCGGCCATGCGTGCGTTGACGGCGGTGGCCACTGCCATCGCATTGGCGCCGTCGGCCAGAATCACGCCCAGTCCGGCGCCCGGCTGGTTGTTCAGGCGCGACTTCACCGTCAGGTTGTCGGCGGCCAGCTCCACCCGGGCAACGTCGCCCACCGTGACGAGCGAGCCGTCGGCAGCGGCCTTGAGCACGATGCCGCGAAACTCGTCTACTGTCTTGAGCTTGGTGCGCGCCGTGATGGTCGCGTTGAGCATCTGGTCCTTGACCGCCGGCAGGGCGCCCAGCTGACCGGCGGACACCTGCGCGTTCTGCGAATTCAGCGCAGCAACGATGTCCGAAGGCATCAGCGCGAACTGCTGCAGCTTGCCGGGGTCCATCCAGATTCGCATGGCGTAGTTGGTGCCGAACACGTTCACGTCGCCCACGCCATCCACCCGCGCGATCACGTCCACCACATTGCTGGTGATGTAGTCGCCAATCGCCACCTGCGTGACCGAGGGGTCAGGCGAGGTGAAAACGTAGGTCATCAGGTTGTCCTGACCGCCCTTGTTCACGAACACGCCGCGGCTCTTCACCGCCTCTGGCAGGCGGTTCATCGCGGTCTGCAGCTTGTTCTGTACCTGCACCTGGGCCACGTCGATGTCGGTGCCGGGAGCAAAAGTCAGCTGGGTGCGCGAGCGGCCGGCCGAGTCACTGGTCGAACTCATGTAGAGCACGTTGTCGATGCCCTTGAGCTGCTGCTCGATCACCTGCGTCACCGAGTCGGCCACGGTCTCGGCCGAGGCGCCGGTGTAGGTCGTGTTGATCGACACGCGAGGCGGGGCGATGTCGGGGTATTGCTCCAGCGGCAGGGTGAAGATCGACATCGCCCCTGCGAGCATGATCACGATAGCCAGGACCCACGCAAACACCGGGCGATGAATGAAGAAATGAGCCATGGTGCGTTCAGGGCCTGGGTGGAACGGAAGCGGATGACGGTCCTGCGGGTGGCGAGGCCTGCGCCTCCACCACGCGATTGCCGTCCACGCGCATCGGCACCGGCGTCACCGCCTGGCCCACCCGCGCTTTCTGAAACCCATCGACCATCACGCGGTCGCCGGCCTTCAGGCCATCGAGCACCAGCCATCGCGTGCCCAGTGCCTGGCCCAGGCGGATGGGGCGCTTTTCGATCTTGTTGGCTTCATTGATGACCTGGACGCTGGGCTTGCCGGCCGGGTCGCGCTGCACCGCCTGCTGGGGCAGCACGATGGCTTCACTAGAGTTGCCCGTGGACAGGCGCGCCCTTACGTACATGCCCGGCAAGAGCACGCCGTCCGGGTTGGGAAACACGGCGCGCAGGGTGATGGCACCGGTGGTCTGACTCACCGTGGCGCCAGTGAACTTCAGGCTGCCGGCGTGCGGGTACAGGCTGCCATCTTCGAGCGCCAGGCGCACCGGCGCGCCGCGCGCCTCGATCTTGCCGAAGGCGCCTGCCTGCCACTGGCGCCGCAGCTCCAGCAGTTCGGCGCTCGACTGGGTGATGTCAACATGGATGGGGTCGAGCTGGCTGATGGTGGTGAGCGGCTGCGTCTGGTTGGCAGTGACCAGCGAGCCGGGCAGCACCGCCGACAAGTCGGTCTGGCCGCTGATCGGCGCGAGGATACGGCTGTACTGCAGGTTGATCCGGGCGTTGTCCAGCGCGGCCTGAGCGACGGCCACGTCGGCGGCCGACTGGGCCACCTGGGCCTGGCTCTCGTCGAACACCTGGCGGCTGATCGCATCGATCTTGACCAGCTGTGCGTTGCGGTCGGCGTTGGTACGGGCCGTCTGCGCGGACGCACGCGCCCTGGCCAATGCAGCTTCGGCGCTCTTGACGGCCGCCTCCAGCGAGCGCGCATCGATCTGGTAGAGCGGCTGGCCCGCCCTGACCGTCGCTCCTTCAGTGTAGAGGCGCTTTTGCAGGATGCCGGACACCTGGGGCCGCACTTCGGCTCTCTGCGAAGCCAGGGTGCGCCCGGCCAGTTCGGTGTCGAGTCCCTGCGTCTGGAGCACGACGGCCACATAGCCGACCGGCGGTGCCGCGGGGGCAACGGCTGGGGCTTTCTGCTCACTGCATGCGGCCAGCCCGAGAGCGATCAGTGCAGTGCCAGCCCTGGACCAGAGCGATGTGTCGATGTGTCGGGCGGATTGGCAAGCAGCGAGTTCCGGCGCCAGGGCTGCCTTGCGTGAAACGCGCGATGAAAGTGTGAGTGGCATTGGATTTGGAATCGGGGCGGGGCCGGGTCTGGGGCGCAACGGGAGGCGCCGATCGGCGTGCGGAAGTCGACGAAATATCATTGTGCGCACGCAACATGTCTGGAATGTATACCGCCCGGAACCCCTGAGGGCTTTCCACATCGCGAGGCACAACAAGGCCTTCGCCATGCCGGAATCACTTGTCCCTGCGATGCGTTTCGTCGGACGGGCGCGCGGTGAAGCTGACGAGCCGTGTGACCACCGCAGCCAGGTACATGAGTCCGACCATCATTTCCACGCTTGCCAGGGCGCGCGCATGGGCGGAGATGGCAATGACGCTACCCATTCCAGTGCTGGTCAACAGCGCAAAACTCAAGTGGTTCAGCTCAGACCAGGTGCGTGGCGCAACCCCGGAGCCCGGCTCCAGGAAGGCGTGCGGCTGGAGCGCCTGGGTCATCACGAACAGGTGGGTGAAGCCCCAGACAATCAGGGTGAAAGTCGCGGCTGCAGAAAACAACTCATCAGCCGTGGCGTTGCGGTCGCTCATCATGTAGTTGATGAGACTGCCTGCCGCGTAGAAATAAAACACGGCTTCCAGCCCCGACGACCAGGGCAGCAAACTCGCGACGTCACGTGTCATCTGCAGCGTCAGCAAGACGATGATGGCAGTTGCAAGAAGAATGCTCAGCCATGTCCATCCACGCGTTGTTCTCACCATGTTGGTGGTGAAGGCGAGCACGACAAGGCCGAAAATGTTCAGCGCGATGTGACCGCCAGGTGTGTTTTCCGCGAAAGGATAAACAAGGACGCCCAGGAGCTGAACCACCAGCAGCACGGCAGAAGGGTGGCGCCGGGAGGTTTCAAGAATTGACTTCATCGTTGGGATTTTCATCTGCGCGAGACCTGCCCACATCAGCACGAGGCAGTCCCCTACCGGCCGTAGCGCCATCGTCCGGCCCAGCCGTGAAGGCACGGACGGTATCGTTGAATCATCAACCAAAGGAGACTTCCATGCCCGTTATTGCCTGGCTACTCGGTGTTCCACTCATCGTCATCATCGCCTTCATGGTGCTGTTCTGAAGCGCCACCCGAGATGGAACCAAAAGGCATACGACTCGGCCCATAGCTGAGTTGTATCGCCGCTACGAATGCGCAGCGACCGGACGTACCGGTCGCTGCCGTCGCATCGCGCTGTACCATCGCCCAGTTCAGGACCAACGTATCCGGGTCGCTTGAAGCTCGCGTCGTACATGCTCTCTTCCTCGATCTACCAATCGATTTTCGACCGCTCGCCTGTCGGCGAATACATCCTCTCGGCAAGCAGCGACCCGGTGATTCTTGCCGTGAATGAATCGTTCCTGAAGGTCGCAGGCAGAAGACGGGAAGATCTGGTTGGTAAGCCGCTCTTCAAAGTGTTCCCCGGCAACCCCGACGATTCCGGGGATTCGGGACTCCCAGCCCTGAGGAGCTCACTGGAGCGGGTCATTGCCACGGGTTTGCCCGATGAGATGCCGATGCAGCGTTATCCCATCCGGGTGGCCGGGCCGGACGGACTCGAAGTGTTCGAGGAGAGGTACTGGAGCGCGTTGAACACGCCCATCGTCGACGACTCCGGCGCGCTGGCGTGCATCTCACATCGCACCCGCGATGTCACCGAGGTCTGGAGAATGCAGGACGCGCTGCGCCGGAACCACGAACGACAGATATTCCAGCTGGAGCTGGCGGACGCGCTGAGGCCATTGGGATCCCCTCATCAGGTGGTGGGCACTGCCTTGCAAATGCTGGCGCAGCGGCTCAACGTATCGCGGCTCATGTACGTGGAGGTTGACGACGCCCGCGGAACATTCCTTGTGCGCAACGAGTGGGTCGCTCCCGGGCACCAGAGCATCGCCGGCGAACCCCGGGTTCTGGAGGATTTCGGCGCCGGGATCATCGATTTGTTGCGGTCAGGACAGCCCATGGTGGTGCCGGACGTCGCCACGGACCCCGCGACCCGCGACCACATGCAGGCGTACGCCAGCATAGGGGTCCGAGCCAATCTGGCCATACCCCTGGTCAAGGCCGGCAAGCTGACCATTGTGCTCAGCGTTCACAACGATCAGCCCCGCGTCTGGACCGAAGAAGACATCGAAGGCGCGACCGACGTGGCCGAACGAACCTGGGCGGCGGCCGAGCAGGCGCGTGCGCAGCAGGAAGTTCTTGCGAGCGAGCGCTCGTTCCGGCTGCTGGCCAACGCCGTGCCGCAGATCATCTGGATCACGGACAACGCCGGTCGCGCCCTGTTCTTCAACCGGCAGTGGCACGACTACACGGGTGAGCCGCACGACCCCGCATCCACGGCGGCCAACGTATCGAGTCGATTCGTCCACCCGGACGATGCGGCTGCCACCCTGCTGCGATTTGGCGAGGCGCAGCGCCTGGGCGTGACGTTCTCGATCGAGCATCGCATCCGCCGCGCCGACGGCGTCTATCGCTGGTTCCTGGTCAGGGCCGAGCCGGAACGCGACCCCCAGACCGGAGAGATCACGCGCTGGTTCGGCTCTTCCACCGACATCAGTGCGCTCAAGGAGGCAGAGCAGGCCCTGCGCGACGCGGACCGCCGCAAGGACGAATTCCTGGCCACCCTGGCCCACGAGTTGCGCAACCCGCTGGCCCCGATCTCCAGCGCGATTGCGATCCTGCGATCCCCGCAGACCCGGGACGAATCCCGCACGCGAATGCTGGACCTGATGGAAAGGCAGGCTCGCCACCTGGTGCGCCTGGTTGACGACTTGCTGGAAGTCTCGCGCATCACCAGCGGGAAGATCAACATCAAGCTGGAACGGGTTGACTTGCGCGCCATCGCGCAGGCAAGCGTCGATGCGGCGGGCGGCGACATCAGGGATTCCAGGCACCAGGTGAGCCTTCGTGTGCCTGCTCAGCCTGTGTGGGTCAGCGCGGACCCCGTTCGCATGAAGCAGGTCGTTGACAACCTGCTGAATAACGCAATCAAGTACACGCCGGCAGCCGGAGACATCGAGGTCGAAGTCGCCTCTGTTCAGGAGCGTGGAATCGTCACGGTCAGGGATAACGGGGCGGGCATTCCCCCTGAAATGCTGGAAGGCGTTTTCACGCTGTTTTCGCAGGTGGACCACACCATCGGGCGCGCACGGGGCGGCCTGGGCATTGGCCTGGCCCTGGTCAGGCAACTCGTTGCCTTGCACCACGGGGAAGTCAGCGCAGCCAGCGGCGGCATCGGCGCGGGCACGACGATGCAGGTGGTTCTGCCATTGGCGCCGGCCGCAGAGCCCCTGATGGGATCCGGCGCCGGCAGTGAGCCGCTGCGCACCCGCCATCCCAAACGGGTGCTGGTGATCGACGACAACCGGGACGCGGCGGATACGATTGCCGGAGCCATCAACCTGACCGGACATCATGTGGAAGTCGCCTACGACGGAGCAAGCGGTCTGGAGGCGGCGCAACGCATGCGACCCGACTGCATCCTGCTGGATCTGGGGATGCCGGACATGGACGGCCATCAGGTTGCCCGCGCACTGAGGCGCAACCCTGACCACGACCGATGCCTCATCGTCGCACTGACCGGCTGGGGCCAGCAGCACGACCGGACGAGGGCCAGACAATCGGGGTTCGATGTGCACCTGGTCAAGCCCGCCTCGATCGAGTCTGTCGTCGATTTGCTGGAGATCGACCCGATCAGGCAGACCGGTCAAGCCTAGGGTTGGTCGAGGGTCCTTCGGGAAACATTTGATAAAGGGGTCATCGATGGGTTTTCATACATGGGCTTGCCTGATCGCCTGCCTCGTCCTGGCAGGCTGCAGCACGGACCCCAACAAATGCCCCTATGGGTATCACCCACAAGGTGCCCTGTGCGTGCCGAACTGGAAAGCGGCCGGTTAATCCGGCTGCTTTGGCAAACCCCCGGATGTGGGCACGACACCCTTCACCGCCCACGCCAGCGCCGCATACGAGCGCGGTCCGTCCGGCTCGCCATCGAGGTACGCGGCGCGCACCGCAGCCTCAAGCCGTTCGCGCTGCGCCATCTCAAGCGACTGCACATACTCCGCACCCGGCCCGTCGCGGCCGATGTAGGGTGCCCAGTAGTCGTCAAATGACGCAAATTCCATGCGGATGCACAGCGATGTTTCTTCGACTGCTTCAAGGCCGGCGGCGCGCCAGGCTGTCGCCAGTTGTCCGGGACGCGTCAGAGGGCGCGTGAGGTTGCGCGCGCGGCGTTCGGCGCCCTGGGCGTCGAGCGCGGCCGCGGTGTCGAAGAACATCCGGTTGGCCACGTATCCACCGCGCGCATCCCATACCGTCGCGGCAATCACGCCGCCGGGCCGCGCCACGCGGCGCATCTCGGCGATCGCCTGGCCGTAGCGCGGCACGAAGTGCAAGACCAGCAGGGAGAGAACGCGGTCGAAGTGGCCGTCGGGGAACGGCAGGGCACAGGCATCGCCTACCTTGAATGCAAGCCGCGCTCCGGCGTGGCTGGCCTGGGCACGCGCAATATAGGCGGGAGAGAGGTCAATTCCTTCCACATGAGCAGTGCATGCACGATCTGCGATGGCGGCCGCCAAATGGCCCGTGCCACAGCCCAGGTCGAGCACGCGCTCTTGTTCTCGTGTACCGGCGAAGTCGAGAAAGGGCTGGGCGAGGCGGCGGCTCCACCGTCCCATCACCTGTTCATAGCCATCGGCATCTGCGGAAACAAAGGTGGAGGACGTGTTCATTGTGGTTCGTTAAGCGTCGGGCGTACGACTCTGCTCGGTCATGCCCCGGCGTTGTTCGCGCAGCATGAAGAGGTAAAGACCTTCGACTTTCTCACGCGCCCACGGTGTCTTGCGCAGGAACTTCAGGCTCGAGTTGATGCTGGGGTCGTGCGTGAAGCAGCGCACCGGGATTCGCAGCGCAAGTTCGGCCCACCCGAAGTGCGCTTCAAGCGCCCGAACGATGGACTCCAGCGTCACGCCGTGCAGCGGATCTCGGGGGTTGGCGGGCGGGGAAGGGGGATGCATGGATGGATTCTGCCCGCGTGTCGTTCACAGCGGCTCGGGCGCATGACGTGCCAACCATCAAGACAGTATCCAGCGAGCCAGCTGCTTGGCTTCCCGGTCGCTGATGGGCGGACGCTCGGTGGCATCAGGCATCCTGGCGCGACCGGACAGCGGCCCGAGGTGGGCGTCGCTGCCGAGACGCATCACATCGATGAGTTTCGATTCAGCATTTTTCACTTTTTTGTAGATAGCCTTGATTTTCTGGAACGAGGGGCCGATGGAGTCCTTGTCGATCGAGTGGCACTGCATGCACTGCTTGTCCTGGGCGAGCTTCGCGCCCGCGTTCGTTCGCGCAGCAGCCTGGCCGGAGCCAGCAGCCGCACTGGCGCAGGCAAGCGCCAGGGTCACAGGGATAAGAAAGGTTTTCAAGGTAGGTTCTCCGGCCCCTAGTTTGCGCGATGTCGTGCCCTGGTAGCGCGACCAGAAGGAGATATCAGTTGAGAATTGTCAATATCCTGCGTCTCAGCCGTCGCTCAGACAACACAAGGGCCGATCGCGGGCAGAATTCCGTGATGCTCAAGGCCCCGATCCGCTGGTTCTACTTCACGCTGGCGATCGCATCCCTGCTGCTTGGCATTGTCGGCGCCTTCCTGCCGATCATCCCGACAGTCCCGTTCATTTTGCTGGCCGCGTGGGCAGCTGCACGCAGTTCTCCGCGGCTGGCGGCATGGCTGGAAAGTCATGCCACCTATGGCCCCCATATCCGCGACTGGCGGGTGGGCGGCATCGTGAAGCGCAAGGCGAAGTGGGCCGCAACCATCATGATGACCGCGAGTTCACTGATCATCCTGGTCTCTGCTGTCAAGCCGTGGGTTCAAGTGGCGTCCATCGGCACGATGGTGATCGTTGGCGCCTGGCTGTGGCGTCGGCCAGAGGGCTCTTGCGATCCGGAAAGGCCGCAGAATCCACGCATGACCGGACCGCCCTCAACATTTGACGACGTGATTGCTTTCTGGCGTGACGCTGGCCCGTCTCGCTGGTACCGCAAGGACGAAGCCTTCGACCGCGCCTTCCTCGACCGATTCCTGATGACCCACGAAGCAGCGGCGCGGGGTGAGCTGGACCACTGGATGGCGTCGCCGCAGGGCGCCCTGGCCCTGTGCATCCTGCTGGATCAGTTTCCCCGCAATGCCTTTCGCGGCAACCCACGTATGTTCGCAACCGACGCGAAGGCGCGTGAGATTGCGCGCGCCGCCTTGAACAGCGGATTCGACCAGCAAGCCGACGCACAGCTGCGGCAATTTTTCATCATGCCCTTCATGCATTCGGAAGATCTCTCGGATCAGGAGCTGTGCGTTCGTCTGGCGAAGAACCTGCCAACGGACACGCTGCGCCATGCCGTGGAGCACCGGGACATCATCGAGCGGTTCGGCCGGTTTCCGCATCGCAATGCGGTGCTCGGGCGTGTGACCTCACCCGAGGAGCAGCGATTTCTCGACGAAGGTGGGTTTGGCGGGTAGAGCCTCGCACATAGGTCTCATGCGCCTGATCAGCTCACCGGGGTTTCACACAACCAGCGCAAAGGCGAATATCCCGACCATCATGAACCCGAGCACGAACTTGGCGAGCATCCCCGCAAGCAAGCCGAGCCAGGTGGCGAAACCGACGCGCAGCGCCTGGCCGTGCTGGCGGCGCGCGATGAACTCGCCGAGTGCGGCGCCCACCAGGGGCATGAACAACACACCGACCAGGCCCATGAAGATACCCACCACAGTGCCCGCGACAGCGCCGGCGATGGCCAGCCGGCTGGCACCCGCGCGCTTGGCGCCGAGCATCGCGGCGACGTAGTCCATCACCCAGGCGAGCAAGGCCAGCAGGGCGATCAAAGCCAGCGGCGCCCAGCCGACGCGCGTGAAATCGTCGATCCACGCGCCCAGCAGGATGCCGGCGAATATGAACAGGGTGCCAGGCAGTGCTGGCAGGACGATGCCGGCGAAACCACCCAGGATGAGCGCGCCGCTCAGGATCCACAGCAATGTGTCGTTCACGAAGCCTCCATTTTGTGGCGGTCAGGATACTCTTGCGGCGCAGGTGATCGTTCTTGACCAGCAGGAAGTACAGGCCATCGACGTGTCTCGTCACGATAATGCGCGAGATGAGCTCAAATTTCTCCGGCAAATGCGCCTGCGGGTCGATCCGCTTCACATGTGCCAGCGCCCCCATCGCAATGCTAAATTGCCATTGTCGCGATTGCCAGACTTCCAGTGGTGCTCCATTTGCGTCAGGCGTCGTCGTGATGAGTGCGGATCTTGCCGTCAGCGGCACGCCGAAGACCTACTCTGTTCGCGGCAGCAGCAGCAGGCAAACAACCCGCAGTTTTTGCGCCGACTGCGGCACCCCGTTGTTCACCCGCAGCGATGTCAACTCGCAGTTCACGTCCATTCGATTCCCCTCGCTTGACGACACGTCCACGTTTGCCCCGATGCTGGATATTTGGACGTCCAGGGCGCAGCCTTGGACATGCCTGGACGACAAACTTCCGCGATTTGCCGAGTCACCACAGCAGCCGGATTGAAGCGGACGGACTCGGACAGGAGGTAGGGCTGCTTTCCGCCATAAGCAGACATACTTGAGCAAGGTGTCACACGCGGGAGGGCTCTGGCAAGGCGCCGGGCGCCGGGCGCCAGGCCTCATCCCTGAACAATTGGGCCCAGAGCGAGAGAGGTGAGCAATGAGATTGTGGATATCGCATCGACAGTTGTGCAGCCTCGCGATGTCGATCTGTCTTGCGGCACAGGCACAGGACGACTCCTGGAAGGCTAGTCTAGGCAATCCCCGAGAATTGGCGGCTGGCTTGCGCGAAGAAGTCGTCACCATCGCGCTTCGGGAGGCGACCGCACAGGAAAAATCGTTCCCTCTGACCGGTACGCTTTTTCAACCTTCCGGCCCTGGCCCGTTCCCGGTCGTGATCCTCAATCACGGCAGCCCTGGTCGGGCCCGTGATCGCGAGCTGATGGGACGCTACCGCCTCATCCCACAAGTACAAGAATTCACGCGCATGGGGTTTGCCGTGCTCGTACCCATGCGCCGCGGTTATGGCGCCTCTCCCGGCGACTATGCGGAGAGCTTCGGCTCGTGCGCCACTGGTCCGCGCTTTGACTTGACGGGCGCCGAAAGCGCTCGCGATGTGCTGTCGGCGGTGGACTATGTGCGAAGCCGTCCTTCGCTCGATCATCGACGCATCGTGCTGGCAGGGCAGTCCGCGGGTGGATTTGCCTCGCTCGCCGCGGCGGCGATGGCTCCTGCCGGACTTGCAGCGGTGGTCAATATGGCAGGGGGCCGCGGCGGCAATGGTAAGAACGGCGTGCCATGCGCGCCGGAAGCTATGGCCGCCGTGATCGCAAAATATGCTGCGACGACCGTTGTCCCTGTGCTTTGGCTGTATGCCGAGAACGACAAGTATTTTGGACCGGCCGCGTCAAGCGCGTGGTACGCGGCTTTCGAGCGGGCCGGTGGCAAGGGCAAATACGTTTTGGTCCCGCCGCACGGCAACGACGGCCACCTGCTGTTCTACGCCATGGAAGGAATACCCATCTGGTCGCCGGTCGTTCGCAACTTCCTGCGCGAGCACGGCCTCTAGCTTTACCCCGCTCCTCAAGTTCGACTTCAGATGCGGGTAGCACGGCTGGTTTCGGGCCAGAGGCTGTGTGGAAACGCGGCCGAGCGACGTCGCGGTAAGAGTTATCTGCGAACATTGTCGATCGCTCGATCCGGCGTTTCTCGTCTGGGACCCCCTCAGAGGGTTTCCACACAGTCTCGGTCGGAAGCGGACGTCAGCTTGTCTGACCGCCTGACGGGCCACGAAGCCAGGTCAGCGCTTCTCCCTCGCCGGTAAAGACTCGCAGGTTGGCGCCGGAGGCATTCGCAACCTCTTCACTGTTGCGCGTCAGCCGGTCTGCCGGCACGACCGACGCGAGGCGCTCCAGGGCGGCCAGGTGGCAGGCGACAGCGTGTCCCACCGCGCGGTGCTCCTGCGCCGTTGTCAACGTGCGCACCGCGCGGAGATCCACAAGTGCGCGGCGCTCCTGCCATTTGCTTGCCTCAACGCCAAGACGCTCGATGAAGTCTAGGAACTCCGCAAGCGTAGGCTCGCCCTCCACTCGGACAACACAGTACGTGTGGCGATGTTCGGTGGAAAATCTAATGGGCATCAATAAGGGGGGGTGCAAGCGCCTGCGAATAGTACCGCGCAGCGGATCGACGCCGATGAACTTGCGAACCTGCCCGCACACGATGTCCTCAGTCCCGCGCAGCACAAGCCATTCTTGGCTTTCTGCGGTTGAAAATGCTTATCTGATTTTTTCCGTCGGATTGTGGATGCTGAGGCACCGCCACCTGGTGATTGAGGTTGCTGATCCGAAAGTTCGCGCGGGTATAGTTTGGTGGCTGTGGCAGGCACGGTAGCCAGCCAGAAACTACGGAGAAGTGTCATGGGTCTTTTTCAAGCGGTGGCGGGTTCGGTCGGCGGCGCGCTTGCCGACCAGTGGAAAGACTTTTACACAGTACCGGATGGTTTACCGGCAACGGCGGCACTGTTCGCTGCCGTGCCGAAAGGAACGAATGCCGGTCGCGGCTCGAATTCAAAGGGTTCCTCGAACATCATCACCAACGGATCGAAGATCGTTGTGCCTGAGGGCTACGGGCTGTTGTTGTTCCAGGAAGGTGCGGTCACAGGCTTCGTGGCCGAGCCGGGCGGGTATGAATGGCGATCAGACGACCTCAATTCCAAGTCGATTTTTGCAGGCGATGGCATTGTGGATTCGCTCGTCTGGCAGAGCTGGGAGCGTTTCAAGTTCGGCGGCCAGCCGGGTTCCCAGCAGGCCGCGTTTTTCGTCTCGCTTAAAGAGCTGCCAAACAACCGTTTTGGCACGCAATCTGAAATCTATTGGGACGATGCTTTCCTGAACACGCAGGTGGGTGCGGTAACCCGCGGTTCCTACACCTTGAAAATTGTCGATCCGATCTTGTTCGTTAAGAACTTCGTGCCGGCCGCCTACCTGCAGCCTGGCCAGGTTTTCGATTTCACCGACCTCGACAACGCCGCCGCTGGGCAGCTCTTCAACGAAGTCGTTGGCTCGCTCGCTCCAGCCTTCAGCCTTTACACGAACGACCCGGGCAAGGGCAATCGCATCTCCAAGTTGCAGCAGGATTCGGTTGGCTTTGCCCAGAGTCTGTCCAGTGCGGTGGAAAGCGCCTATCAATGGAAAACCGATCGCGGCCTCGTCATCGTCAAAACCGCTATTGTTTCCATTGAATACGACGTCAACACACGGGAATTGCTCACGAAGGTGCAGCGTGCCGATGCGCTGGCTGGTGCGCGCGGCAATTCCAATCTGCAGGCCAGTGTTGCTTCGGGCATTCAGTCGGCGGGCGAAACGGGTGGTGCGGCCGGAGTCATGGGCCTTGGCATGGCCACCAGCATGCTTGGCGGCATCGGCAGCCTGCAACAGCCAGTCGTACCCGTTGCTCCAGCTGCGGAAGACCCGCTTGCTAAATTGAAAAAGGCCAAAGAGGCGCTCGATCTTGGCCTGATCACGCAGGTCGATTACGACGCTGTCAAAGCCAAGGTGCTGGGGCTCTAAGCCGCGAAAGGAGCAACAGGCTTGTCGATACACAGCGATCCATCGCCGGACCCTCAGACCAGCGGTCCGGGATCGCCGCAGCAGGTGCCCCCACCACCGGGAAGTTACCCTATCGACCCGGCGTCCCTTCCCGAACCGATCCGGGATGAATTACTGGCGAGCGATCCAATTGGCATCGACACCTCCGCCGAAGAGCTCAAGGATGGCCTGAACCGCTGCCCGAAATGTGGCGCCACCGACGTTCGGCACAAGGCCGGCACCGACCTGCTGGTATGCCTGTACTGCCGCAACGAATGGCACAGCGAGCGGGTTGAGGAGGCGTTCGGGCTCGGCGAGGGCATCGACCTGCTAAAGGACACGGTCATTGCGTCCGGTGCCCAGGACATCGCTGCCGATGCGGCCAGCCTGAAGAGCTTCAAATGCGCGGGCTGCGGGGCCGAGGTGACGGTCAACACCGAAAGTGCCATGACCGCGCGTTGCCACTGGTGCCGCCACGTGTTTGGTGTCAACGAACAGGTAGCCAACGGCGCAGTGCCTGACGCCCTGTTGCCCTTCCACATCAAAAAAGACGACGCGGTCGCGCGTATTCGCCAGTTCGTGGCCAAGCGCCGCCTGTTCGCGCTTAAGGCCTTCAAGGACGAGTTCACGCCCGACAACGTCACCTGCGTCTACCTGCCGTACATGATCGTTGACATCAACGCGAGCGCTGACATTGCCGGAGAAGCCGAGATCGAGACGCGTCGCTACACAACGGGCAGCGGCAAAGACCAAAAGACCTATTACGATGCCGACGTCTACCAGGTACAGCGGCATGTGGACTTCACCGTGGACGACCTGCCCATGGAGTCGACATCCAATCGCCGTAATCTGGACGCGCGCACAAGCACCAACAACATCATCAACACGATTCTGCCGTTCGATACCAAGAACGCGGTGAAGTGGAACGCGTCCTACCTGGTCGGTGTCACGTCGCAGAAGCGAAACCTGGATGTGGCGCATCTGCAGCCGCAGCTGGAGGACCAGGTGCTGTCGATCGCCCGTGCTCAGATTGTTGCATCGGTGAACCGCTACGATCGCGGCGTGCGCTGGGAGCAGGAGCAGCTCAACGTGCACGGCACACGCTGGGTGTCAATGTACCTGCCCGTGTGGCTGTATTCGTACCACCAGCCAGGCAAAAACGGCGGCCTGCTGCACTACATCGCGGTGAACGGCCGCACCGGCGAGACCATGGGCAGCGTGCCGGTGCAACAGTGGAAGCTGCTGACGGTCGCCCTCACCGTTGGCACCTTTATTGAAGCCATTGCACTCTGGATCATAGGTAATTCATCATGAACGACGACGGTGGACTGTGGCTTCTGCTGTTGGGACCGGCCGGTGCCACCGCACTGTATTGGACTTTGTACCGGTACTACCGCAATACTGACAAATCCCACGCCTTCGAATACGAAACCATCGTCAAGGCGGAGCCTGTGACCGGGTCGGATCAAAAGGTCAACGAGGTGAAGGGGACGCAACAGCCGCGCATCCCTGGTGAGAATTCGCGTGATTACCGCAAGCGTGTTCAGCGCATCCAAAGCGACCGCAACAATCGCGAGCGCTCTTGAATCCGAGGACCACGCATCAGGTCCTGTGCAGAACGCGGGGAGAGTCGCGAGCTGGAATCACCCCGCCCATGGTCGGGTCAGTTAGCGTTTAGGGTCGCGAGCGAGCGAGGCCTGCGCACCTCCTCACAACCGCCGCTTCGGCACGAACTCGATGTTCAGTCCGTCTTCCAGAACGTTGAGGTTCCCGGGCTCGAATCCCATGGAGTCGGGCAACGCGAGTTCGCGAGAAGTGAAGCGGTGCAAGATCACTTCGGCGGGCATCGCCGAGAGCAGGGCGCGCATCACGTTCTCGATCGCGTCCGCCGTTCGCGGTGCAACTCCCGGCGCTCGCATGCCGCGGACCTCTGGATCACGGCCGCGAAGCGTTCGATCTGACGACTCGTAGCGCAATCCGAAGAGCACGTCCACTTTCCCCGTTACCCTTTTCCCCAGGGCAGGACCTCCGGCCTGAAGTTGCAGGGCTGCCCCAATCTTCTTGCGCTCCGTCACCAGGAGAAGGGCAGGATCGCTGACTTCCAGCTCCATGAAGCCTTGTACGGCGAAGCGCAGAGGAAAGCGAGCGGACAGCGCCTCCAAGATCTTCGAAGCGGGGATTTTCAGATGTGGCAGCTTCGCTTGCGGCTGCGCGCCCAGGCGCGCAGCGGGCCAGGCGGCGGGGGCGATGATGAGCAACCTGCGACGCATGCCCCATTTTGAACTGATGGCACGGTCGCGCTGCAAACCTGGACGGCCGCTTCCGGCCAGAAGCGGCCGAAGTATGAAAAGGTCGGGCGCCCCCTTGGGAGACAATGCTCCATGGACGTGCTGTACTACTGGAAAGACATCGACGCTGACATCAAGGCAGGCCGCATCGGATGGTTCAGATCGACGCAGGATAATCTTTCGGAGTTCGAGGCCTCGTTTCCTGATTTCATCTGGGTGATCAAGACACCCAAAGGGAAAAGGGAAAGCTGCAACTGCTCGCTCGTGTCGCGTGGTCGAGTAAATCCGCCCAAGTCCCTGCCGCCCGACCAGGCGACAAGGTGCTGCGCTACGATCCTGACAATCCGCATTCCGTATGGTTCGTCGACAGCGATCGCGAAGACGCCGTGGGCAGCGTATCTCATTGGATGCAGCGGCACTTCCCCGCTGCGGTACGAGCTAACTTGCAAGGGGTCAACGGCCAGCAGCCCTTGCGGGGGGGCAATGTTGCAGAAGCTTATGTCCATCGCGGCCATTTTCTTCCATGGTTTCGTCTTCCAAGATCAAGTCATCAACAAGAGCGGCGCACGCGGTGCCGCGATTGAGGGCTGAGGCAGGGCGTTGATGTCTGCTTCGGGTCGAAAGCAGACGTTCCTCAGGAATCCGAGCAGCTAGTACTCGGTTTTCCAAAGTGCTCGAGCGCCAAGCAGAGTGCAAGCGATCAAAGCCGGGTGGGGCAGACTCAGTCTTTCGGGACACGGTTCTACAGCGCTGCCTTCAACGCTTCGAAGTGCAAAGGGTCCTTGGCTTCCACGAGCCCAATGAGCTCGTCGACAGCAGCCTCGATGTCACACATCAAGTCGGTATTCACCGCGATCCGTTCGATGTTGTTCGCGTGTGAGAAGTAGTGCAGCACCTTCAAGATGCGCTTCGCCTTCTCGGCCCCGAAAAGCCTCTCCGCGCGCTGGTCCACCGTGCCGTTGATCGAATCTGGATACTTGGCGTAGGTGTAGAGTTCGACGAAGCGGCGCAGCGCGTTGGGGAGGTGCATGAGGACCTTGTAGTCGCTCTTGTCCGCACCGTTTTTGAACTCGTGGAGCACGGAAAACAGGAAGTGGTATTCCGACGAATACTTCGCCATCGACGGCGGCATGTCGCCGAAAGTCGACGCCGTGGGCGAGACCCGCTTGATCAAATAGTTGGAGGTGTTCTTCGCGTTGACAGGAAGCTCGCGCAGGAGCCCGAAGAATTCGAAGTTGTGCGTCGAGAAGAAGACCTGTCGGCACTTCGTGTTCCACTGCCCTCCCGGCCCGCCTTCCTGTTCGAAGAACACCTCGCGAATGATCGCCGCTACCTGGAAGATGTGATTACTGTCCAAGCTCGAGATCGGGTCGTCCATGTAGACGACGGCCTTAGCGAAGTCTTTGAGCTCCTTAAGCTTGGTGAGGAAGAACGAAAACGCAATGGCCGTCTTCTCCCCCTCGCTCAGGTGTTTGGCCACGCTTCCGTCGCGGCGCACAAGCTGGAATCGCTCCTCGCCGCCCATTTTGACGACCTTGATCTGAATGCTGTCGGAGCCCAGGAGACTTTCGATGCGCTGGTTGATCTCCTCGCGCCCCTTCTGGGACTGGCTGATCGTCGCCTCCAGCGCTTGCCGCCGCTTGTCGACCTCGACGCCAATCGTCCGCAGCTTCCCGGCATGCTTATCGAAGCGCTTCCTGGAGGCGTGCTGCTTCTCGAGGTCCGCCGTCTCGTAGAAGACTTGCGCGTAATGTTGCTTGGCCCGCTTCGTCGCCTCGCGCTTCTCTTGTCGGAAGTGTTGGGCGACTTGATTGTGCTCGCCGATGATGGCGTCGAACGCCTCGCCGGCCTTGATCCAAGCCGCCACCGCTGCGTGATTGAAATCAGCGAGCTCGCGAGGCTCGAAGGGCGCGGCGATCTTCTCCTGCAGCGCCGACTCAAGCTTCGTCACCAGCTTGTCGTGCCCCTCGCTCGCGGCCTTCGCCTGGTCGGCTGCGGCAGTGTAGCGGTCGCGGAATTGTGCATTCAACGACAACGCGCTATGAGGTGCGAATGCCAGCCGCTGCTGGGACACCCGCCGCAGGAGAGCGCCGAGTTTGTCCTTGAAGTCCGCCTGGTCCTTGGAGAAGTGCTCTCGCAGCTCCTTCATGCGCTCGGCGCTCAGCGGGTTGCCGCAAAAATCGCAGTTCTCCTTGTGCTCGTGCAGTCCTAGGCCAGTTTCGACCCAGCGCGCGATCGCGGCGTTCTTCGTCAGATATTCGATGGCGTGCGCCATCTCCGGCTTCTCAGCAAGTGCCGCCGCGACCTGCTTCCAGAGCTCCGGAAGGGAACTTTCCGCGTCCACGGTGGACAAGGCGGGCAACGCGTGCTCGTCGGGCGTGCGGGCTAGCCTGGTGTCGGAGTCAAGATCCGCTTCCGAGAGCCTGTAATCGACTCCAAGGCCGATGCCCATCATGTCCTTGTCGAGGTGGGTCGCGGTATAGACGTCGGTGAGCTGAAGCTTTTCCTTGAGCGCAGCCGCGGTCTTCTTCTTCAATTCGGCTAAGACTTTGTCTGCCACCGCTCCCTTGTTCTCTTGCTTAGCCGTCGCTTGGGTGATCCGCTTGCGCAAGTCAAGAAGCTCGCCAATCTTCTTCTGGGCCTCTTCGGACTGGGAGCCAAGAATCAGGATCGGCCTGGCGGAGGAGCCCGCGAAGTTGAGGTTCTCGTGAATGAAGTCCGAGTTGAAGACCCGCACGATGTGCCCGCAAGTCTTCGCGTTCGTCTCCGTGACCTGCCCAGTGTCGGTGTCGACGACGAAGCTGTAGTCGCCAAGGTCCGGGGGGTAGTCGCCGCGCTCGATGTGCGAGAAGACCCGCGAGAGGGTCGTCTTCCCCGAGTAATTCCAGCCGTAGATGATGTTCTTGACGCCGAATTCCGCCGTCGCCAACGGCTGAGAGTAGTCGCCGTAGACCCCTAGGCCTTTCATCCTCTTGATGCTTTTGAGCACTCCACCGCCTCCATTTCGGTATGGGACCGGGGCGATTGGTCGCCTCTCTAGCCCCGAAACACTTGGCCGCTCTTTGACGGCGCCCCCCAACCGAGCGCTCAAACAGACTTAATTCAATCGAGGAGCAGCGTGTCGGCCGCGTCCCTGATGCGCCCAGTAGCTCAGCTATTTTGTTCCTGTCGTGTGCTCAAGACATCGCGAAGCTCACGCTCGACGCGGACAAGCGCACTCCCAGTATTCGCAACCTGGTAGGCGCGCTTGACGAGGCAGCGCTTGTAGCGGAACTGGAAGATCGATACGCCATATGGGTGATTCCTTCAGTGGAAGCGGAAACGGACCCGGATATTGCTGCGGCTCTGAGGAGAATGGAAGAGCGCGAGCGGGTAGAACGAAGAGAGCAGTTCCGAGAGCACATGGGGGAGCTTCGTGCCCTCTGGACCACGCTCTCCACTGCTCCCGCGATGACGGGGTTGCTCACGGTTCGAGACAAGGTTTCGGCACATACAGAGGTCCGGTTCGTTGCCGATAAGTACCAGCTCGTGGACATTGGTACTCTCGGCATCAAGTGGCGCGATCTGCGTGCAAGCATCGAATCGATGCAACGGCTCGTTGAACTCATTGGGTTGATCGTCCGCAACGCTGGCTTCGCCTGGGACTTGCTCGATCACCAGTTGTCGAAGGCTTCAAAGAGCTTCTGGGGAGTGCCGGTCGAGGTTGGCTAACAGGTCGTTCGACACGGACTTCCTATTGGGGGGCTTGCCTGCGATTGGCCGGTTAACTCCGACCTTAGAGCAAGAGAGTCGCTAGCCTGTGGAAGAGGTCTGCTTTGGGTCGAAAGCAGACGTGCTGTCACTAGACTCCTAACTGGCCCCTGCAGGACTTCGCGACCTCATGTAAGGGGGATGCCTTTCAGCGCCTGACTCCGCCTGGCAGCTATCATCATGAAGCTCAGCCATGAGTCAGGGATCAGATGACAATACAGAAGCAAGACCTGTCCGTAAAAGGAGCGACTTTACGGGGCCTCACGAACATAAATGTCGTGATCGGCCGCAACGGTGCGGGCAAGAGCCGATCCTTACGCGCTTTGGATGAAGGTTACTCGGCAGACCCAGCATATAACGTGCGCTACATCAGCCCTGAGCGTGCCGGGGTGTTTCAGCGTCAGGGACACATCTCCACCAACATGGAGCAGGACAAGAATTGGCTACGGAGCGTTCGCCGCCGAAACCAAGCAGCGGACTTTAAGGCAGCTTCCGCCACTCTATTGGCGGAGCTGGAAACTGCCTACAACCGCCGCATTCTCAAGACACCTGCCTTGCGTGATGACCATTCGCGTTCGTTCGCCAATGACCTCTTACGCCGGATCAGCGGGTTGCTCGCGAACATTGCTGTCGAGCAGGAGGGGAGTGGGTTCGTTTTCGTCACAGCTGACGGATCAAAAATCACAGCCGACGAGATCAGCAGCGGTGAATCGGAGGCCATTGCATTGGCTTCTGAAATTCTGTATTTCTTCGAGACCCTTGATCCGCTTCGGTTCAATCTGTTGCTGCTGGACGAGCCGGATGTTCACTTGCACCCGGACTTGCAAGCACGACTAGCTCAGTTCTTGATCACAAGCTTGAATGCAGTCACGGAAGATCTTAGGGACAAGGCAGCCGTCTGTCTATCTACGCACAGCACACCATTCATATGCGCTCTCGCTTCGTCCAGCCTCACCTCGATCGGGACTAAGAACTTCCAGGAGACGGCGATCAATTTCGAGCGTGCGTCCGCGCAGTTGAAAAAGGTCGCGCCCTTCTTCGGTCACCCACTGTCGTTGACCCTCAATAATGAAGTAATGCTGATCCTTGAAGGCGAAGACGACGAGAGAGTATGGCAGCAAGCGGCGCGCAGCTCTCAAGGTCGAATCCGCGTGTTCCCGGTCGTCGCCACAAGCGTTAACCAGCAAACCGAAGTAGAAGCTTTCGCCTCTGATGTACTCGAGGCGCTGTTCGACAACCCCAAGGCGCTCTCTATCCGGGATGGCGATGGGCAGCGCGGCGCACTGTCTTCCGTAGGTGTGGTTACTCGCTTTCGGCTCCAGTGCTATGAGATCGAGAACACCCTTGTTACCGATGAAGTTCTCAGAGCCATGGGACACACTTGGGACACGTTCCAGATCGAAGCGGGCGAGTGGATGTCTGTGAACACGACTCACAAAGACTTAGAACTTGTACGGCGAGTGAGTGAAAGCCCCGATCGTCTGCGAGACGTCAAGATCAAATCGATCAGGCAATTGATTTGCAGTATTGCCGGGTCGAACAAACCGTGGGAGGTGGTTGTGGGACAGGTTCTGGGCACGATTCCATTCGCCCCCGCCGCAGCCGAAACGTCCATCCTGTCCTTTGTTGGTTTTGATGCTGCGAGCGCGCTCTTGGCATAACACCCAACGGACTCTCGCTCCAGCAAATACAGCGTACAGCCAGTGACGCTGCAGTGCACGTCGACTAGCGCGTCAGCTTCCGGCCAGAAGCAGACGTCCAACTCGAAATATAAATAGGAGGCAAGAGCCCATGCCACGCGGACTCGGCCAGAATCCGATGGAGGAGGGGTTGCCATGGTTATTCCGAAGGAGTTCGCCGTCCGCTTGGCAAACGCCGGAATCGGCCAGTTCTTTGTGGCTTGTTAACGCGTTCGGCTAGCAGCGATGAACAATCAATTAATACTGGTGCGGCAGCCATCCGGATTGCATACCGATGCGGCAGGCATGCTCCCGCTGCGGCTGGTGCAGTCGTCGGCGGGCGAGAATTCCATGGGAATCCGACAGCAACCCCAAACCTTCCAACGCAACGATTCTTGCACGCCCGAGCAGGCCGATGCCTGCGCCAAATTGCTGGACGACTCGCGAATCGGCGGATTGACGGTGATGGCTTTCCGTCGAGGCCTGCGAGCCTGCGAAGCGCAGCTTGAACGCTTGGCGGAGACTCGCTCGCTCGTTGCGCTCGCCGGAATCGGCGAAGACCACCGGAACATTACGCTGGTCGCGACCTGCGGTCGCCTTCACCGTAGCGCGAAGATATCGCTGGCGACCGAAGACATAGGTGTCCGGGCCGGGAACGAATTGAACGTCTACGTTTCCCAGGACGGCGCTGACGCTTCGGCGGTGAGTTGGGCCGTGTTGAATTGCCACGACTACACCCACGTGGACATCCTCGATGCACTTCTGAAAGAGAAGATCGAGGTACTCGTCGTCGTCAGTCACAACTCGGCGACGCGGCTCTACTGGCAGTATGCGATCGCCGATGTGCACAGGCTTTACTGCTACGTCGTGATCGTCAACATCGCCGAACAAGGGGGCTCAGGAGTGTTCGCACCGATCCGGCGCTTGCGGGGTGACAAGAATGCACAGTTCGGTGCGGGCGGCCAGATCTTCGCCACGAAAGGACCTGGGGAGTTCGTGGTCGACTTCCAGCTGGACGTCGGGAACCTGAGGCAACTGCGCCAGAAGTTTGCAGCCGAGGGCTTCGCAGCCTTAGACAAAGACAATGGCGGCGACGCACCTATGGTTCCGCCGGAGAACTTCATGCACACCTTCGACAGACTGCCAGCGGAGCCGGCGATGGCCTGCACCGTTCGCGAAATCCCCACCGAGTGGCGAGGCGAGAAATTCCGTGTCGCCACTGCGCAACTCGATCACATCGGCTTAAGCGCCTACATTGCGAACAAATACCGTATTCGGGACGACGCGGCATCCGCAGGTTTTTTGGTGCAGCTTCGGAACAAGCTAGAGGCATTGGAATCGAAGTGCAGGGCCACCGCGGAACGCGATGGTGGCGCGGCCCTAGACCTGCTTGTACTCCCGGAAGTCTTCGTTCCGAGGACATTCTTGCCGCAGCTTCAGTTGTTCAGCGATCGGCTGGGCGCGACTGTGGTCGCCGGCATCGACTATCCAGATGGCGACGAGAGCACCAACGCCAACGAATGCGTCATCCTGCGCCCCGCTCAAAAACAGGAGGTCTACCGCAAGATCACGCGGTCCCAATATGACGCGCAATCACACGGCGGGGGCCGGATGCCATTGAACCGCGGCAGCGAGCTTCTGCGCTTCGTCAATGATGAAAAGCGCGGATTTGGCATCTTGGTGTGCTACGACTTCAGCCACCTTGACCTTATGCGGAAGATCAATTTGGAGAAAAGGAAGGCACCTTTGGACCTGGTGGTCGTTATTGCCCACAACCCGTTCGGCGATTTGTACCGCTCATGCTGTGTGGCGGACGCGCACCGCTTCTACCAGTACGTCGTCATGTGCAACGTGAGCGACTATGGAGGAAGCGGCGTCTTTGCGCCCATCAGGACTCCAGGCGCCCGGCACGTGCTTGCCGAGGCCGGCAAGAATTTCGAAGGTATGTCTCTGATTGAACTTGACCTCGCCGGACTTGAAGAAGCGCGGAGGACAGAAGACGACAAACTGCATGGCGGAAAGTTCATGCGCAAGCCTGGGATATTCCAGCGACGGTTGTCATCGATTCGAACGGGGCCGTAGCTCAGTGGCTCCTCACGAGATCAAGCCTTTAAGGCTGTTGTTGCGCTAAAGCTAGTGCTTCATGCCCAAGGCGTAGGATCTGCTCGCGCATCCAGAGCCGGGTCCGAGGAGCTGCGGCTGACGTCCGCTATGGGTCAAGAGCGGCCGTCAATCAATTCGAAACCGAATCAAGAGCGCGTTCAGTAGCCTTGACCAATTCCTTCAAGAAGGCTACGGCCTTCTGCAAGTCCTCCTTCGTGACTGGATGCGCCTGCGGCGGTCCTTTCGCGACAAGGCCGACCGATGAACGACGTCCCCACGGAGCTTGAGGTATCCGTTGAGGCGCTGCTTCGCGACACTTGAGTCAACGTGACTCCACTTCCATTCGGTAGACACGTTCACTCCAGCATAGTCCTCGAATAGCTGGATCGTTTTGTCTGAATTCGGGTTGTGCAGCTTCTTGATTTCTTCCTTTAGGCGGGTCTGGACGAAGGTTGATAGCACGATATCGGGAATGCCGGATACCCGGGAGGCAGCAGCCTCGGCTACTCGATCCTCCACGTAAGTCTCCCACGCTGTCATCGCCATCACCAGTCCTGCACGCTTCAGAACCTCGTTTTCCGGAGGAGGCGGCTTCGTGTTGAGTTTGTCGAAGTGGGCAAGCAGGTTTTCCGCATCCTTGATGGCCTCGGCAAATGCGAGACTGGCTTGCGACTGTTTCATTTCAGGTCCTCCGGCTGGAATTTTCCCTCAGGGGACTGCTCCCGGCCATGACCGGACATCAGTGTTTTCCATCGCCTCCATAGCCCCAACCCGCCGCATGATTGATGACCGGAGGATTGACGACGATGCCGACAATTGAATTCTGGCTGGAATACGCGAGCACCTATTCGTACCTCACTGTCGCTCGTATCGGGCGCCTGGCAGAGGAAAGAGGTTTTCAAATCGACTGGCAGCCCTTCTGGCTTTTTCCGGTTCGTGAGCAGCTGGGGTTACCGGCGCCTTTTCCGGATGGCTCGCCGAGAGAGCAATACATGTGGCGGGATCTGGAGCGTCGGGCGAAGCGCCTGGAGATCGCGTATCGGCGGCCCGAGGTCTACCCGTTCAACTCGGTTGCGGTGGGCCGCATCGCGCTCGTCGCCGCTCGCGAAGGGTGGTGCCGTCAATTCACGGAGCACGCCTTCAAGTTGCATTGGACCCAGGGCGTGCCCATGACATCTTCCGAGAACATTTCGGCAGCGCTTGCCAGCGCCGGGCAGGACGCAGGTCGCGTGCAATCGCTGGCGTCTTCTCCCGAAATCAAGGAAAGCTTCAGGCAGCAGGCGGACCGGGCTCTCAAAAAAAGCATTTTCGGCGCCCCCAGCTTCGTCGTCGCCACCGAGCTGTTCTGGGGCGACGACAGGCTGGAAGACGCGATCGCATTCGCTACCGAGGCGAACGGAGCGTAGGAACTACCGCGCGAAAAACGCTCCCACCAACTTCACCCAGTACGTGGACCCGATCGGCAG
>JAZKFD010000060.1:0-6725 GCA_040386635.1 Pseudomonadota bacterium
GCAAGCGCATCGAGGACACCGGCTCGATCATCGTGGCCAACTCGCCGCAGCAGTTTGGCGAGCAGATCAAGGCCGAGTACGCCGTGTACAAGCGCGTCGTGGATCAGGCCAAGCTCAAGCTGGACTGATCACCTTTGCTATCTTCAGGGGGTGAGTCAAGCTCCAGCCACCCCCGCCCCCACCCCCACCCCGTCTGCATCATCGACAGACGCCTGCATAGACGCCTTCATCGACGCCCTCTGGCTCGAGGAAGGCCTCTCGCGCAATACCCTGTCTGCCTACCGGCGCGATCTCACGCTGTACGCCCAGTGGCTGGGTGCGCAGGGCCGTGCGATCGACAGCACCGCAGAGCATGACATCAATGCCTATTTTGCTGCGCGCCACGCCGAAAGCCGCGCCACCACCGCGAACCGCCGGCTCACGGTGTTCAAGCGGTATTTCCGTTGGGCGCTGCGAGAACGCCTGATCACGGCTGATCCGACGCTGCGCCTGCAGGCGGCGAGGCAACCCCTGCGCGTTCCCAAGACCCTGACCGAATCGCAAGTCGAGGCGCTGCTCGATGCGCCCGATGTCGATACGCCGCTGGGGCTGCGAGACCGCACCATGCTCGAACTGATCTATGCCAGCGGCCTGCGGGTCAGCGAGCTGGTCGGCCTGCGCACATTCAACGTCGGCATGAACGAAGGTGTGCTGCGGGTGATGGGCAAGGGCAGCAAGGAGCGGCTGGTTCCGTTCGGCCAGGTGGCAAGCGACTGGATCACGAAGTACCTCGCGCATTCGCGTCCGCTGATCCTGGGCGGGCAGCAGACCGAAGACCTGTTCGTCACTGCGCGCGGACAGGGCATGACCCGGATGATGTTCTGGGTGATCGTGAAGAAGTACGCCACGCGAGCCGGCATCACGGCGCCGCTGTCGCCGCACACGCTGCGCCATGCGTTTGCCACGCACCTGCTCAATCACGGCGCTGATTTGCGCGCGGTGCAGATGCTGCTGGGCCACGCCGACATTTCAACGACCACGATCTACACGCACGTCGCGCGCGAGCGGCTCAAGCAGTTGCATGCGCAGCATCACCCTCGAGGGTGATTCAGGCGTCACAGTTGCATCGGCACAGATAAACTCGCCGTCCATGCAGCGTCGGCAACTCCTCCAATCCATTCCGCTTGCGTTGGGCGGTTTTTCATCGCTGGCCGCGCGGACCGATGAAGTTGGCGCAGGTTCAAGGCCTTCGTTTCGCGCGCCAGCCCAGATTGCACCGATGCGCGCGCAGCCTGAACGCATCATCGATATTTCCGTTTGTACGCGGCCCTTCAGGCCGACCGGGCCGCGCATCGAGGCGCAGCGCATGTTCGGCAAGACGGTGGTGCATCACTACGGTCACGGCGGCAGCGGATGGTCGCTGTCGTGGGGCTCTGCGCTGCGGGCCATGCCGCTGGTGCTGGCCACGCGTGAGTCACAAATTGCCGTGATCGGCTGCGGCGCGATTGGCCTGACAACAGCGCGCGTGGCGCAACGCGCGGGTCTTCGCGTGCGAATCTACTGCAAGGAGCGGCCGCCTTCCGTGGCGTCGTCTGCGGCCACCGGCGTATGGACGCCCGACTCGCGCCTGTACACCGAAGCCAACGCGACCGAGCCCGTTGCTGCAGCATGGGAGGCCATGGCGCGTGCGTCGTTCAAGACCTGGCAATCCATGCTCGGCCTGCCGGGCGAACCGGTCGCCTGGCACGACGGCTACTTCCTGTCGGACATTCCGTTCGATCAGGAATTGCCCGATTCCGAGCCCGACGGCGAGCCTGAATATGCAGAGCTGGAAGCACGCATCCGCGACCTGCGTCCGCGCCCGGTCACCTTGCGACCGGACGAGCATCCGTTCAAGGTGGCGCATGCCCGTCGCTTCACGCAGATGGTGTTCAACCTGGCCAGCTACCAGCGCCTGCTGATGGACGATTTTTTGCGCGAAGGCGGCGAGATCGTGCGCAGCGATTTCGAGCACAAGCGGCAACTTGCAGGCCTGCGGGAACGCACCATCGTCAACTGCACCGGGTACGGTGCGCGTGCACTGTTTGGCGACACCACCATCGTGCCGGTGCGCGGTCAAACCGCAAGACTCATTCCCCAGCCCGATGTGGATTACATGCTGTACCTGCGCGGCAAGAACGCATCGATGGTGCCGCGCCGCGATGGCTTGCTGGTGCAGGCGCAAGGGCCGAACGATTACAACAACGACGACACGCGACCCGATCGCGCGTCGTCGGAAGAGGTGGTGCGCAAGCTGGCGTCGGTGTTCGCGTAAGAGGTAAGGGCCGCAATCAACCCGGCTCCGGCTCCCGTTTGCGCTGCAAGCGGTGGAACATGAAATCCGCTGCCTGCGCGATGTGCTCCCGGGCGAGTTTCTCGGCTTTCTTGCCATCACCCGCAGCGACTGCAGCCAGCAAGGCTTCGTGCTGGTCCCAGATGTCGCGGGGGCGTTCGTCGCGCATCAACACCTCGCCCATGACTCGCTGGGTGTTGGTCCAGTGCGTGTCCATCGCAGGCGCAATCAACGGATTGGCCGACAACTCATAGATAAATGCATGGAACGCCATGTCGATTTCGATCATGCGCGCGACGTCGCCGCGCGCCACGGCTTCGCGGCCCTGCTTGATGAAGGCGGGGCCTTCCTTTGCGGCGCGCTTGGCGTTGCGCTCGGCGGCCATGCGAAAGGCGAGGCCTTCAATCACAGCGCGCATGTCGTACATGTTGCGCACATGGTCCAGGTCCAGCGGTGCGACCTGCAATCCGCGTCCGGGCGCATCGCGCAGCACGCCCAGGTTGCGCAGCACCAGCAGCGCCTGTTGCACCGGTTGGCGTGAAACACCGAGTTCCTGCGCGATCTGCTCCTGGATGATGCGCGCGCCTGGCGGCAGCTTGCCCGACGCGATCTCGGCCAGGATTGCGCCTTGCACCAGCTCGACCAGCTTGGGTTGGGCGGCGAGGATTTTCATCGCCCGATACTAGTTGACTGGATCGGCGCCGGCTTCACGCCACTTGCGCTCGGCTTCGTCCCACGCCTGCAGCGGCTGCAGGTCCGGCACCCAGGCAAGGCCCGACTTCGCGTCCGATGACACGGCCTCTGGCGTGACCACCACGTCGAGCAGTGCAGGGCGGTTTGCCAGCGCGCGCTTGATCGCGCCGGGCAGGTCTTCGGGGTTTTCAACACGCTCGGCATACATGCCGAACGCGCGTGCCATGGCGGCATGGTCGGCAAATTGCAGCCGCGTGCCGACCACCTTGCCATGCGTTTCGAGTTGGTCCCGCACTTCGATGGCCCAGGAGCCGTTGTTTGCGACCACGACCAGAAGTGGGGCCTTGTGGCGCACGGCGGTGTCGATCTCCATCGCGTTGAAGCCGAAGGAGCCGTCGCCGGTTGCGACGACGACGGTGCGATCAGGGCAGGCCAGCGATGCAGCGATACCGAACGGCGTTCCGACGCCGATGCAGCCCAGGGGACCGGGATCGAGGTAGGTCGAAGCCGGGAGCCCGACGCGCGCGAAGCTCAGGAAGTCGCCGCCATCGGCCACCACGATCGCATCGGACGGCAGTGCCTCGCGCAGCGCGGCGAGTGCACGGTTGGGATGCATGCGTCCGTCCGTGCCAGCGGGCGCGTTGCGCATGCTGGCGACGAGCTTGTCCGAGCGCTCCACGTGCTGGCGGCGCAGTTGTGTTGACCATTCAACATCAGTGGCCGCCTGGCGGTCGCCCGCTTTTTCAAGGATGGCTTCGAGCGCAAGCGCGGGTGTGGCAAACAGCTCCACCGCGCCTCGCCGGTTGTCTCGAATCTCGGATGCGGCATCTGCAATGCGAAGGAATTTCGCTTCACCGAACACAGCCGGCGAGCCGTAAGCGAGCTGGAAATCCAGCCGGCGACCGACCGTCACCACCACATCGGCCTGGCTCATGACCGAACCACGCATGGCTGCAACGACGGATGGATGATCTTCCGGCACGAGGCCGCGGCTTTCACCTGTGTCGAGGTAGGGCGCCTTCAACGCCGTGAGCAGCCGCGCGAGTGGTTCGCCAGCGCCCTGCGCCCCGCGACCCGAGATGAACAGCGGGCGTTTGGCCGACCACAGCAGGTCCACAGCCGCCTGTACTTGCGCCGGATCGGGCGCGATGCGCGGTGCCTGCTTCGCCGCAAAGTGTTCGGGCAACTGTACGGCGCGCGGCACTTCGGCGCGCAGTGTGTCAACCGGGAAGTCGAGGTAAACCGGGCCCGGTTCACCGCCGCTTCCAAGCGCACGCGACACGGCCTCGTCCAGTTCCTGCAGGACCAGCGACGGCTCGCGGACCGTGCGCGCATAACGCGTCACCGATCGCACCAGGTCCGTGTGCACCATGTCTTGCAGCGCCCCGCGATTTTCCTGCTGGCGGGGAGGCGTACCCGAGAGCACGAGCAATGGCACGCGCGCGACGTGCGCGTTGGCAATGCCGGTCATCGCGTTGGTCACGCCAGGTCCGGCAGTGACCAGCACCACGCCGAATCCGCCCGTGAGTTGTGCTTCAGCGTGCGCCATGTAGACGGCAGCACGCTCGTCACGCACATCGACGATGCGGATGCCTTCGGTGTCCAGCCGCATCCAGATCGGCATGATGTGCCCGCCGCAAAGACCATAGACGCGCTTGACGCCGCGCTGCTTGAGGAACCGCGCGATGACGGCGGCGGCGGACTGTTCGTGGATGGGCATCAGCGGCACTGCAAGTCTCCTTCGGATGATCGATGGCCGGCACTTGCCAAAACGCCGGGCTGGCCCGTATCATAACTGAACTCTGAATTCAGAGTTCTATAAATTCAACCGTGGATCGAATTTTCAAATGACTCGCCTGCTCACGATTGCCGACGCCATTTCCACCCACGCACGCCTCACGCCCGACAAGCTCGGCGGCCGCGATTCGCGTCGCAGCCTGACCTTCGCCGAGTGGGATTCGCGTGCCACACGCCTGGCCCGTGGCCTGCTCGGGCTTGGCCTGGCCAAAGGCGATCGCGTGGGGCTGGTCGCGGCAAACTGCATCGAGTGGCTGGAGATGTACGTCGCGCTGGCGCGTGCCGGCCTGGTCGCCGTGCCGGTGAACTTCCGGCTTTCCGCGCCGGAGATGGGCTACATCCTGCAGGACGCCGAAGCTGCAGCGGTGATCGCAGGCATCGAGTTCTGCGAGGCGGTGGATGCGAGCCGCGACCTGATTGCGCAGGCGACGCAGCGCTTCATCGCGCTGGGCGATGCGCCTCACGACGGCTGGCGCAGTTACGAGTCGGTCATCGCGCAAGGCGATGTGGCGCATGCGCTGCCGACCGTGACCCAAGATGACGTGTGCGCGCTGATGTACACATCGGGCACTACAGGGCGGCCCAAAGGCGCGATCCGCAAGCATGGCGGCAGCAGCCTGATCGCATTGGCTACTGCGCTTGAGATGGGATTCACGCGCGACGACACCGGCTTGCTCGTGATGCCGCTGTGCCACGCGAATTCGCTGTACTTCGGCACGACCTTCATGCACCTGGGCGCGACCATCGTGATCGACGACAGGCGCAGCTTTGACGCCGAAGCGCTGGTGCGCACGCTCGCGCAGGAGAAGGTGACGTTTACATCGCTGGTGCCGACCCACTACATCATGGTGCTGGCATTGCCCGAGGCGGTGCGCAGCAAATACGACGTGTCGAGCGTCGGCAAGCTGCTGATTTCGTCGGCGCCAGCGCGAGCCGACACCAAGCGCGGCATCCTGGAGTTTTTCAGGAACGGCCAGCTCTACGAACTCTATGGCTCGACGGAACACGGCTGGGTGACGCTGTTGCGTCCGCACGAGCAGCTCGACAAGCTCGGCTCGGTGGGCCGCGAGTGGGCCGGCACCGGTGCGATCCGCCTGCTCGACCCTGAAGGCAATGAAGTCGCTGACGGAGAAGTCGGTGAGCTCTATTCGCGCACCTCGTATGTGTTCGACGGCTACTGGAAGCTGCCCGAGAAAAGCGCAGAGGCGTTTTGCGGCGACTGGTGCACCGTGGGCGACATGGCGCGGCGCGATTCCGACGGCTACATCTGGCTGGTGGACCGCAAGAGCAACATGATCATCAGCGGCGGTGAGAACGTGTATCCGTCCGAAGTGGAAGGCGTGCTTGGTGCGAATCCGGCGGTGAAAGATGTGGCCGTCATCGGTGTGCCGCACGAGAAGTGGGGCGAGGCGGTGCAGGCGGTGGTGGTACTGCACGACGGCCAGACGGCCACGGCGGACGAGTTGCGCGCGTGGTGCAAGCAGCGCCTGGCGAGTTTCAAGTGCCCGGTGGTGGTGAGCTTTATCGGCGACGCGGAGATGCCGCGCACTGCTACCGGCAAGATCCTGCACCGCGTGCTGCGGCAGCGTTATGTGCCGGTGTGAAATGGGTCCCGGCTACAAAATGGTTGCGAAATTGCGGCGCGCATTTTCCAGCTCGGGTAGCAGGCGGTCCACAACCTCCTGCCTGGTCATGCGGCTGGTCGACACCGACAGACTCATGGCTGCGATCAGCTCGCCTTGCCCGTTTCGGATCGGCACTGCGATGGACCGCAAGCCGAGTTCCAGTTCCTCGTCATTGATCGAGTACCCGCGCGTTTGAACGAGTGAGATTTCGTCCAGGACCGACTGCACGCGCGTTTGCGTGTGCGGCGTGAGCGTGGGACGCGACATCCGGTTGAGGATGAACTCGACTTCCGACGGAT
>JAZKFD010000061.1:0-4489 GCA_040386635.1 Pseudomonadota bacterium
GTTGAAGCGTCACGCGACATGTGCATAATGAATTCATGCAGTTGACCACGGCGCATCGCGTCGATACTACTGAACCAGTCAAAGCCGCCCGGCTCGCCAGGCGGCTTTTTCGCTTCTTGCGCTGCTTTTCACACTGCGGCATCTAGCCAACAGTTTGTCTTCTCATCAGGGAACCATCCGATCTATGCCATTGCCCCCCGCTCCTACCAAACGCGCCGCCCTGCTCCCGTCCGAGGCCTACGACGCACCTGCTCGTACCCCGCACAAGGCCGCTCGAAAATCGGAGGCGGCACCCGCAAGCATCCCGTCGGCCGAGAAACCCCAGGCAGTCATGGATTTCGATCCCCGCTCCGCTGGCGGTGACCGTCAGCTCGAAGCGTTCGAGGAAAACGTGCCGGGCGTGGTTGAGCCAACCGTCAGCACAGCACCCTACAAACGCCCTGCACAACCACACGTCGCCGCCAAACCGGCCCGAAAGGCCAAGTCGACGGGTCCTTCGAAGCTCTTCGTTCTGGACACGAACGTGCTTATGCACGATCCGATGAGCCTGTTCCGTTTTGAAGAACACGACATCTTCCTGCCCATGATCGTGCTTGAGGAGCTCGACGGCCACAAGAAGGGCATGACCGAGGTCGCTCGCAATGCACGACAGGCAAGCCGGTCGCTAGACGCACTGGCAGGCGCGCAGGGTGCAGACATCACCAGCGGCCTCAAGCTCAACACCAGCGGTCACCGCGAGGCCGGTGGATGCCTGTTCTTCCAGACGCAGGCGCTGGCCAACCATCTGCCTTCCAGCCTGCCGCAAGGAAAGGCAGACAACCAGATCCTGGGCGTGGTTCAGGCGCTCAGAGACCAGCACGCACCGCGCGAGGTGGTTCTGGTATCCAAAGACATCAACATGCGCGTGAAAGCGCGTGCGCTTGGCCTGGCAACCGACGACTACCAGAACGACAAGACCCTGGACGATCTGGAGCTGCTCTATTCAGGTGCGATGGCCCTGCCCCCTGATTTCTGGGCCAGGCACGGCAAGACCATTGAAAGCTGGCAGACGGGCCAGCACACCTTCTATCGGATCACGGGTCCGGTGGTGCCCAATCTGCTGATCAACCAGTTCGTGTACTTCGAATCCCCAGGCGAGCCAAGCCTGTATGCACGCGTCACGGAAATCCGGGCCAAGACTGCGGTGCTCAAGACACTCAAGGATTATGGCCACCTGAAGAACTCGGTCTGGGGGGTGTGCACGCGCAACCGCGAGCAGAACTTCGCGATGAATCTGCTGATGGATCCCGAGATCGACTTTGTTTCGCTCACCGGCACTGCTGGCACCGGCAAGACGCTGATGGCCCTTGCGTCGGGCCTGACCCAGGTGCTGGATGACCGCCGCTATACCGAGATCATCATGACGCGTGCCACGGTGAGCGTCGGCGAGGACATTGGTTTCCTGCCGGGCACTGAAGAAGAGAAGATGGGTCCCTGGATGGGCGCACTCGACGACAACCTCGAAGTGCTTGCCAAGACAGAATCCAGTGCTGGCGAATGGGGCCGCGCCGCGACCAACGAACTCGTCCGCAGCCGCATCAAGATCAAGAGCATGAATTTCATGCGAGGCCGCACCTTTCTGAACAAGTACGTGATCATTGACGAAGCCCAGAACCTGACGCCCAAGCAGATGAAGACGCTGATCACCCGGGCGGGTCCCGGCACCAAGATCATCTGCATGGGCAACCTCGCGCAGATCGATACCCCCTACCTGACAGAGGGGTCGTCGGGCCTGACATTTGCGATTGACAAGTTCAAGGGCTGGCCGCACAGCGGGCACATCACGCTCGCCCGTGGGGAGCGGTCGAGGCTGGCCGATTTCGCGAGCGAAGTGCTTTAGGGCGGCTGTAAGTGGGACTGGCGCTTCAAGCGGTTGGCTGACAGCGAGGAGGTTTGAATGCGGGTAATGTTTGCCCGCAACTCAACCGACCTTAGGACACCACCATGAAGCAGCTCAAAGACGTGATGACCCATTCCGTCATTGTCATCAGCCCCGACTCGACCATTACCGAAGCGGCGCAGCAAATGCGCGATGGCGATTTCGGGTTGCTACCCGTCGGTGAAAACGACCGCATGATCGGTGCGATCTCCGATCGCGACATCGTGATTCGTGCCGTGGCCGAAGGGCTCGACGGTAAAACTACCGTGCGCGATGTCATGACTGACGGCATTCGCTGGTGCTACGAAGACCAGTCAATCGACGAAGCGGCAACGCTCATGAGCGAGCATCAGATTCGTCGCCTGCCTGTCATCAACCGCGAAAAGCGGCTTGTCGGTATCGTCGCGCTGGGCGACCTGGCGGCAGACAAGGCAGCAATCGGACCGGCGGCGGACGCGCTGGCCGATATTTCCGAACCGAGCTGAACCAGGCAGGTGTTGGCCGTCAGAAGTCGCCGGCTCCCGAGGCCAGCGATTCGAAACGCGTCATCTCCTTCATGAACGCGAGCTTCACCGTCCCGGTGGGACCGTTTCGCTGCTTGCTGATGATGATCTCTGCAACGCCCGGCTCCTTGGAGTCCTTGTTGTAGTAGTCGTCGCGGTAGATGAACATGATGACGTCGGCGTCCTGCTCGATGGCGCCCGACTCGCGCAGGTCGCTCATCATCGGGCGCTTGTCGGTGCGCGATTCGACGCCTCGCGACAGCTGCGAAAGCGCGATCACCGGACACTGCAATTCCTTGGCAAGCATCTTCAGGCCGCGCGAAATTTCGCCCACCGCGGTCGCCCGGTTTTCGTCATTCATGCTCGAAGAAACACTCATGAGCTGCAGGTAATCGACCACGATCAGACCCAGCTTGCCGCACTGACGCGCCAGGCGCCTTGCGTTTGCACGCAACTCGCTTGTGGTCAGTCCCGGCGTTTCGTCAATGTGCAGGGAGATATTTCGCAGCTTCTCGATGGCTTCGGTCAGGCGCGGCCATTCTGAATCGGTCAGCCGGCCCGTGCGCAGGTGCATCTGATCGATTCGCCCAATCGAGCCGACGATACGCACTGCCAGCTGGGATGCGCCCATTTCCATGGAAAACACCGCCACCGGAAGTCCTTCATTGAGGGCCACGTGCTCCGCGATGTTGATCGCCAACGCGGTCTTGCCCATCGACGGTCTCGCCGCCAGCACGATCATGTCGCCTGCCTGCATGCCGGACGTCATGCGATCCAGGTCATAGAAGCCAGTGGGCACCCCGGTGATGTCGTTGGGGTTGTCGGCCATCTCCTGGACGCGGTCCAGCAGTTGCACCACCAGCGAGTCCATGCCCTGGAAGCCCTGCTTCATCCGAGAGCCTTCTTCGCCGATGTTGAAGATCTTCTGCTCCGCTTCGTCCAGAATCTTATCGACCGCCTTGCCCTGGGTATTGAACGCGGCCGTTGCGATCTCGTCGCTGGCGCTTACCAGCTTGCGAAGGATCGATCGCTCTCTGACGATTTCCGCGTAACGACGGATGTTGCTCGCGCTTGGGACATACTGCGCGAGCGAGTTCAGATAGGCGAGCCCTCCGACCTCTTCAGCCTTCCCCAGGCCCTGCAACTGCTCGTACACCGTGATCACATCGGCTGGCCTGGTCGCGTTGATCAGCCCGCCGATCGAGGCATAAATGAGCCGGTGCTCGTATCGGTAGAAGTCGCTGTCGGTCAGCAGATCACCGACGCGGTCCCAGGCATTGTTGTCCAGTAGCAGCCCACCCAAAACGCTCGATTCCGCTTCAATGGAGTGCGGCGGAATGCGAAGCTGCGCGACCTGGTGATCGCGTGAAAAGTCGTCATTGGAAGGATGTAGTACTGCAGACATGGGCTTCTTCGAGTATCGGACGATGCTAGGGGTTTGGCGGCGGTTGTCGAGGGACAACGTATGGGACAAGCTGTGGATTGCCGGTGGGCAACCGGGTACAACTCGAGCGAAAAGAAAAAGCCGCCCGAAGGCGGCTTTTTGCTGGCAGCTAGACCTGCCTGGAATTAGGCAGTTTCGCCGTAAACCGTGACGGTGATATCCACGACAACGTGCGTGTGCAGGGCAACCGCCACCGTCGAATCGCCAATGACCTTGATCGGGCCGTTGGGCATGCGCACCTGCGACTTCGCAACCTTGAAGCCCTGCTTGCCGAGCTCTTCTGCGATGTCGCTGTTGGTGACGGAACCGAACAGGCGGCCGTCAACGCCGGCCTTTTGTGTCAGCTTGATGGTCTTGCCAGCCAGCTTCTCGCCTTCGCCCTGCATTTCAGCAAGCTTGGCCGCGGCAGCCTTTTCAAGTTCGACGCGCTTGGCTTCGAACTCGGCCTTATTGGCAGCGGTCGCACGACGGGCACGGCCCTTGGGAATCAGGAAGTTACGCGCGTAGCCGTCCTTGACCTTGACGATTTCGCCGAGCTTGCCGACGTTCAGAACTTCATCGAGCAGAATAATTTGCATGTTCTTCGCTCCTTAGATGCGGTGCTGGTCCGAGTACGGAACCAGT
>JAZKFD010000062.1:0-22040 GCA_040386635.1 Pseudomonadota bacterium
TCCCGCAGAAGCCCCGCACCACGCGGGCTCGCCGCCGGTGATCGCTTTCTCTGCCGGGCTCTTTCGCCGCAAACCAACCCACAATTCCTCCGTTTTTCCAGGGGGGGAGTTCAAAGCCGGGGCGATTCACAATTTCGTCAACCGGTGCAATCACTCGACCCTCCCGGCAAGCTGAAGAAGAACTCCGCACCTTCGTTGAGTCGCCCTTCGGCCCACACGCGTCCACCGTGACGATTGACAATGCGTTGCACCAACGCGAGCCCGACACCGTTTCCTGGAAACTCGCTCGAGTCATGAAGCCGCTGGAACACCCCAAATAACTTGAACTGGTAGTCCGGATCGAAGCCCGCTCCGTTGTCACGCACGGAATAGATGCATTCATTCTCCACGCGGATGGCATTGACGAACACCTGAGGGTGTTCCCGCTTCGCGCTGAATTTGACCGCGTTGGAGAGGAGATTTGTCCAGACTTGTCCTAGCAGCAGGCGGTCACCTCTTGCAGGTGGCAATGCCGCCAGGTGGAGTTCGGGGTGGGGCGCGCCATTTTTTCCAATGAGTCCGCTCCACGCCTTGTCCGCAAGCGCATGCATATCGAGATCGGTCAGTTGCAGGTCCTCGCGCCCGAGGCGCGAAAATTCCAGGAGGCCTGAGATCAGCAGCTCCATGTGGTGCGATTCTTTCTGGATAAGACCGATCTTGCGTTGTGCTTCAGAGGACAAGTCATGGGCGTGGTCTTCCATGAGTGCATCCGCAAACCCGGCTATCCAGCGCAGCGGCGCGCGCAGATCGTGCGAGACCGAATAGCTGAAGCTTTCGAGCTCCTTGTTGGCCGCCTCGAGTTCCAGCGTGCGTCCGCGCACGCGCTCTTCCAGTTCCACGTTCCGAAGGCGCAAACTGCGCACGGCCAGCGCACGGGTCAACACGGGCAGGATCGCACTGAGATTGAAGGGCTTGAGGATGAAGTCCAGCGCGCCCGCCTTCATCGCTTGCACGGCTCTGGCGACGGTACCTTGCCCCGTCATGATGATTCCCGCGAGTGCCGGATCGACCTGCTGGGCTGCGCTCAGCAAGGCAATTCCATCCATCTCCGGCATCATCATGTCGGTCAGAAGGAGGTCACAACGCGTCCCGCGCAGTGCCTCCAGCGCAGCTTGCGCGGATGTGAAGCCAACCGTCTCGTACCCTTCAGCGCGGAGTGTTGTGCGCAGAGCCTGCATCAAGGCCAATTCATCATCAACGATGAACAGGCGCGGCATCGATTCAGCGACTGGTTCGGAAATCATCTCCAACCCCTTTTTGCTTTGCGATGGCTGCGCATCCCCGCATTCACGACGCTCCTTGTCGACACAGGCGCGCCAGTGTCAAGCGCAGATCCCGTAGCTTCGGCGGTTTACTCAGCATCTGGTCGACATGCTCGGGTATGTCGCACTCGGCAATAAGTCGCTCCCCCCAGCCGGTGAGCATGATCACCGGCGTGGACGGAGACATCCGCTTGATGGCCGCGGCCACCATGCGGCCATCGACGTAAGGCATCCCCAGGTCAGTGATCACTGCATCAAAGGCCTCGCCTCCCGCCAGCGAGGTGGCAAAGGTGTCGATTCCCGCCTGGCCCGCGTTTTTCGCAACGACCCGATGCCCCTCTCTCTCCAAAGCGACATGCACGGCTCGGAGAAGAAAAGGGTCGTCATCCACGATGAGCAGGTGAAGAGGAACCGGTGCCACGTCGCTGCCAGCGTCTCCTTCGATCCGCGCTCCCTCGACCGCTGACACGGCCGCGAAGCACAGTGCCACCGTTGTCCCCTGGCCCGGTGCGCTGCGGATATCGATATCGGCGCTGTGCCGCTGCACGGTGCCGTACACCATCGCCAGCCCCAGTCCGGTTCCGCGCTCCCCCTTGGTCGTGTAGAACGGCTCCAGGCAGCGCTTCCGCGTTTCCTCGCTCATGCCCACACCACTGTCCTCCACGTCGATGCACACCTGTTGCATGCCTGCACCATCCAAGGCAGCCACGGGTTGCACGCGCGTGCGCAAGCTCAGTCTGCCGCCGTCGGGCATGGCATCTATCGCGTTGAAGACCAGGTTGATCAGCGCTTCGCGAATCTCGCTCTCCACACCCATGATGCTGGGCAGTCCCGGAGCCAGTTCGACATTCGGCTCGATCATCACCCCGCGCCCCTGTGCCATGTCGCTCCAGCGCGCCCTGGTCAGGTCCATCACCTGCCGCGCCAGCGTATTCAACTGCACCGGCATGAGCTCCAGCTGCGGCTCGCGCTCGCGGTAGAACTCCCGCATGCGTGCCACCGTCGCCGCAACGTCGGCAGTTGCCCGTTGGATGTGTTCCAGATAGTCCCGCGTTCGCTCGCTCAGCCCCGGTTCGCGCTCGAGCAGTGATTCCGTGTACAACGCCACGGGAGAGATCGCGTTATTGATGTCGTGTGCGATCCCGCTTGCCATCTGTCCCAGGGTGCGCAAACGCTCCTGTTGCATCACGGTTTCCTGCGTCTGCTTCAAATCGTCATAGGCTTGCTGCAGCGCACTGTAGAGCTGCGCCTGTTGCGCCGCCAGCGCCACGTGCTCACTCAACTGGCGCAGGAATTCACATTCGCCACTGCTGAAGCTCTGCCTGTCCCGCCGCGCGGCCACCAGGACGCCAAAGACCTTGCTCTCGGCCAGTAGCGGCGCGATGACCATCGCATGCAGCCCGCCGCGCACAAGGCGCTGGGGAAACGGAAATGCCAGCGTATCGAGGTCGGGCTCGTAGACCAGGCGCCCGCGCACGCACTGGGACAAGCCGTTCTGGTCGATCTCGATGCGCGAGTGCTCCACCATGGCCAGCTCCATCGCCACATCCTGGCTGCCACTGCCGATCCCGATCACGGTCAACACATTGGCCACCGCGTCAAAACCGCAGACGCAGGCGAAGTCCAAGGGCAGATGGTCTTCCAGGCTGCGCGCCACCACCTGGTAGATGCTGTGCAGATCCTGGCGCTCGCCTATGGAGCGCGTGATCTGGTCCAGCAGGTTCAGCCGCTCCAGTTGCGCTCGTTGCCTGTCCTCCGCAAGCTTGCGCTCTGTGATGTCGGTCGAGATACCGAATACACCATTCACCTGGCCCTGGCTGTCGCGCAACCGGCATTTCACCGAAAGATAAGTATGCGGGCCGTCCTGATGCGGCGCCACCTCTTCCTCGACCAGTGGGTGCTCCGTGGCGGCCACCCGCAGGTCCATGGCACGAAAGGCATCGGCCACGGCTGGGGGAAATATTTCATGGTCCGTCTTGCCCAAGGCGTCCGCGGCGCTGTCCATGTGAAAGATCTCGCAGTACCGCCGATTCACGAGCAGATAACGGCCCTGCAGATCCTTGACATAGATGACCGCAAACGAGTTGTCGATGATGGCTTGCAGCAGCCGTTGGTTGCTGCGCGTCGTTTCCTCGGCCCTTTGGCGCTCCAGTATTTCGGCTTTCAAGGCCTCGGTGGTCTTCATCAAATCAGCGGTGCGTTCGCGTACACGCTGCTCCAGATCCTCGTGTGCATTGCGCAGCGAGACGGTCTGCACCTCAAGGCGATCGGCCATGGCATTGAAACTTGCGCCAAGCTGCCCCAGCTCGTCTGCCCCGCCACTTGCAACGCGTGCCAGCGGATCACCGTCGGCAAGGCGCCGGGTTGCAACCGAAAGACCTCGGACCGATTGAACGATGGTGCTCCCCAAGAAAACTCCGATGGAGGTGGCAAGAAGCAGAAAGGCCATGGCGAGCATGGCTTTTTGCCACGTCGTGCTGGCGACCTGTGCCACCAGGGCGTCTTCCGGAAGCATGTAGAAGACCGTCCAGGGAATGGTCTCGAAGCGCCGTGCAACCCCGTAGTTCCACTTCTGATTCACCGGTGCGAAGCCTCGGAAAACCGACGGGTCTGGCATCACCGCAAGCGCGCGCTCGAATTGCGCAGGGAAGGGCCGCACGTCGTCGAGCAGTTCGCGCGTTGCCGGGCCGAAGCGCCGTTCAGCCACCAGCTTGTCCCGCGTGGCAACCGGCAAAGGTCCGCCCGGGTGAAAAATGATGTCAGTACTGTAGGTGTGCGCGATGCGGATGCCGTATTGATCGAACAACACGGCAAAACTGCCGGGGCCGGCTAGTTCGTTCGACGATTTCATCGTGTCCCACAAAGAAGATGCATGGACCCAGATCGCTGCCAGGCCAACAATCTTCCGCGCGTCGTCCCGCACAGCGGCGAAGTACGTGATCACCGGGACACCCGCCGCCGTGGAGGACACGAAACGCATGTCGGAGATGGCCGTAGTGCCCCGCAACGCTTCCGCTACAGCCCGATAGCCGGACAGATCCAGACCGACCAGCGCCGCCTGTGTCGCGTTTCTCACCTTGCCCGACAGATCCAGGATTCCGGCCGCATAGGCATGGGGATCGTTGGCGGGCCATGCCATGAGATCGGCTTGTGCACGCCGGTGCTGTGCGTCGCTCTCCAATGGTCCGCCGCGGGTCTCCATCACCGAAGGAAGCTGCGCCAGGCGTTCTACCGACCGCAAGTAGCCTCTGTTGAATACATCGAGGCCGCTGGCCAGTTGATCACCCCGCGCCGCCAGGACAGCCGCCGTAGTAGCGTGCAACTGGGTTTGTGTGTCGCGTATGTCGATCCACGAAACGACCCCCACCGGAACCATCTCCGCAAGCACGAGAAAGACAACCAGTTTGACGCGCAGCGGCCAATCGCGCAGACGATAGAGGTGTTGCAACCGCACGGCGCTGTTCTCGGGGATCAAAGTGGAGATCGAATCGGCAGCAGTGGGTTGCTTGAGCCCGTAGAAGTGCCAGCATCGGCGGCCGGACCAGGCTCCTTGCCATTGCCATTGCCACCGAGAGAATTCCATTCAATGGCGCCCAGGCTCAAGATTTCGCTCGCGCGCGCCACACCGACGGCGGCACTGAAATAGTGGCCTTGTGCGCGCGTGGTTTCTCCTGTGGAGTTCAGAAATGCGCACTGCGCTTCCGTTTCCAGACCTTCGACGATTATTCCGATATGGGCCTCGCGCGCCAGATTGATGATGGCCCGGATGGTCGCGGCGCTTGCAGGATCATCGACAGCGCGCCGCAGCATGGATTGCGCGATCTTGAGATGGTTGACGCGGTAGGCCCTGAGGTACTCGAAGGACGAATACTCCGTTCCGAAATCGTCGATGGCGATCTTGACGCCCAGCTCCCGCAATTTGGGCAACACGTCGTTCTGCGTCCACGTCATCTGGGCCAGCGTCGCTTCCGTCACGTCGAACTCCAGATCGGCCGGGTCCAGGCGCCAGCGCGCGATCGTCTCGGCCACGTCGTGGACCAGCTCGCCGCCGCTCTTGAGCTGGCCCAGCGATAGATTGATTGCGATCACCGGTGGCGCCACGCCCTGGTCGCGCCACAGCCGCATCTGCCTGCAGGCCTGGTTCAGTACCCAGCGTCCCAGCGCCACGATGGCCCCGGTCTTCTCCGCGACCGGGATGAATGCACCCGCATTGAGCAGTCCGCGCTGAGGATGGTTCCAGCGTACAAGCGCTTCCATGCCTACGACGGTTCCCGACGACAGCTCGACCTGGGGCTGGTAGTACAGCTCCAGCCCATCGTTGCCAATCGCCTTTTTCAATTCCTCACCCAGAGCGACGCGCTCCATCACCTCCTGGTCCAGATCATCGGAATGAAAGCGGTACTGGTTGCGGCCCTCATCCTTCGAGCGATAGAGCGCCAGATCCGCCTGCACCACCATGGCATCCGGCCCCATGCTGCCAGCGACGTAGGGACAGATGCCGATGCTGGCCGACACCTGCACTTCGTTTCCATTGAGCATGTACGGAAGGGCCAGCGCCACTTGCATCTTCGCCGCCAGTACGCCGGCGTTGGCCGGCTCGCCCATTTCCCCCTGCAGCACCGCGAACTCGTCACCGCCCAACCGCGCCACCAGATCGGACTGCCGCGTACAGGCTACGAGCCGTTGAGCCACCTCGCGCAGCAGCAAATCCCCCACGGGGTGTCCGAAGGTGTCGTTGACCGGTTTGAAATGGTCCAGGTCGAGGTAGAAAATCGCGAATGGGGTGGCGCCGCGCTGCGCCGCCGCGAAAGCCTGGTGCAACCGTTCGGTGAAGGTTGCGCGGTTCGCCAGGCCGGTGAGCCCGTCGGTGCGGGCAAGCTGGGCAATTTTCTCTTCTGCGGCCTTGCGCTCCGTGATGTCGATAACGATACCCTCGACCTCTATGAGCCGCTCTTCCTTGTCGCGCACCGGAATGTAGCGGTTCTCGACCCAGCGCAAGGACCCGTCGCCGGTGCGCAGGCGAAATTCGATGGACGCGCCCTGTGCGTCCTTCTCCAGCACGCGGGCCATCGCGGCGGCAACCTTGGCCTGGTCGTCCCGCTCGATCAGCTTGCCGGCCCAGTCCGGATTGGCCAGTAGGCTGGCCGGGTCATGGCCGAATTTGGTGATGTTGTGCGAGATGTAGATCAGCGGGAACGCGGGTTCGCCGCGCAGCCGGTAGAGGATGGTCGGGCTGTTCTGGACGATGATGTTGGCGTCGGACAGCTCCCGGGTTCTCTCCTCGACGGCCTCCTCCAGCAGATTCATCTTGAACGCGGCGTCTTCCGTCATCTGCCACTTCACCGTGAGTGCGCTGGCCAATTGGCAGACCTCGATCGGATCGAAAGGCTTCTTGAGGACCAGCAAACGGTCGCGCGCATCCAGCCGGTTGAATACCTCGATCCACGATTGGTCGGCGTAGGCGGTGCAGATCACGATCTGCAGCCGCGGGTCGTGCGCCCACAGCTGCTCGATGGTCTCGACGCCATCCCACCCGGGGGGCATCCGCATATCGATGAAAGCCAATGCGTAAGGCTGGTCGGCCTGCAGCGACGCGCGCACCTTGGCCAGCGCCTCCTCGCCCTGCAAGGCGCCGTCGAGCACGAACTTGACCGCGGGCGCCGGTGCCGTGGCGCCGAACAACGCCGCCTCGACATCGTCCAGATCCAGCGCTGCGGCGGCCGGCAGCAGTATTTTTCGAAAATCCTCATGGATGGCGGGCATGTCGTCCGCCAACAGGATGCGCCGGTTCTGCGGTTTGTTCACGATACCTCCTCGGTTTTCGCGGTCTTCGCGGTCTTCGTGGGAAGTTCCAGCGTGAAGGTCGCACCGGTACCTGGTCCGTCACTGTGTGCCGTGAGGGTGCCGCCCATTTCGCGCGCGGCGATCACTGCGCTGTGCAGGCCGAATCCATGGCCGTCCTTCTTGGTCGTGAACCCGTGCGCGAACACGCGCGTCAGATCCTCCGTGGCGATGCCCGTGCCGTTGTCCGCGACGACGACACGCAGTGTGCCGCCCTGCGTCAGTTCCACACGCAATGTGAGCCGAAGCTCCCGTCCTGTCACCTCGACCATCGCCTGGCGCGCGTTGCCGATCAGATTCACCAGGATCTGCAGGATGCGCCCCTTGTCCAGCGGCAGCTCCGGAACGGCTGCGAGCTCCTTCACCACCACGATCTGGTCGCGCGCCAGGGCCGCGGCGCTCATGCGCAGGGCATCCTCCAGCAGCTCGTGAATCCGTAGCGGCTCGACGAAGCGGGTCCTGCCGGCATAGGCTTGCTGCGTGGCAATGATCTCCTTGATGTGGTCCACGTTCTTGGTCAGCGCGGAGAGCTCCCCGAGCATGCCTTGTTGCTCCGCCACCAGCACCTGGGCCAATTGCCCCAGATAACCGGGCAGCATCTTGCCTTTGGCATCCGATGTCAGGAAGCCACCCAGGTCGTCTGCATGCCCATCCATCATCTGGACCGCCCGCGTGAGCCCCTGGACCTTGAAGGCGCGCACGCCGGCGCTCACCAACCCGGCTGAAACGTTGACGCTGTTGAGTACATTGCCTACGTTGTGCAGTACGTTGGTGGCGATCTCCGCCATGCCGGCCTGGCGCGCCGTGGCAAGCAGTTCGCTTTGCGCCTGACGCAGCTCCTGCGTACGTGCCTGCACGCGCTGTTCCAGGTTTTCATTGGCGCCCTGGAGTTCCCTGTTGACTCGGTTGATTTCGGCATGGCTGCGGGCCAGGCGCACGGCCGCGTAAAGCAAAAGCCCCAGCAGCACTGCCGAGAAAACGAAGAGGTAGGCTCGGTCTTGCTGGTTGCGTGCGGAAGCGCGCTGCTGCTCGGCGCTCAACGCGTTGTGGATCGCATCGACACGCGCCGCCGTCGGCACCGCGGCAATGTGTAGCAGCAGTTCATTGACCCCTTTTTGTTCGCGCAGGATGGTGCGTGCATGTGCGGCGAAGAGGTCCAGCATTTCCCGAGCATGCGGGCCCAGGCTTGGCTTGTCGGCATCGATCGCGCCCAGCAGTTCTTGAATCTCCGTTCCCCGGTCTTCGGAAGCGCTCTGGCTATACAACATGCTGGCCAGGAGCAGCTGGTTCACGCGCGCCGCGACGCTCCTGGATTCAGACACCTCTCCCGCACCGGTGCCGGCCAGCGATTCCTGCAGGCCCTGCGCCGCCGTCGGCAGGAACGCCAGCGAGTTTTGCAGCACCGCGTTGTTGGATTTGAAGCGCTCTATCAGGCTCGCTTTTTCATCGATGGCATGTCGAAGCGCGGCGCTGCCCGGCGCCAGACCGGTGCTTTCGTCGTGTTTTTGCGCTCCGATACCGCGCTCGAAATTCCTCAGCAGCTGGTTCAGTTCGACCATGGAGTCGGCCAGCGGGTCGTAGTGCCGATTAAGGCCGATCTTCGACTTCAGTACATCCAGTTCCCATTGCGCATCGAGTTGCTTCACATGCCGCAGCAGGGCCAGGTTCTCGATGTAGCTGGACTCGCCATACTGCCGGGTTCTGGCATAGAGAAACACCAGCACGGAGGCCAGCAATGCGGTGACGATCACCATCGGCCCCCAGAGTGATCGGCGATGGGGCGTGGTCATCGGCATAGCTTCGACTGCGGTGCCAGCCCCTGCTGGCGGCGGGAGGTTGACCCCGGATCTCCCACGGCTGCTTCGGCTTGCAGGCCTTCGGTGCGAGCGTCCTTCGGAATGGCCGAGTGGAAGCTCATGGCTTCTCGCTCAGTTCGCCCGTGAGCGTGTTCAGGAACTCGACGATGGACGCCTTGTCCTCCTTCGAGGCAACGCGCCCCAACTGGTACCGGAACATCACGTCGACCGCGTCTTCCAGTGTCTTGGCCGAGGCATCGTGGAAATACGGCGCCGTGAGCGCGACGTTGCGCAGGCTGGGGACCTTGAAGACGTTCTTATCGGCTTCCAGCTTGGTCACGAGGTAGCGGCCCAGGTCCGCCTCGGTCGGGTTGCCGCGTTTCTCGAAGTAGTTGCCCATGACACCGAATTTCTGGAACATATTGCCCCCGACATTGACGCCCTGGTGGCAGGCGACGCATCCATATTGCTTGAAGCGGGCGTATCCGGCCTTCTCGGAAGCGGAAATGGCGTTGGCGTCGCCCGAAAGAAATTTGTCGAAGCGCGCGTTGGGAGTGATCAGGGTGCGCTCGAAACTGGCGATCGCATTCTGGATGTTCGCCTTGGTGACGCCATCCTTGTAGGCGGCGGCGAAGGCACCCTTGTACCGGGCATCCTTTGCCACCCACTGGAGAACCCCGTCCCACTTCGAGCCCATCTCCACGGGGTTCTGCACCACGTGGTCAACCTGGTCTTCCAGCGATTCGGCGCGGCCGTCCCAGAACTGCCTGAAATTGAGCGCGGCGTTCAGCACGGTCGGGGAGTTGACGGAGGACGCCTTGCCATCCATGCCTATCGATCGGTCGCGACCGTCGGCGCCACCCTTGCGCAGATCGTGGCAGCTGGCACAGGACACGCGGCCATTGATGGACAGGCGCGCATCGCGAAACAGAAGGCGTCCGATGTCGACACGCGCGGGGTCCTGCTTCAAGCTCTGGGGCACGGGTTGGATCGGCTCATTCAGCGCAGCCGCCAGCACCGGCGCCGTAGCGCAGGCCCACGCCAGGGCCGCCCATTGCAACAACGCCGCGGCGCCCGCTACGGCGCCCTGCACGCACGATGCGCGGATATCCTGTCGCTTGTCCATGTTGTCTCCTCTGTCGTGCTGCTGGGAAGTTACGGCAAGGAATCACGCGCCCGGCGGCTCAAGGACCGGCTGGTATCGCACCGCCCTGCAAAACGGCTTGGTGCTCGGGTAGCGCGACGTGAAAGGTGCTGCCCTGTCCCACTGCGCTGCGTACGTCGATGCGTCCATGGTGCTGCCGCACGATGCCGTGGGACAGGGACAGGCCCAGTCCGATTCCCTGCCCGATCGGCCGGGTGGTAAAGAACGGGTCGAAGATGCGTGCCTGGATGTCGGGTGCCATGCCGGTGCCGTTGTCTTCCACCTCGAACCAGGCCCAGCCATCGGAGCTGCCGGTACGGATCGTGATCCTGCCGCCCTCCGGTCCGACCGCATGGGCCGCATTGAGCACGAGATTCAACACCACCTGGTTCAGCTGCGCGGGCAGGCATTCGATTTCGGGAAGCGCGCCGTATTCCCGGATGATCTCAGCGCCATGCTTGAACTGGCTGGCCACGATGTTCAGCGTGGAATCGATGCCCTGGTGCAGATCGGCCGAAACCCAGTCCTGCACGGAATCGACGCGCGAGAAATCCTTCAGATCCTGAACGATCCTGGACACCCGAACGACGCCGTCCTTCGACTCCTGCATCAGGACCGGAATGTCCCCTTTGAGGTAGTCCAGCTCCAGGCGCTCCCGCAACTCCTTGAGCTCGGCCGCGCGCGCCGGCTCGCGCATGCCGGCTTCGGCCGCCTCGTAGGCACCTAGCATCTTGAACAGGCTGCCCAGATACTTCTCCAGCGCGCCGAGGTTGGAGCGGATGAACCCGATGGGATTGTTGATCTCATGTGCGACGCCCGCGGCGAGCTGGCCGATGGATACCAGCTTTTCGGACTGCACAAGCTGGCTTTCCAGGTGCTTGCGTTCAGCGATTTCCGCCCGCAGGGCCTGGTTGGCGTGGGCTATCTCCCGCGTGCGCGCCTGCACTGTCTCTTCCAGGCGGTGCATCTGCGATGCGGCGCGGCGCGTGACCTCCCACTTCGCAGTCAGCGTGCCAGACATCTGGCACACCTCGATGGGATCGAAGGGCTTCTTCAGGATCAGCAAGCGGTCACGCACATCCAGCCGCCGCAGAACCTCGCCCCAGGAGTCGTCCGCATAGGCGGTGCAGATCACGATCTGCAAGGCGGGGTCTTTCTGCCAGAGCTGCTCGATGGTCTGCACGCCGTCCCAGCCCGGAGGCATCCGCATATCCACGAATGCCACCGCGTACGGAAGACCCGCTTCAAGCGCGGCACACACTTTGGCCAGGGCTTCCTGCCCCTGAAAAGCCGAATCCAGCGTGAAGGAAAGTGCCGGGGCCGCCACGGGGTCTCCGAACAAGGACGCCTCGATCTCGTCCAGCCCCGACGCCGCGACCGGCGCCAGAATCTTGCGGAAATCCGCATGGATCATCGGCATGTCGTCGACCAGCAGGATACGCCGGTTGTGCTCTTCATTCATGGACTCGCCTTCCACTCATACCACTGTCCGAACTGCCGCCACCTCCGCCCCGCCGGATCATCTTTTGCGTTTCGCCACATCGTGATGGCGAAACGCTTCGCGGATGTTCTCCCTGAGCAATTCGTCGTCCCACGGTTTGGTCAGGAACTTGTATATGGCACCCCGGTTGATCGCGCCGGAGATGGATTCGAGATCGGTGTAGCCGGACAACACAATGCGGATCGTGTCCGGGTAGAGGTCCCGTGCCCGGGACAGGAATTCGGTGCCGTTCATCTCCGGCATGCGTTGATCGGACAAGATGACCTGCACGTCGTGGCGGGCAAGCACCTCGAAGCCTTCGCGCGCGCTGCCGACCGCAAAGATCTCATAACCATCATGGCGCAACAGGCGTCGCATGGCAGACAGGATTCCAGCCTCGTCGTCCACGATCAGCAAGGTCTTGCGCTCTCCGTCCGCCGCAGTTGGCAACAAGAGGGTTTTTCGGTCGCGCAGGAGCTGCGCAAGCCCGTCGGCCGGCAGCGGCCGACTGAAAAAGTAGCCCTGCATCTCATCGCAGCGGCGCCGGCGCAGGTAGTGCATCTGGCCTTCGGTTTCAACGCCTTCCGCAATGACCTTGAGCTTCAGGTTGTGCGCCAGGTCGATCACGGCGACGCAGATGGCCGCGGCATCGGGATCGGTGGTGATGTCCCGCACGAAACTCTGGTCGATCTTCAGGTAGTCAATGGGAAAGCGCTTGAGATAGCTCAGCGAGGAATAACCGGTGCCGAAGTCGTCCACCGCAAGCCGGACGCCCATCTCGCGGATCGCCATGAAACGGCTCACGTTGGCATCGATGTCCTCCATCAGCAGGCTCTCGGTCAGCTCCAGATCGACGCCGGCGTTGCCGCCGCCAGATCCCGCGAGAGCTTTCTTCAGAAGGCTAAGAAAATCTTTTCTCCGCATCTGAACAGCCGACACGTTGACCGCGACGCGCGGAGCGTCCAAACCGCAGGCCCGCCACATTTCGATGTCCGCGATCGCCTGTCGCAGCACCCAGTGGCCAGCCTCGACGATCATTCCGGTTTCTTCAAGAATGGGCACGAATTCGGCCGGTGAAGTCAGCCCGGTATCCGGATCGTTCCAGCGAATCAATGCCTCCACGCCGACGACGCTGCCATCTTGCAGGTTGACCTTGGGCTGGTAGTGCAATACGAACTCCTCGTTCGCCAGAGCCCTGTGCAGCTTGTTTTCAATGTTGAGCTTGCCCGACACGCGGGCGTTCATGGGAGGGGCATAGAACTGATAGCGGCCTTCCGCCGTCCCGGCGGTGCGCGAGGCCACCTCGGCATTGGTGAAGAGTGCTTCTGCGTCACCACCATCACCGGGGAACAAGGCGATCCCCACCCTGAACGTGAGGTAGAGGTCCTTCTCGCCGACCTGGTAGGGACGCTTCAGGGCCGGGAATATCTGGTCTTCGAAAATGTGGGCCACCTCGGCCGGCTCGCCGCGGAAACCCAGAATGGCGGCGAACTGGTCACCCCCCAGGCGCGCCAGGCGGTCGGTCGAGCCCAGCGCCGTGCCAAGCCGCTCTGCCACCAGCTTGAGCAGCGCATCTCCCGTGTGGCGCCCCAGCGTATCGTTGATGGTCTTGAACCGGTCGATATTGATCAACGCCAACGCGACCTGCTGGAGCGCGTCTCCCCCCGCACGCACCACCTGCAGTATCTGGCTCAACCGGTCATGCACGAGGCTCCGGTTGGGAAGACCCGTCAAGGCATCGTAGTAGGCAAGATGGTTGAGCTGGTCGGACTTGCCAAGATGGTCCATGGCGAACGCGATGTCGCCCGCCAGCTCGCGCAGCAGCGTCAGTTCCGTGTCGTCGAAAAAGCCCGTCTCGCCCGTGTACAGCGTCATGGCCCCGACCGCCTCGTTGGCAACGACCAACGGCAGGACCGCGAAGCTGCGCAGGTTTCGCTCCAAGGCTTTCTGCCGCACCACGACGCGCGGATCCGTGGCGACGTCCTGCACGATCATGGCCGTGCGCTGGGTGACGGCTTGTCCCACGAGGCCGTAATGTTCCGCGTCCATCTCGTTCAGGCCGAGCGGGATGTGTTCGATGTAGTCGTCACCCACGCCGCTCCAGGCCGTTGGCCGCAGTCTTTGGGTCGCCGGTTCGACGTGGCCGATCCAGGCCAGGCGGAATTTCCCCACATCGACGGCGACCTGGCAGGCTCCGCGAAACAGTTCCTCCCTGCTTTGCACGCGTACGATGAGCGCGTTGATACCACTCAACACCGCATACACGCGATTCAGGCGCGTGACCTTGAGCTCCGCCCGCTTCCGCTCCGTGACGTCGGCCATGGTTCCGGCCATGTAGGTCGCGACACCGTGCGCATCCCAGATGGCTTGGCCCTTGGCATGCAACCAGCGGTAGCTTCCGTCCCGGGCGCGCACGCGGTACTCGATGTCATAGGGGCGGCGCAACCGGATGTGCGCGCTGAAGGCCTGCAGCACTGCCAGCCGGTCATCGGGGTCCAGCAACGCGAGCCACGCCTCGGCGGTGTTGTGGATTTCACATTCCTCGTAACCCAGGCGCTGCTTCCATTGGGGCGAAATGTGTGCGGCCCCGGTCGCCACGGTCCAGTCCCACACATCGCCCGTGGACGCCGCGAGCCGAAATCGCAATTCGCTGTGAAGGAGCGCGGCCTGCGTACGACGCCGCTCGACCAGTGCTTCGGCGTCGCTGAGGGCCCGCTTTACCGCTGGCGCCAGCCGGGCCAGATCCTGCTTCAGCACATAGTCCGTCGCCCCCTTCTTCAACGCCTCGATGACGTTCACCTCACCGATGGTTCCTGAAACGAACACGAAGGGAATGTCGGGGCACAGATCGCGTGCGAGCGACAGCGCACGCATGCCATCGAATCGCGGCATGCTGAAGTCCGACAGGATGATGTCGGGCAAACCGTCGGCCAGCGCACGCCGAAAATGCGCTTCCGTCTCGACGCGGCGATGCCTGCAGTCAACATCCGCACGCCGCAAGGCGCGCATCGCCAGTTCGGCGTCGTTCGCCTCGTCCTCGATCACCAAGACATTCAGCGCCTGGATCACCCTGCATCTCCTTCACGGGACCACATTGAACAGGATCCGCGGTGCAGCCCGTTCCAGGGCAGGTCCGAAGCCATCGGTGGCGCCCATCGGCGCGTCATGGTCGAAGCTGCGATTTGATGGGAAGCACCAGGGCTGTACCGTCGCTGCCCTGCCGAAGCCGCAGCCGCCGGATCAGCTCTGGCGTCAATACGTGATCCGCTGCGAGCAGCACCACGCCCTCGCCCGACACCAGGTCGCGTGCCAGCACCATGCCGGGCTGCAAGTCGTCGGCGCCGACCATCACCGGGGGCTCCTCTGCAGCCGGGGCCGCTTTCAGCAGGACCTGGAAGAATACGTCGACCACTTCCGGATCGAACTGGGACCCCTTGCCCCGAGCGATCATCGCCCGCGCTTCCGATGCACTCAAGGGCGCCGAACTCATGTGACCGGCCTGCAAGTCATCATAGGTGTCCACGACGGCAAGAATGCGCGCACCGAGCACGATGCCTTCGCCGGCCAGCCTGTCGGGGTAACCCTGGCCATCGTGGCGCTCGTGGTGCATCCGGATCAGCGTCGCAACCGCATGCATGTCGTCCATGGCCATCAACGCCTGCTCGCCCAGCACCGCGTGCTTTCGGTACAGCACCATCTCATCGCTGGACAACCGTGGCACCGGCCGCGCGAGGATGCTGTCGGACAGGCCGATCTGCCCTATATCGTGCAGCAGGCTGGCAATGAACAGTTCCTGCTGGTCCGCATCGTTCATGCCCATGACGCGTGCGGTACGGCGTGCCAGATCGGCCACCCGGCGCGAATGTCCTGACAGCAGTCCACCGCGCCACTCCATCAGATTGGAGAACACCTTGATCGACGTCAGATAGTTCTTCTTCAGTTTCTGGCTCAGTTGCAGCAACTCGGCGGTGCGCGCCACGACTTTCTGCTCCAAGGTGGCATTGAGTTCGGCCAGCTCCAGGTTCTTCGCCTGAACATGGGCTTCGAGCCGCGCTTTCTCACGCTCCAATGCATGCCGCTCGAAAACCTGCCGGGCGGTGGCCAGGATTTCGACGTCGTCCCACGGCTTGGTGATATAGCGGTAGACCTCGCCGGAGTTGATGGCCGCGACGGTCGATTTCATGTCCGCATACCCCGTGAGCAGCACCCGCGTCGTACGCGGCCAACTTGTGCGCACCTGCTCCAGCAGCTTCACGCCGTCCATACCCGGCATCCGCATGTCGGAAAAAATCAGGTCTACCGGCGCCTCGTTCAGCAGCAACAGCGCTTCGGCACCGCTGGTGGCCGTCACCACCTGATAACCGCTGTTGCGGAACAGCCTCTTCAGCGCCGCCACGATATTCGGCTCATCGTCCACGCACAGGATGCGCCAGGTCGGCAGCGCGGGTTCCGGCGTACCCGGCATCCCGAAGGGCCGGGTATCCTGAGTAGGCTTCGGGTCGAGCGGGGTGTCCACGCCTCACTCCTCCGCCGGGTGGCGGACGGGTAGCGTCACGCGAAAGCGGGTTCCCACACCCACCTCGCTGAACACGTCGATTTGCCCAAAATGCTTCTTGACGATGCCGTATGACAAGGACAAGCCCAACCCGGTGCCCTTGCCCACCGGTTTGGTGGTGAAGAACGGGTCGAAAATGCGGCCCAGATTTTCCTTCGGAATGCCCGCGCCGTCGTCCTCGATCTCCACCCACACCTGATCCCCTTGCGCGCCCGTGCGGATGGTGATGACGCCGCGCTCCGACTGGATCGCATGCGCCGCGTTGACCAGCAGATTCATGAAAACCTGGTTGAGCTCTGAGGGCAGGCATGTGATGTCAGGCACCTCGCCGTACACCTTCACGACCTCGGCCTTGTACTTGATCTCGTTGCTCACGATATTCAGAGTCGATTCCAGACCATGGTGCAAGTCCGCGATGACCCATTCTTGAGAGGTGTCCACGCGCGAGAAGTCCTTTAGGTTCTGCACGATATTGCGCACCCGCGTGATCCCGTCCTTGGACTCGCGCATCAGCGTCGGAATGTCTTCCTTCAAGAAGTCGAGTTCCACTCTTTCACGCATGGCCTTGAGCCGCTCGGCCGCGGGCGTGTGGGCCAGAAAGGTTTCGGCCTCCTCATATGCGGCGAGCATTTCGAAAAGCTCACCAAGGTAGCGCTCCAGCGTCCCGAAGTTCGAGAAGATAAAGCCAATGGGATTGTTGATCTCATGCGCCACACCCGCCGCAAGCTGGCCGATGGAGGCCAGCTTTTCCGACTGCATGAGTTTGTCCTGGGTTTCCGATAGCCGGGAGTTGAGCTGCTTCAATTCTTCATTCGCCCGCAACAGCTCCTTCACTTGACCGCCTGTGAAATGCTCCGCGTTGTCGGGCAGCGCCTTGGTGCTGGATGAAGACGGTATAGGCGGGTTCATTTGCGCGGTCATGGCGGTCTCCTACGTCAAAATAGCCTGGCAGACGGCGTCATGCTGACTTTCGGCAGCGCGAAATACCTGCACGCAGGTGCTCTCGGTAAGCGCCAATCTGGCCCAGGCGGCCATCGACAGTGGCGGTACACCGTCATCCTCCTGGTGCGACAGGTCCAGCGCGTGGGCCATGTTGTCCGCGACGTGCACCACGTCCACCAGACTCTTCACCGAATCCTGTCGCGGGTCATGGTGTTGGGCGATCGCAGCGCCGATGGCCGGCGCGAAATGCCAGTGCTCCGCCACCAGGGCTCCCACGGCCGCATGCTCCGTTCCGAATGCAAAGAGTTCAGCCTCGCTGGTCAGGCAGTCCTGAAGCTTCTGGTATTCAAGCGCCACCGCAAAACGCTCGGCGTAGCGGCTGACCAATAGCAGGCGGCCGATGTCGTGCATCAAACCCAAGGTAAACGCCGTTTCCTCATCCAGCCGGACCGCCTGGGCCAGCGCCCGAGCACACAACGCGGTGCCTATCGAATGGCGCCAGAACGCATCGAAGTGGAATCCCCTGCAGGCCGCCTCCGAGAAGCCCCCGACCAGGCCCGCCGCGGTTGCCACACTGCGCAGCGTGCGAAAGCCCAGAATCGTGGTCGCCTCGGCGATCGACGACACCTGCCTCGACAGCCCGTAAAAGGAAGAGTTCGCCAGGCGCAGCGTCGTCGCCGCCAATGCCTGATCCTGTGAAATCTTGGCCGCCAACTGCTCCGCGCTGATGTTCGCGTCGCCTACCGATTGAATCAATTCCATCACCACCGCCGGTAGCGCCGGCAGGTCGCGCACGCCACCGAGAATCTCTTCGGTAGACAGTGCGTTCATGGAAATTCACCGAGGCGATATCTTGAAATCATGTACTGCAATGGATTGATATTTCCTTCGCGCACCGTATGCCGGAACAGCCGCTGCACGCGTTCATCGACCTGCGCCTGCAAAGGCCGCGTGTCCGTGGCGGGAGCCACCTGCGGCTGCGGATCCGGGGCGACGATGACCAGCGTCGCAACGCCACGCCGGCGCAAACTGGCCACCATTCCTTCCGTCAGATGGGTTCCCGCCGGTAGCAGCACCTGGCCATGGTCATCACATACAGGCTCCGCCAGAACCGCCTGTTCGCCGACCGCATCCAGTGACACCATTGCGCGCCGCATGGTCTAGTATTCCAGCACACTCACCGGCGCAAGCACCAGGAGGGTTCCACGCGAGCGGCTGCCGCTCATGGGCCGGCACACCGCGCGGTACGGTTGATCCGCCACCAGGACCTCGTGGTGGACCCCATCGGCGGCGCGCCAGACCTCCAACAGAGCAGCCGACAGAATCTCGTCCGCGCCGCGTCCCAGAACCGGGATCGCAGGCCCCAGCAATTCCTCCGCACTGGCGTTGACGAAAGCGATCATCCCGTCGAGATCGATGCCGACAATTGCTGCCGAGATGTTGTCCAGCACTTCGCGCGCTACCGTCAAGCTGCTCTCTTCACGGTCGATTTGTTCGCGCTGCGTCGACAGCAGCCGTTGCAAGCGCTCATTCACCTCGTTCAACTCGTGGTTCGCGACGATGACGGCGCTGCCAAGGCGCCGGTTCTCGTCAATCATCTCCTTGTGCACGAAGGCTTCCGCAATATGCCCGGCCAAGTGCTTGTCGTCCCATGGCTTGGTCAGGAACTTGTAGATGGCGCCTTCGTTGATGGCATCGGTGATCGACTGCAATTCGGTGTACCCCGACAAGACGATGCGCACCGTATCCGGATAAAGCTCCTTGGCCCGGCGCAGAAACTCCACGCCCGTCATGCCCGGCATGCGCTGGTCCGAAATGATCACGTCCACCGATTGTTCCGCCAACCGCTGCAGGCCCTGCGCACCGCTGTTGGCCGTGACCACGTAGTAGCCATCACGGCGCAGCAGCCTTCGGAGCGACGCCACGATGTTGTCTTCGTCGTCCACCAGCAGCAATGTGCGCTTGCGGGTACGCCGCAGCAGCAGATGCTCGGGCAATCCTTTGCCTTCGGACAAAATACCGGCCATCGCGCCAGCGGAAACGGGCGCGCTGAAGTAGAACCCTTGCATCTGGTCGCAGTGGTTGGCAATGAGCAGTGCCAGTTGCCCTTCCGTCTCGACCCCTTCGGCCAGCACCTTCATCTGCAGACTGTGCGCCATGGTGATGATGGCCCGCGTGATGGAGACGCTCTGGGGCGCGGCCGTGACATCGTGCACGAACGATCGGTCGACCTTGACGACATCGATAGGCAGCGTGCGCAAATAGCTCAAGTTGGAATGGCCCATGCCGAAGTCTTCCAGCGAGATTTCTATCCCCAGCGCCTTGAGCTCCCGCAGAACCCGCGCAACGTGTGTACTCTCGTACATCAGCACGCCCTCGGTGATCTCGAGGCCAAGATAACGCGGATCGATGCCGGTCTCCACCAGAATGGACTGGATGCGCCGCACGATGTCCGGCTGACGCAACTGGCGCTCCGACAGATTCACGGCCACCCGCAGAGGGGCGAAACCATCGCGCTGCCATGCCAGCGCCTGCTTGCATACGGTGCGCAGGGTCCATTCGCCAATCGGCACGATCAGGCCGATCTCCTCCGCGATGCCGAGGAAGTCCGCACCCGGCATTGGGTCCCGCGCGGGGAAATTCCACTGTAACAACGCCTCCGCGCCTATCACGCTCCCTTTTTCGAGATCCAGCTTGGGCTGGTAGAGCACCTCGAACTCCCCGCGCTCCAGCGCCCGGCGCAATCCCGACTCCATTGCCAGCCGGGCAATGGCCTTCGAGTGCATGTCCATACTGAAAACGCACACCTGGTTCTTGCCCAGTTCATGCGCGCGATACATCGCCGCCTGCGCCTGATGCAGCAGCTTGTCGGGATCGTCACCATGTTTTGGAAACAGCGCGACTCCGATATCGCAGCTGACCTTGACCTCGCTCTCTCCGACCGCGAAAGGGGGTGCGAGCGCCTCGATCAGCAGGGCCGCCACTGCGCGTACGGCCTGTTCGTCCTCTTCACCGAAGGGTGCCAGCAACGCCACGAACTCTCCGCTCCCTAGGTGCGCGAGCACATCGTCCACTCCCAATCGACTGCGCAGACGCCGGCCGACGTCCATGAGCAGCTGATCACCGCCCGCAAAACCCAAGGACTCGCTCACCAGCTTGAGTTGGTCGATCTCGATGCCAAGAACAGCCAGATGATGGTCCTCGCGGTGGGCCTGCCGAATCGCGGCGTCCAACAGGACCTTCACCGCGTTTCTGTTGGGCAAGCCGGTCACGTCATCCGAGTTGGCAAGCAAATCGAGCTGCTGCTCCGCGGCGCGCTGCACAGTGATATCTTGCAGAATGGTCACTGATCGCACCATCCTGCCTTGCCTGTCGGCCTCCGCCAATCCCCGATGCAGCACTGTGCGCAAGCCCCCGTCCGCGTGCAGGATGCGGTGCTGGAACTCGTACATTTCCCCCACCGAAACACCTTCACTGATGGCTTGCACGTAGGGCCGGTCTTCCGAGGGAACGCGTGACAGAAGCCACTCCCTGGTGACGGTCTTGTCGCTCACCTGCTCACCAAGGATACGGAACATTCCGGCGGACAACGTCATGTCCCCCGATGCCAGGTCGACCTCCGCGCAGCCTATGCGGGCAAGCTCCTCCGCGTTGCTAAGCAATTCCGCCCGCTGTTGTGCGATACGCGTTGCAAGTTTCATTTCGCTGACGTCGTGCATCGTGACCAGATCAGCCGGTCTGCCGGACAGTTCGATCCGCACCCCCCATACCTGAGCGCAAAACCGCGTCCCGTCCTTGCGAATGCAATCAAGCTCATAGGCGACACCTGGTACACCTGCCACACGTTCCCGCACCTGTGTGCGCACGTGAGCGCGGTGTTCCGGCACGGTGAGCAGTACCGGGTCCATGCCGCAGAGCATTTCTTCCCGCGAATAACCGAACAGCTGAGCCAATTTCGGATTCACGAACAGGAGGCGATCGTCTTGAACAACAAATACAGCGGTCTGCACCTGCTCTACAAGCATCTGATAGACATCCGAGGACAAGACGGGCGTCGTCTCAGGACATGGCAGCACTTCCGCAGCCCCGTCCTGAACGGGCGTTGCGTCCGTTGAGAGGTTCTTGTCGGCGAACTCTGTGGATACCGCTGGCATCGTCACTGCCGAGATGTCGGCGTGGTGGCGGCCACCGAAGCGGCAACGGCACTCCTCCGAAGGGATTCGAAGGGTCGACCCGTTTGTCTCTGTCCCATGTTCTCGACTCCTTGAAAACCAGAGAAGGTTTTCAGGTGAGGGTTTTAGAGGGTAGAGGGGACTTTACTCCCCCGTATCAAACTTGTCGCATGGAATGCCGATTTCGCGGATCAGCTTGAGCGACCTGTGGTAGATCTGCGCAAGCCCGGCTCCTCTGCGCACCATCCCCCCAGCGCTCCTTATACCCCCGGAGCCTTCGAACAGGTTCTCCGTGTCATTCGGGTTAGTACGGATTCACCGCCCGTGCGACCGTCCTAGCATCGCTATATTTTATAGCTATGAGGTTCCATGTCGTTCTTCGGCCCTGCCACCCCGCGTCTAGCTGAAGTGCAATTGGAGCATCACGGCGCCGTCTCCGTCGTGCGTCTGTGCCGGCCTGCCAAACGCAATGCATTGTGCGACGGGCTGATGGCGGCGCTGGCGCAGCGCTTTGCCGAGCTGCCGGCCTCCACGCGTGCGGTGGTGCTGCACGGCGAGGGTGAGCACTTCTGCGCGGGGCTCGATCTCGGCGAGCTGCAGGAGCGCGATGCGGCCGAGGGCATGCACCACTCGCGCTCCTGGCATCCCATCCTGCGCGAGATCGAGAGTGGCCGCGTGCCCGTGGTGGTGGCGCTGCACGGCGCGGTGGTGGGGGGTGGCCTGGAGCTGGCGACGGCTTGCCACCTGCGCGTGGCGGACGACAGCGCCTTCTTTGCACTGCCCGAGGGCTCGCGCGGCATCTTCGTCGG
>JAZKFD010000063.1:0-1764 GCA_040386635.1 Pseudomonadota bacterium
AGCCAGTTGCGCCGACCCAGGGCCCAGGGCCGAATTCGGTTCTCGACGTAGTTATTGTCGATCGGCACATCGCCATCCAGCAGGTACCGGCCAAACCCCGCCCAGTGATTCAGGCTGTAATCGATCGCCTTGGCAATCGCACTGCCATCGGGCACGCGCGTGCGTTCCAACTTGAGCCACGCGTGCAGTTCCTCCCACAGGGGCAGGGATCGCTCTTGCCGCATCCGCAGCCGCTCCTCGCAAGTCAACGCCTTTGCGTCGGCCTCAATCCGATACAGCCAGGCGATGCGCTGGATCGCCTGCGCGGCCACCGGGCTGGCGTCAGCCTTGAACAGCTCGTCGAATTTACGTCGCGCGTGAGCGACGCAATAAGCGGTGCTGCGCCCCTGCAGCGAGAGCACGCCGTCGTAGCCCCCATACGCATCGACCACCAGCGTGCCCGACCAGCCCTTGAGGAACTCGGTGGGGTACTTGCCCCCGCGCCCGAGGCAGAAGTCGAACACCACCCCGGGCTCGGGCTCGAAGGCCCCGCGCGCGTAAGCCCACATATAGGCCTTCCTGGTCTTGCCCGCGCCGGGGTCCAGCAGCGAGAGCGGTGTCTCGTCGGCGTGAACGATGCGCGAGCTGAGCACAAAGGCCCGGTGCGCCTCGTACAGCGGCATCAGTTGCGCTCCGGTGTGCCCGCTCCAGGCCGCCAGCGTCGAGCGCGGCGTGTGCACGCCCGCGCGGGCGTTGATCTGCTCCTGCCGGTAGTACGGAATGTGGTCCACGAAGCGGCTGATGACGGTGTGGGCCTGCAGGCCCGGCGTTGGCAGCGCGTTGTCGAAGACCTGCAGGGCTGCCGGCTCCTGCACCAGCAATTGACAGCACTTGCAGGCCCACTTGCCGCGGATTTGCCGCTGCACAAAGAACTGCGCCGGCACGATGTCCAACCGCTCGCTGATGTCCTCGCCCACGCGCACCATCGGCTGGCCGCACTCGGGCGTCGGGCAGCGGGTGTCTTCAGGCTCGATGCGCTGGTCCACGCGCGGCAGGTGCGCCGGCAGTGCCTCGCGCTTGGGCTGGCGGCGTTTCTTGTCTTCTGCTGCACTGCCGCCTGGGGCGACCCCCGGGGTACTTGCCTGCAGGGCAGCGAGCTGAGCTTCCAGGCTGGCCTGGTCGGCAGCGAACGTCTCCTCGAAGATCTCGCGCTGCTGGGCGTTCATGCGCTCGGTCTTGGCGCCGAACCGCCAGGCCTTGAGCTTGGCCAGCTGGAACGTGATGCTGTCGATCTTCGCGTCGCGCCACTTGATGCCCTGGGCCTGCGAGTCGATTCGCTGGTCCTGCGCCTCGATGTGCCTGGACTGCTCTGCGATGTGGGCCAGCATCTGCGCGGCCAGCGCGGTCAATTCGGCGGCGCTCAGGCCCTTCAGGGCATCGGCATTGAGCAGCTTCGCGTTCAGCATGTTGGCATTGTGCAAGCCAACGCCCAGGCTGCCATCGGGGCATTTTCGGATTGCGTGCGGGCGCTGTTTTGGATAGGCTTTTGATTAAATATAATAACGTATCAATGCTGGCCCACGATGGGCTGTGCATGACAGGAAGAAATATGCCTAGGCAGAGTCCATTTTGCATTGAGTTGTCGGCCAAGGAGGCCGCGGAGCTCCATCGCCGGGCGGTTAGATATACGTTGCCCTATTTTGAAGTAATCCGCGCCAAGATGATCCTGATGGCCGCCCAGGGCCTGGATAACGACGAGATCGCCGCTCGCCTGGATACGCGCCG
>JAZKFD010000064.1:0-2154 GCA_040386635.1 Pseudomonadota bacterium
GGAAAGCTTCATGTTTGTCTCCTGAATGAAAGGTTGAAGCACTCTTCGAAAAAACGCCGTATCAGTAAAGATTCAAAGCGCACAGATTGCATCGGTAGTTGCGAGCACATCGTTGCCCCCTAGTGCACTAGTGCGGAAACGGCCACAGCCGCAACTTCTGCTTGCCGGTTGACCACAGCTTGGCCAGGCCGTGCGGCTCGACAATGAGGAACCACACGATCAGCACGCCGAAAATCATCAGCTCGGCATGAGAGACGCCCGCAGTGGACATGGCGATGCCGAACAGGCCCACGAACTTGGGCAGGAACTGGTTGAGAAAGATCGGAAGCACCACGATGAATGCGGCGCCAAAGAAGCTGCCCATGATCGACCCCATCCCGCCGATGATCACCATGAAAAGCAGCCTGAATGACATGTCCACCGAGAATGCGGCGGGCTCCCAGGCGCCCAGGTACACGAAGGCCCACAAGGCCCCCGCGACGCCGATGATGAACGAACTCACGGCGAATGCGGTGAGTTTGGCGTACATCGGACGGATGCCAATCACGGCTGCGGCCACGTCCATGTCGCGAATCGCCATCCATTCGCGGCCGATGGCACTGCGCACCAGGTTCTTCGCCAGGAGGGCGATGAATGCCAGCACGACGAGGCAGAACAGGTACTTGCTCACGGCGCTTTCGATCGGAATGCCGAACACCTGCAGGTTGGACACCGACACCGAGCCGGACGGCGTATCGAGCGTGAACCATTTGATGCGCAGGAACATCCAGTCGGAAAAGAATTGCGCGGCCAGGGTGGTGACCGCCAGGTACAGGCCCTTGACGCGCAAACTGGGCAAGCCGAAGAGAATGCCGAAGAACGTCGCGCAGATGCCGCCTAGGATCAGTGCGGGAACCAGGGGAAGGCCGGGCAATCGCACGAAGAAGTTGTAGGCGCCATAGGCGCCCACGGCCATGAACGCACCCGAGCCCAGCGAGATCTGTCCGCAGTACCCCACCAGGATGTTCACGCCCAGGGCAGCGAGCGACATGATGAGGAACGGGATAATGATCGCGCGGAACAGGTAGTCGCTCGCAACGAAGGGGACCACGACAAGCGCGATCGCCAGCAGCGCAATGACGGCGATGCGGTCCTGCGAGATCGGAAAGATCTGCTGGTCGGCGCGGTAGCTGGTTTTGAATTGGCCGTTTTCTCTGTAAATCACTTCATGTTCCTGTTCGTGCTGAGTCCCTGCCCCGTTCGTCCTGAGCTTGTCGAAGGGCTCATACCCGATCAATGATCTTTTCGCCGAACAGGCCCTGCGGACGAATCAGCAGGAAGCCCAGCGCCAGCACATAGGCAAACCAGATTTCGATGCCGCCACCCAGGTACGGTCCGAGGAACACTTCGGCGAGCTTCTCCCCGACGCCCAGGATCAGCCCGCCGACAATCGCGCCCGGCACTGAGGTCAGCCCGCCCAGGATGACCAGCGGCAGGGCCTTGAGCGCAAGCACTGACAGCGAAAACTGCACCCCCAGCTTGCTGCCCCAGATCATTCCTGCGACCAGCGCGACGAATCCCGCCACGCTCCAGACGATGACCCAGATGCGCTTGAGCGGAATGCCGATCGACTGCGCGGCCTGATGGTCGTCGGCCACCGCGCGCAGGGCCCGCCCGGTGCTCGTGTACTGGAAGAAGGCCGCTAGCGTGGCGACAAGTCCGGCCGCTATCACCGCGGCGAACATGTCTTCCTTGTTGATGAGAAGGCCGCCCTGGAACGTCGATTCGAGAATGAAGATCGGGTCCTTGGGCATGCCGATATCGATCTTGTAGATGGAAGAGCCGAAGATCGTCTGCCCGAATCCGTCCAGGAAGTACGACACACCCAGCGTTGCCATCAGCAGCGCCACGCCCTCCTGGTTCACGAGCTTGCCGAGCACGAAGCGCTCGATGAACCACGCCACGATGATCATGACGACAAGCGCGGCGAGAAACGCCAGGATGTTGGCGATCCACTTGTTTTCGATACCCGTGACTTCCGGAATCCAGGTCGAGAACCGCGCCATGGCGAGCGCCGCGAACAGCACCATGGCGCCCTGCGCAAAGTTGAAGACACCCGACGCCTTGAAGATCAGCACGAAGCCGAGCGCCACAAGCGAATACAGCATGCCCGAC
>JAZKFD010000065.1:0-4450 GCA_040386635.1 Pseudomonadota bacterium
CGCGCCGACGAGGCCAGCCGCGACGTCGAGGCCTGGCTCAAGTGCAAGTACATGCGCGAGCACCTCGGCGAGGAATACACGGGCCTGGTCACCGCGGCCACCAGTTTCGGCATCTTCGTCACGCTCGACGCCATGTACGTCGAGGGCCTGGTGCACATCACCGAACTCGGCGGCGAGTACTTCAAGTTCGACGAAGCGCGCCAGGAGTTGCGCGGCGAGCGCACCGGCATTCGATATGCCATCGGCTCGCGCGTCCGCGTCCAGGTGAGCCGGGTTGATCTGGACGGCCGCAAGATCGATTTCCGCCTGGTGCGCGACGGCGACGAGCTCGCTGTCCGCGCAATGAAAGACAAGGGCGTTTCCGCGCCTGGCGGGCCGCCCGCAGGCAAGGCGCCTGGCAAGAAGAAAAGTGCCGTACGCAAGTCGGACGCCGAGCCGCGCTCTTCAGGGGGTGCATTGAAAGCCGCGGCAAAGAAGGCCGCTGCCAAGAGCAAGAGCCATCGGCCGCGCCGGTGATCGTTGTCGGCCCATTTAAAACCAGAACGAGTTTGAGGAGATAAAAATGTCTGAGGGTTCACCGGTTAGCAGGGTCGCGATCGTCACCGGGGGGGGCACCGGCGTCGGCAAGGCAGCAGCGCTGGCGCTGGCCGCCGACGGCTGGAAAGTGGCAATCGCAGGGCGACGGCTTGAGCCGCTCGAACAGGTCGCTGCGCAGGCGGCCGCTCCGGGCCGCATGCTGTGTGTGCCGACCGACGTCACCGATCCGGCGTCCGTCGAGGCGTTGTTTGCCGCGACCGTCAAGGAGTGGGGCCGTGTCGATCTGCTGTTCAACAACGCCGGCATCGGGGCGGCTGCGCTGCCGCTCGAAGACCTGGAACTCGACCAGTGGAAGCGCGTGGTCGACACCAACTTCAATGGCATGTTCTACGGCATCCAGCAGGCCTTCAAGGTGATGAAGGCGCAGACGCCGATGGGTGGCCGCATCATCAACAACGGATCGATCTCCGCGTATGCGCCAAGGCCCAATTCGATTGCGTACACGGCAACCAAGCATGGTGTGTCGGGCATGACCAAGGCTGCGGCGCTCGACGGGCGCAAATACGACATTGCCGTGGGTCAGATCGACATTGGCAACGCCCTGACCGAGCTGGCCGCCCGCATGGGCAAGGGCGTGCCGCAGGCCAATGGCGAGATCGCCGTCGAGCCGCTGATGGACGTCAACGTGGTCGGGCAATCCGTTCTCTACATGGCCAACCTCCCGCTGGAAGCCAATGTGCTGTTCCACACGGTCATGGCGACCAAGATGCCTTTCGTGGGGCGCGGGTAAGGCCGGCCTACTCAGACGCGGCGGGCGAGCGCGGCGGCGGTGAGGGGTTCAGTTGCAGGCCAGCGATCCGCAGCCAATCCGTGTGCAAACACCGCTGCCGTCGCCGCTTCAAAAGCATTGTCGCCTGCAGCCAGGCGTGCCGCGATGAGTCCCGCGAGGACATCGCCCGTGCCGGCCGTTGCGAGTCTGGCGTTGCCGGTGGGATTGATCGCAGTCCTGCCTGCTGCATCGGCGATGACCGTGCCTGATCCTTTGAGCACAACATGGCACCCGTAGCGTGAAGCGATGTCGCGGCACGCGGCCGGGCGGTTTGCCTGCACTTCCTGTGTGCTGATTCCGAGCAGGCGTGCTGCCTCAAGCGGATGCGGCGTCATGACGGTTGATTGGTCGCGTGCACTGCGCGCCTTCAATTGCGCCTGGAGCAGCGAATCTCTGGCAATGGCATTGAGCGCATCCGCATCGAGCACCAGGGTTTTTGCAGCCGAAATCACCTTGTGTAGAGCAACGTGAACGGCGTCTGCGCCGCCGCATCCGCAGGCCACAACTTGGTCTGCGAGATCGAGCGATGACCAGTCACGAAACATCAGCTCGGGATGAAATGCATCGATCGAGGGGCCGCGAGCATCGAGCAGGGCCACAAATACGCGACCGGCGCCACCATGCAGCGCAGCCGAAGCCGCCAGCAGCGCAGCACCTGTCATGCCCGGCGCGCCGCCAATGATGGCCACGTCGCCGAAACTTCCCTTGTGCGACGCGTGCAGCCTTGACGCGCGTTCGCTCGACCCCGACAAAGTCGCATGGGCGATGAACCCGTCTGGATCGACGCCGAGCCCATCGAACCAGACCGCACCGCAGGCATCGCGCCCGCCTGAGGTGAAGAGCCCGGGTTTGAGCGTGAGCAGGCTCAATGTGTGAGTTGCGCGCACGCCTGAGCCTGAACCTGTGTCGGCTGGAAGGCCCGAAGGTAAATCGACTGCCAGCACCGGGCAGGTCAGGTCGTTGAGGCGGCAAACGTGCGCGGCGATCGCACCTTCGAGTGGCCGGCTGCTTCCGACCCCCAGCAGGGCGTCGATTGCCAGGTCGCAGCTCGAAGGCGGCTCGGCGTGAATCACGACGCCGGCATCCCGCGCCCGCTTGAAGGATGCCAGCGCATCTGCCGGTGCAACGGCTGCATCCCCAAGCCATGTCAGATGGACGCGCTTGCCCCACTGATGAAGGTGCATGGCAGCTTCAAGCCCGTCGCCGCCGTTGTTGCCGGGACCGCACGCAATCCAGATCGTTCTGGCGTGCGGTGCAAGCGCAAGAGCGAGCTGCGCGACAGACAGTCCTGCGCGCTGCATGAGGGTGTGAGGCGCGAGCGTGCGGGCTGCTGCGCGTTCGATTGCCCGGGTGCCCGCCGAATCGAACAGCGGCCAGGAGCGATCGTGCGTGACGCGTTGCATGCCAGGTTTCAGGTGTAAAGCCGTTCCACGCCCAGACCCTCGATATCGACTTCAGGCGCCCGTCCTGCCATCAGATCGGCAACGGCCCGCGCGCTTCCGCAGGACAGGGCCCATCCGCTGGAGCCGTGCCCCAGGTTGATCCAGATGCCCGGAATGCCGGTTGCACCCAGCAAGGGAGGGCCATCGGGCATCATGGGCCGCGCGCCTTTCCATTCCTGCACGGCTACCCCCGTGTTGGCCAGCTGTGCGGCTCCCGGGAACCAGTCCTGCAGCACCTTGTAGAGGGTCTGGATCGCAGCGGGCCGCTTCCGGTTCGCTTCGCCGCCGATTTCTGCGCTGCCGGCGACACGAACGCGATTTCCCATGCGCGAAATGGCGACCTTGTAGCGCTCGTCCATCAGCGCGCCCCTGGGGGCGTTGAGGTGCTCGCGAATCGGCGCGCTGATGGAGTAGCCATAAACGGCCGCGAGCGGAATCTGCAGCCCCAGCGGACGCAGCAATGCCGCCGAATCCACGCCGCCGCACACCACCACGCCATCGAATGTTCGCTGGACCGGCGCTTCCTGGCCGGCGGTGCGCACCTTCAGCACCTTCGGGTTGGCCGGATCGAGCACATCGACAGTGGTATTGAACTCGAATATCGCGCCGCGCGCCTGCGCTTCGTTCTTGAGCAGCAGCGCGAACTGGCGGCAATTGCCCACCTCATCGCCCGGCACGTGCACCGCGCCGGCAAAGGGCGTGTCAGGATTGATTGCAGGCTCGATCAGGCGCGCCGCGTCGGCTTCGAGCTCGTGCAGCGTGACGCCCGCATCCCGCAGGACCTGCAGGCCAGCCTGAACCAGTTTTCGGTCCTTTTCGCTGCGCAGCAGCACCATGTAACCGCTGGCCCGGTCGTACTCGAGTTCCAGGCGATCGGTGAGCTCATGCAGGCGCTCACGGCTATAGAACGCCAGCCTTTGCATCCGCAGGCGATTGGTGGAATAGGTTGTGAGTTCGCAGGAGCGATACCACTTCCACATCCACGCGATGTCTGCGCGAGAAAGCGGAAAGCTCACCCGGACAGGCGCGTGGTTGCTGAGCAGGTATTTCATGATCTTGGACGGCATGCCCGGCGCGGCCCATGGCGTGACATAGCCGGGTGCGATGACGCCTGCGTTGGCAAAACTGGTTTCTTCTGCGGCGGCGCCGCGGCGCTCGAAGACGGTGACCTCATGACCATCCTCGCGCAATTCGAATGCCGTGGTAACCCCGATGATCCCGGCTCCGATGACGGCGACCTTCATAGGTTGCGTCCTGGCGCAAGCTTCGATTGCAGCGCCAGCGCGGCTTTTGCTGACGAGGCTGTGCGGATCGATTCTTCCAGCTCGGCCATGGGGCTGGTCTGGCCCCGGGCGACGCGCGAGCGGGTGGTTGACAGGTCAGGTCGGGTCGGAAGGGGCATGAGAGAGGTCGGTGTCGGGTGGTATAATCGTTGGGTTTTGCTGGGTGGTCGGCGCGGCGTGAGTGTGATCAGTGCGCCAGCTTTCTGACAGCAAGACAAAACGCGAATCCAGCCCACCAAGGTGTCGATGTTGCCCTATGTTCTGCGCTCTGGCGCAAGACGGCGTGGCGCCCTCGATGACGGGCCGGATTTTAGACCCAACCTTCAGGAATCAATATGTCCGTATCCATGCGCGAAATG
>JAZKFD010000066.1:0-9077 GCA_040386635.1 Pseudomonadota bacterium
GGAAACCAGGCTGCCTTTTTTATTTGAGGCAAACTCGCCGCCAGTGACCCAGCCTACCCCCGCCATCGTTGCCCAGGAAGCCGCGGGCCGCCTTCCGCGCCTGGCGCTGCTGCTGTTTTGCGTGGCGTATGTCGTTCCTGGCTTCCTCGGACGTGAGCCCTGGAAGAGCCAGGACATCACCGGGTTCGGGTACATGTTCGAGCTGGCGCGCGGCGGTGCCTCGTGGCTCGCCCCGACGCTGATGGGCCAGCCGCCTGAGTTCGATGGCCTGCTGCCCTACTGGATGGGCGCCCTCGCGATTCTGGCGACGCCCAGCGGCCTCGCACCCGACCTGGGTGTGCGATTGGTCTTCGCGCTGCTCCTGGCGCTCACGCTGGTAGCAACCTGGTACGCCGTGTACAACCTGAGCCGCACGCCGCATGCGCAGCCTGTACCTTTTGCGTTCGGCGGCGAGGCCAACACCACCGACTACTCCCGCGCGATCGCAGACGCCGGCCTGCTCGCGCTTATCGCCTGCCTGGGTCTCGCACAACTGTCACACGAGACCACGCCCGCGCTGGCCCAGGTCGCGTTCACCGCGATCGCATTCTTTGCGATGGCTGCACTGCCACTGCGGCCAGTGGCCGGGGGACTGGCACTGGGCCTGGGGCTCGTCTGCCTGGCCCTGAGCGGCGCACCGGTCCTTGCGCTGCTGTTCGGCGCTGGCGGCCTGGTTGTCAGCCTGCTTCCCGACGATGAAGAGGGTCTTGTGCGACGCCGCGTGGTCGTGATGGTGTACGCGATGGCCTTGACCGCGACTCTGGCCCTGGCCGTTTCACTAGACCTCTGGCACTGGCGCATCAACGATACCGCCCTGTCGCGCGACTGGACACTGCAGGGCCGGCTTTTCATCTGGTTCACCTGGCCCGCGTGGCCGTTCGCACTGTGGACCATCTGGCGCTGGCGCAGGCAATTGCTGTCGCGGCACCTCGCGCTGCCGCTGTGGATTTCACTCACGTGCATCGTGACCGCGTTTCTGACCTCCACCTCTGACCGTTCGCTGCTGCTGGCGTTGCCGGCGCTCGCAACCCTGGCCGCTTTCGCATTGCCGACCCTCAGTCGCAGCGTGGCGGCGCTCATCGACTGGTTCACCCTGCTGTTTTTCAGCGGTTGTGCGTTCATCATCTGGGTGGTCTGGTTTTCCATGCAGACCGGCGTGCCCGCGAAACCGGCCGCCAATGTTGCCAAGCTCGCGCCCGGGTTCGAGCCCAGCTTTTCCTTCATCGCGTTTGCCTGCGCGCTGGCTGCCACCGTGGCCTGGGCGCTTCTGGTGAGGTGGCGCACCGGGCGCCATCGCGTCGTCATCTGGAAAAGCCTGGTATTGCCAGCCGGCGGCGCCGCGCTGTGCTGGGTGCTTCTGATGACCTTGTGGCTGCCAGTGCTTGACTACGCGCGTGGCTATACGCCCGTGGTACGCGCCATCACCCAGCACCTGGACAAACCCGGCTGCGTGGAGGTGTTTGGATTGACGCGCTCGGAGATGGCGGCGTTTCGCTATCACGGCAAGCTGGAGTTGCGGCATGCACAGCGCCCGAGCGTCTGCCCCTGGATGCTGGTGGACGACGAGCTCCAGTGGACGCTGCCCGTGGCGATCGACATGCGCAGCTGGCAACGGGTCGCGCAGGTGCGCCGCCCGACCGACGGCAAAGACAACGTCGTTCTCTATCGCAATCTGGCATTGCCGTGACCGAACTGCGCGTCATCGCGCGCCATGCGGCCACGGTGCTGGTGGGCCAGCTCGCTGTGATGGCGTTTGGCATTGCTGACACGATCATCGCCGGGCGCTACTCCGATCAGGCCCTCGCCGCATTGTCCGTGGGCGCGGCCGTCTACATCACGTTCTTCGTAGCGATGATGGGAATTCTGCAGTCGATGATGCCGATCTGGGGCCAGCTGCGCGGGGCCAGGCGCAACCACGACGTCGGCAAGTCAGTGCGCCAGTCGCTCTATCTGGCCGGCATCGGCATGGTCGTCGGCTGCAGCGCCTTGCTGTTTCCCGGCCCCATTCTCGACTGGACCGAAGTGCCGATGGCTGTGCGCAAGGACGTCGAGAGCTACCTGGCCATCCTCGCTCTGGCCATGCCGCCGGCGCTTTTGTTCCGGCTCTACAGCACCCTAAATCAGAGCCTGGGCAAGCCGCAACTGGTGACCTGGCTGCAGGCTGCGTCCCTGGCTGTCAAGGTGCCCCTGACCATCTGGTTCGCGTTCGGAGGCTGGGGCGTGCCCGCGATGGGCGTCAATGGATGTGCTTGGGCCACGGTGCTGGTGAACTACCTGTTACTGGGCTTTGCGACAGGGCTGCTGCGGACGCAGTCGCTTTACGAGCCCTATGCGATCTGGCGCCGGATTGAACGCCCTCACTGGCCGACCCTTGCCGAATTCGCACGCTTGGGCATTCCTGCAGGCCTGGCGATCATGGTCGAGGTCACTTCGTTCACGCTCATGGCGCTGTTCATCGCGCGCCAGGGAACGGTCGCTTCCGCAGCGCACCAGATCGCATCCAACCTGGCGGCCGCGATGTACATGGTGCCGCTCTCACTGGCGATCGCCACGAGTGCGCGCGTGAGCTACTGGCTGGGCGCGCAAGACGCCCGGGCCACACGTGCAGCCATACGCGCGGGGTTTCGCCTCGCTCTCTTGATGGCCGTCACGATGGCGTGCCTGCTTTTTGCGTTGCGGTATGGCATTGCAGCGGTTTACACCCGCAACCCTGCAGTGGCCGCCGCTGCGGCGGGCCTGCTGGCGTGGCTGGCGGTCTATCACCTGGGCGATGCGACACAGGCGATGTGCGTGTTCGTTCTTCGCTGCTACCGCGTGGCAATCGCCCCGCTGGTGGCCTATTGCGTGCTGCTCTGGGGCGTCGGGCTGTACGGGGGTTATCTGCTCGCCTACCAGGGGCTGCCCGGAATCGAAGCGCAGAACACGCCCGTCGCGTTCTGGGTCACGGGCGCATTTGCGCTGGCGCTTCTGAGTGCCATTCTCGTGGCAATGGTGTGGCGCGCCGTTAAGTCAACGCGGGGCTGATACTGGGTCGCAGGCGCATAGCCGGGAACTGAATCGAGAAGCTGGAACCGGCGCCCGGCGTGCTGTCGATCCGGAGCTCGGCGCCGTGCCGCTGCACCACGTGCTTGACGATGGCCAGGCCCAGCCCAGTGCCGCCGGTCTCGCGCGAGCGGCTGCGATCGACGCGATAGAAGCGCTCGGTCAGGCGCGAGATGTGTTCCGCCGCAATACCCGGACCGGTGTCGCGAACCGTGAAGTCGGCGCGGCCATCGGCCTGCAGCTGCCATGCCACGTCGATGGAGCCGCCCGTGGGGGTGTATCTCACCGCATTGCTCACGAGATTGGTGAGCGCGCTTTGCAACTCACCTGGCGAGCCCGACAGTTCGAGAGGCGGTGCCTGCGCGAAACGAAGTTCCTGTTTCTTGCCCAGCACACCCGAAAGCGCTTTCGCTTCCTCTTCGCACTGCACCATGAGTAGCTGCAAGGGCGTCCACTCAGCCTTCCCCGGCAGCGGACTGCCCTCCAGGCGCGACAGCGTGAGCAGATCGCTCACCAGCGTCTGCATGCGGTGGGCCTGCTGCGCCATCAGCGCGAGATAGCGCTTGCGCTCCTCCTCATCGAGCGGCAGGGTCTGCAGGGTCTCGACAAAACCGGTCAGCACCGTGAGCGGCGTCCGGATCTCGTGCGACACGTTGGCCACGAAGTCGCGCCGCATCACCTCGGCCTGCTCAACGCTGGTGATGTCGCGCGACAGCAAAAGGCGCCTGCCCTCCCCATAAGGATGCAGGTGCACCGACAGTTTGACCGGACGTGACGGCGTGCTGTTGCGAGACTGGATCACCGCCTCCTGCGAGAAATCACCACTGGCGTAATAGTTGGCGAACGCCGGATCGCGCAACAGGTTGCCAATGAGCTGCTGCATGTCGCGCTCGGGATCGATGCCCAGGTGCTGCGCCGCTGTCTGGTTGCTCCACTCGATACGGCCCTGCGCATCCAGCAGCACCACCCCATTGGGCGAAGCCTGTATGGCAGCCAGGAAATCCTGGAGGCGGCCACCGGACTCCTTGAGTTGCTGGTCGCGCGCGCGAATGATTCGGCGCGCCCGATCCGCCGTTTCTCCCCAAAGCCCCGCAGTCACCGGCGGATCCGTGAGCGCACCGGCTCGCAGCCACCGCACGACGCGCGCGCCTCGCAGCAGGTCGATTGCGAACCACGCGAAGGCGCCCGCGACGCAACCGCCCAGGGCGCCGATCTCGCGCGCGAACACCCAGCCGCCAATGGCAGGGATGGCGATGCAAAGAAAGAGGCTAGCGATTCGCCAGAACATGGAGGCAATTGTGGACCTGGCTTATCGCCCGTCCCGGTTAAATCTCAGCGTCAGGCTCAGGCTCAGGATCAGGCCGCTGATCACTGCGAAACCGGCACCTCGGTGGTCAGGCGATAGCCCGCCCCGCGCACGGTTTCTATCATCGCGCCCGCACGGCCCAGAGATTCGCGCAGCCGCTTGACGTGAACATCGACTGTGCGCTCCTCGATGAATACATGGTCGCCCCAGACCTTGTCGAGCAATTGGGAACGGCTATGAACACGCTCGGGATGGCTCATGAGAAAGGCAAGCAGCTTGAACTCGGTCGGACCCAGCTTGACCGGCTTGTCGTGCCACGTCACGCGATGCGTTGCGACGTCGAGCGCCAGCTGCCCCGCCCTGACCGTATCGCTCGCCTGCTCCGGTGCGCGGCGGCGCAGCACGGCGCGGATGCGGGCGAGCATTTCCTGCGTGGAAAACGGCTTGGTGATGTAGTCGTCGGCACCGGCGTCCAGACCGGCGATCTTGTCGGGTTCATCGCCACGCGCCGTGAGCATGAGGATGGGAACCGGCCGGGTGCGCGCATCGGCCCGCCACTTGCGCGCCAGGCTCAAGCCGCTTTGCCCCGGAAGCATCCAGTCGAGCAGGATCGCATCGGGAAGCACCGCGTCAATCTCCCGCTGGGCCGAATCGCCGTCCTCGGCCCACACCGGCTGAAACCCGTTGTGGCGCAGGTTCACGGCAATGAGTTCAGCGATGGACGGCTCGTCCTCGACGATCAGGATGCGTGGCTGGTTCTTCATGAATACGGCTGCTATCTGACGGCAGATTCGACCTGCTCCATCGTGGCGTGCCGCACGTCGGCACCCTTGACCACGTAGATGATGAATTCCGCGATGTTCTTGGCGTGATCGCCGATGCGCTCGATCGCCTTGGCAAGAAACAGCAGATCGAGACTGGCCGAGATGGTGCGTGGGTCTTCCATCATGTAGGTGATGAGCTTGCGCACGAAGCCATCGAACTCCCTGTCGATCTCGTCGTCTTCCTTCAGGATGGCCACCGCCGTCACGGTGTCCAGGCGGGCGAAGGCGTCCAGCGCCTTGCGCAGCAGCTTCGCGGCCAGCTCGAAGGCTACCCGCAACTCCGAAGAGGGCAGCGTGCGGATGGCACCGCTTTTGCTGATGATCGACTGCACCATGCGCGCGATCTTCTCGGCCTCATCACCGACCCGCTCGAGGTTGGCGGTAGTCTTTGAAATCGACATCAGCAGGCGCAGATCGCGCGCTGTCGGCTGCCGCCTGGCGATGATGGATGCGAGTTCGCGGTCAATCTCGACTTCCATCGCGTTGACCTGCAATTCAATCTCGATCACGGTGGTTGCCGATTCTGCGCTGAACTGCGACAGCGCATACATCGCATGGTGGATCTGCGACTCGACCAGGCCGCCGAGTTCCATCACGCGGGAAGAGACGCTGTTGAGTTCGCTGTCGAACTGGGTTGAAAGGTGCTTGTCGGGCATGGGTTTGCTCCAGCGTTCAGCCAAAACGGCCGGTGATGTAATCCTCGGTTTCCCGGCGCTTTGGCTTGAAGAAGATCTGCTCGGTCTCGCCCACTTCCACCAGGTCGCCCAGGTACATGTAGGCCGTGTAGTCACTGCACCGGGCGGCCTGCTGCATGTTGTGCGTGACGATGACCACCGTGTAGTCGGTCTTGAGCTCGGCGATCAGCTCCTCGATCTTTGCCGTGGAAATCGGATCGAGCGCCGAGCAAGGCTCATCGAGAAGCAGCACCTCTGGCTTGATCGCGATGCCGCGCGCGATACAAAGCCTCTGCTGCTGGCCGCCTGAAAGACCGGCGCCGCTTTGCTGCAGCTTGTCCTTGACCTCGCCCCAGAGAGCGGCCTTGCGCAAAGCCCACTCGACACGCTCGTCCATGTCCACGCCGCCCAGGTTTTCAAAAAGGCGCACTCCAAAGGCGATGTTGTCGTAGATCGACATCGGGAAGGGCGTGGGCTTCTGGAACACCATGCCGATGCGCGCCCGGATCAGCGCGACATCCTTTTTGGACGTGAGCAGGTTCTCGCCGTCGATTGTGATCTCGCCCTCTGCGCGCTGCTCGGGGTACAGCTCGAACATGCGGTTGAAGGTGCGCAGCAGCGTGGACTTGCCGCAGCCCGAAGGTCCGATGAAGGCAGTGACCTTCTTCTCCGGAATTTCCAGGTTGATGCCCTTCAAAGCGTGGAACTTGCCGTAGTAGAAATTCAGGTCTTTCACCGAAATCTTCGGTGCAGGGGCGCGGGGCGGCGTCGTCGTCGTCGTATTCATGTTGTTCATGTGCGTTGTGCGTCAGAGCCTGTTGCGCGTCACCACACGGGCAAGGATATTGAGGGCAAGAACGGCGGCCGTGATGATGAACACGCCCGCCCAGGCTAGCTTCTGCCAGTTCTCGTACGGGCTCATGGCGAACTTGAAGATCGTGACCGGCAGGCTGGCCATGGGCTCGCCCAGGTTCGACGTGAAGAACTGGTTGCTCAGGGCAGTGAACAGGAGCGGCGCTGTTTCACCGGCGATACGTGCCACGGCCAGCAGCACCCCGGTTACCACCCCGGCGCGCGCGGCTTTGAGCGTGATACTGGTAATGACCTTCCACTTCGGCGCCCCCAGGGCGTAGGCCGCTTCACGCAAGCCCGGCGGAATCAGCATCAGCATGCCCTCGGTGGTTCGGATAACCACCGGAATCACGATGAGCGCAAGCGCCACCACACCGGCCCATCCCGAGAATGATTTGAAGCGCGCCACGATCACCGCATAGACAAACAGGCCGATCACGATCGAAGGCGCCGACAGCAGGATGTCGTTGACAAAGCGCGTGAGCGAGCCCAGCCAGCCCTTGACGTCATATTCGGCCAGATAGATGCCGGCCATGATGCCGATTGGCGTGCCGATGAAGGTGGCCAGCATGACCATGAGGAACGAGCCCCACAGCGCATTGGCAATGCCGCCCTCTTCGTTGGGCGGCGGCGTCATCTGGGTGAACGTGGCCAGCGTCAGGCCGCTGATGCCCAGGGTCACGGTTTCCCAGAGGATCCAGACCAGCCAGAACACACCGAAGGCCATCGCCATGAGCGACAGGGTCAGTGCAACCTTGTTGACGCGCTTGCGCGATGCATACCTGCGCTCGCGCACCAGGGCCGCGTCAGCGTTTCGAATCAGCGCCTCGCCCGTTCCACCGGTGGAGCCGCTCATGACTTGGATCCCTCGTTGCGGCGCAGACGCGCCAGCATGAGCTTTGAAAGCGACAGCACCACGAAGGTAATGAAGAACAGCACCAGGCCCAGGTAGATCAATGCTGCCTGATGCAGGCCGCTGGCTGCTTCTGCAAATTCATTGGCAAGTGCCGAGGTAATGCTGTTGGCCGCCTGGAACAGCGACAAAGAGTCGAGCTGGTTGAAATTGCCGATGACAAAGGTAACCGCCATCGTTTCGCCAAGCGCGCGCCCCAGGCCCAGCATGATGCCGCCTACGACGCCGGCCTTGGTGTACGGCAGCACGATCCTGGAAACAACTTCCCATGTCGTGGAACCCAGCGCATACGCTGACTCCTTCAGCATGGGGGGTGTCACGTCGAAAACATCGCGCATCACCGACGCGATATACGGAATGATCATGATCGCCAGGATGATCCCGGCGGACAGGATGCCGATCCCCACAGGCGGGCCGGACACCAGCGCCCCGAGATAGGGCACACCGGAAAAGAGCGTCTGCAGCGGCTGCTGCACGTAGGTGGCAAGAATGGGGCCGAACACCAGCAGGCCCCACATGCCGTAAACAATGGATGGCACTGCCGCCAGCAATTCGATTGCAGTGCCCAGCGGGCGCTTGAGCCACGAGGGCGAAAGCTCCGTCAGGAAAAGCGCAATGCCAAAACTCACCGGTACTGCAATCACCAGCGCGATCAGCGATGTCGCGATCGTGCCGTAGATCATCACCAGGCCGCCATACTCGTTGTTGACCGGATCCCACACGCTGTTGGTGAGGAAGCCGAGCCCGTACTTTTCGATGGCAGGCCAGGCGCCGATCACGAGCGACACGAGGATTGCCAGCAGCAACCCGAGCGTGATGAGGGCCGCCCCCCTGGCGGCCCAACCGAAGAGCCGGTCGGCGATGGCGGCGAATCCGGCGGAGCGGGGCTGGGGCGGCGTCATGTCGCGCCTGCGCCCTTGCAGGCCGGCCGGCAGATCCGGAAATTGCATGGAGCCTTCATGGGCGGGAAGTGTAGAGGACAAGGCCCCCTCCTCAGTAGTCGATGTCGGGATGCTGGACCTGTGGGCTGCTGCTTACTTGTAGGCGATCGGCTTGCCGGCGCTGTCCTTGATCTCGGACCATGCCTTTTCGATCTGCGCCTTCACCGTGGTTGGCATCGGCACGTAATCGAGATCGTCAGCCGTCTTGTCGCCGTTCTTCATCGCCCAGTCGAAGAACTTGAGCGCTGCTGCGGCCTCGGCCGGCTTGTCCTGGACCTTGTACATGATGACGTAGGTCGGGTTGGTGAGCGGCCATGCATCCTTGCCCGGCTGGTCCGTGGTGATCTGGTAGAAGGTCTTGCTCCAGTCGGCGCCTGCGGCTGCGGCCTTGAACGCGCTGTCGCTTGGGGGCACGAAGTTGCCGTCACGATTCTTGAGCAGGGTGTAGGTCATCTTGTTCTGCTTGACGTAGGCGTACTCGACATA
>JAZKFD010000067.1:0-5527 GCA_040386635.1 Pseudomonadota bacterium
GCGGCGACCCGGTGATGTATCAGCACATCTTCTGGTTCTTCGGCCACCCCGAGGTGTACATCATGATCTTGCCGGCCTTCGGCATCATCAGCCACGTGGTCCCGGCGTTCGCCCGCAAGCGCCTGTTCGGTTACGCCTCGATGGTGTACGCCACCTCTTCGATCGCGATCCTGTCATTCATCGTGTGGGCGCACCACATGTTCACGACCGGGATGCCAGTGACGGGCCAGCTCTTCTTCATGTACGCCACCATGCTGATCGCCGTGCCCACGGCCGTGAAGATCTTCAACTGGATCGCAACGATGTGGCAGGGCTCGATGACCTTCGAGACGCCCATGCTGTTCGCGGTCGGTTTCATCTTCGTGTTCACGATGGGCGGGTTCACCGGCCTGATCCTGGCCATGGCGCCGATCGACCTGCTGCTGCAGGACACCTATTACGTGGTGGCGCACTTCCACTACGTGCTGGTGGCCGGTTCGCTCTATGCGATGTTCTCCGGCTTCTATTTCTGGGCCCCGAAATGGACGGGCGTGATGTACAGCGAGACCCGCGGCAAGATCCACTTCTGGTGGTCGCTGATCGCTTTCAATATCACCTTCTTCCCGATGCACTTCCTGGGTCTTGCCGGCATGCCGCGTCGTTATGCCGACTACCCGATGCAGTTCGCCGACTTCAACATGCTGGCCTCGTTGGGCGGCTTCGCATTCGGCCTTGCACAGGTGTACTTCTTCTTCTGGATCGTGCTGCCGATGATGCGTGGCAAGGGCGCGGTGGCTCCGCAGCGTCCCTGGAACGATGCGGACGGCAAGGGCGCCGAAGGACTTGAATGGGAAGTTCCCTCGCCGGCGCCTTTCCACACGTTCGAGACGCCTCCGCGACTGGACCCGACCGCAACCAAGGTGCTGGATGCACGCGTGATGCCCGAGCGCGTCGAGCACGTGACGCCCGGCACTCACGCCCACTGACACCCGGCAGGAAAACTAGTCGATGACTCCCGAAGAACAAAAGAGAAACAACCGGCGCCTGGGGCTTATCCTGGCCTCGGTGGTGGCCGTGTTCTTTTTCGGATTCATGGCGCGGATGATTCTGCTCGCGCAGTGACGAGGCAGCCCGGGACGCCATGACTACGAATCGCCGCGAAAATCTCCGGATGGTTGGCAAGCTGGCCGTGATCACGGTTGGCATGTTTGCCTTCGGCTATGCGCTGATTCCGATCTACAAGCACATCTGCGAAATGACCGGGATCAACATCCTGTCGCTTTCTGAAAAGCAGGTTCCCGGGGGCGGCACGGCTGGGCGTAACGTGGACGTGTCCAATACCCAGGTGGACAAGACGCGCACCATCACCGTCGAGTTTGATGCGAATGTGCGGGGCCCCTGGGAATTCAAGCCGGCGAGCCGCTCCGTGCAGGTACACCCCGGCGAACTCACCACGGTGATGTACGAGTTCAGGAATATCCAGGATCGCCGCATGTCGGCCCAGGCGATTCCCAGCTACGCACCGGCTCAGGCGGCTGCGCACTTCAACAAGGTTCAGTGCTTCTGCTTCCAGCAATACACGCTCGAGCCGGGCGAGCGCAAGGAGTGGCCCGTGGCCTTCGTGATCGACCCGAAGCTTTCGAAAGACGTCACCACGATCACGCTGTCCTATACCTTCTTTGAAGTCGGTGGAAAGACGCCGCCTGCGCCGATATGAGCTTTATACATACGGCCAAGGCGGTTGCATGGGCGTTTCTAGGCATCCGCAAGAACAGCGAATACCGCAATGACCTGGGCAAGCTCAATCCGCTGCACATCATTGCGGTGGCGCTGGTGGGCGTCGCGGTCTTCGTCGGGATATTGATAGCCTTGGTGAACTGGGTCGTTTGACCCGCTTGCCTCGAAGAAACAACAGAATACGGAAATCAGGAGTTGAGATGAGCAATACCGCACCGGGCACAACGCCCCATTACTTTGTTCCCGGGCCGTCCCGCCACCCGGTGATGGCGTCGATCGGCCTGTTTTGCATCATGTTCGGCGCTGGCCAGTGGATCAATGGCGCCGACTGGGCCAAGTGGATCACGTTGTTTGGGTTCCTCTGGCTGTTCTACGTGCTCTACCAGTGGTTCTCGGATGCGATCGGCGAGAGCGAAGGTCGTCTGTACGGCCACAAGATCGATCTGTCCTTCCGCTGGAGCATGAGCTGGTTCATCTTTTCGGAAGTCATGTTCTTCGGCGCGTTCTTCACAGCCCTGTGGTGGATGCGCTCTCATTCGGTGCCCGCACTGGGCGGTCTGGAAAACGCCTTGCTCTGGCCCGACTTCAAGGCGACATGGCCGACGGTCGCACCGGGCTCGACAGCCTCGCCTGGCGGCATCATCGAACCCTTCGAGACGATGACGCCTTTCTGGCTGCCGACGATCAATACGGCGCTGTTGCTCACATCGGGCGTCACCTTGACAATCGCGCACCACTTGCTGCGTGACGGCAAGCGCGGCCCCACGATCATGTGGATGTGGATCACCGTGGCCCTCGGCGCGACTTTCGTGGCTGTTCAAGGCTACGAGTACTACCACGCCTACACCGGCATGAACCTCAAGCTCACATCCGGCGCGTACGGATCGACCTTCTACATGCTGACCGGGTTCCACGGCTTCCATGTGCTGATTGGCATGCTGATGCTGCTGTTCATCACGCTGCGCCTGATGAAGGGACACTTCACCGCTGACAACCATTTCGGCTTTGAAGGCGCCGCCTGGTACTGGCACTTCGTGGACGTGGTGTGGCTGGGCCTTTACACGCTTGTCTACTGGCTCTAGTTCTGGACCATGATCCCAGGAGCAGGGCCGCGCAAGCGGCCCTCTTTCGTTCAGGCCCTGCAACGGGGCGCCAGCCTTGACGGCTATTTGCCCACGGGTATGCCGGTCGGCTGGATGTATCCGAACTTCCAGGCGATGAGGATACAGATGAACAGCAGGATGGAAAAGCCCACCCGGAAGGCGAGCGCGCGCGCCATGTTGCTGGTTTTCGGCTTGCCGTTCTGGCCATCGCGCATCATGAAAAAGAGAGCGGACGCAAGGCTTCCGATAATGAGCACGAACGCCACGAGCACCAGGTATTTCATGGGGGAGATTATCCCGTGAGCGAGCGCCCATCAGCGTCGAAGGGCCGTTTCTGGATCGTGACCCTGGCCGCGCTCATCGCGTTGGCGGCGACCGTTTCCCTGGGCTTCTGGCAGCTCGGTCGCGCACAGGACAAACTCGCCCTGCAGGCAGCGATTAACGAGCGCCTGGCCATGCCGCCCATGACGTCCGATGCGCTGGTTCGTCCGTTGCCGGAAATCCTTCACCGTACCGTTGTGCTGCGCGGAACATGGCTGCCGGATTTCACTGTGTTTCTGGACAACCGCCAGATGCAGGGCAAGCCCGGTTTTTATGTCATCACGCCGCTGCGCCTGGAGGGAACGGGCCAACCTGTGCTGGTCGAGCGAGGTTGGGCGCAACGCAACTTCATTGACCGCACGCAGCTTCCGCCGGTGGCGACCCCCTCCGGTATTGTGGAGATCCGCGGCCGGGTGGCCCCGCCGCCAGCCAAGCTATATGAATTCGAAGGAGCGCCCAGGGGCGCCATCCGGCAAAATCTCGACCTGGCCCAGTTCCGTTCAGAAACGGGATTGGACCTGCCCGACCTGGCAGTTCAGCAATCGGGCGCTGCATCTGAAGGCCTGCTGCGCAACTGGCCGCAACCGGCGGTCGGTGTCGAAAAACATTACGGCTATCTTTTCCAGTGGTGGGCCCTCGCGCTCGTGATCGCAATCCTCTATGCCTGGTTCCAGTTCATCGCCCCCCGCCGCCGGCAACGCCCGGACCGGCAAAGCCGCCATGCGTGACGAGCCGCTGGACCTGACGGTGCACTCGCTTCCCCAACCCCAGGAAGCAGTGCAGGGCGACAGCCGCCGCACGGCCCTGGGTCGGCTGAAGATGCTGGCCGTGCTGGCGGTATGCGCCGCGCCCGTCGTGGCCTCGTACTTCACGTATTACGTGATTCGTCCCGAGGGGCGCCGCAACCACGGCGAGCTCATCGATCCGCAAAAACCACTGCCGGACATTGCCGTGACGCCCCTGGACGGCAAGGCGCTACAGCTGCCCGAGCTTCGCGGGCAATGGTTGCTGATCAGCGTTGCCGGGGGCGCCTGCACCGCGCCATGCGAGCGCCACCTGTATCTGCAGCGGCAGCTGCGTGAAGGGCTGGGCAAGGACAAGGAACGGCTCGACTGGGTCTGGCTTGTGCCGGACCAGGCGCCCGCGAAGCCCGCGTTGTTGCCCGCATTGCAGCAGGCCCAGGCGACCATCCTGCGCGTCGATCCCGTCCAGTTGAGCCAGTGGCTCACGCCGGCGGCCGGTTTACGCCTTGAAGACCATCTGTACCTGGTCGATCCCATCGGCAACTGGATGATGCGCTTTCCGGCCCTGCCTGCTGGCGAGGCGGAGGCCGTCTCGGCCAAGAACATCAAGCGCGATCTCGACCGGCTGATGCGCGCCGCCGCGTCCTGGGACAAGCCGGGCCGCGAAGGTCGCTCGAATACGCCATGACCGCGCAGCCCCTTCTGGACCTTTCGCCTGTACTGCGCCTGATGCTGATGGGCATCGTGGTCGCGCTCGGCCCGCTCGCCTGGGTATGGCTGCGCAATGCGAAAGCAACGCCGGCCCGGCGCTTGCAGGCGCTGACACTGCTCACACTGTTTCTCACCTTCGATCTGGTGGTGTTCGGTGCCTTCACGCGACTGACCGACTCCGGCCTGGGTTGCCCGGACTGGCCCGGCTGCTACGGCAATGCGAGCCCGGTCGGGGCGCACGGCGAGATCAGCCGGGCTCAGGCGCAGATGCCCACAGGTCCCGTCACGCACGCCAAGGCGTGGGTTGAAATGATCCACCGCTATCTCGCCACCGGCGTCGGCGTGCTGATCCTGACGCTTACGCTGGCAAGCTGGTATCAGCACCGACGCGAGCCCGGCGCCGTGAATCCCTGGTGGCCGACCCTGACGCTGGTCTGGGTCTGCGTGCAGGGCGCGTTTGGTGCGTTGACCGTGACGATGAATCTCTTTCCCGCCATCGTGACGACCCATCTTCTGGGCGGCCTGCTGGGCCTCGCGCTGCTTTGCACACAGGCCGTGGCCTATGCCCAGGCAAGCCGCACTGACGGTGCGGCCACGGTGGTGAGTGCGAAACTTCGCGCATGGCTGATTGGCGTCTTTGCGTTGTTGTGGGTGCAGATTGCGCTGGGCGGTTGGGTCAGCACCAACTACGCCGTGCTGGCCTGCAGCGAATTCCCGAAATGCCAGGGCAGCTGGTGGCCGGCGATGAATTTCTCACAGGGATTCGAGATCTGGCGGGAACTGGGCAAGACGGGAGGCGGCGAGCACATCACGTTTGCCGCTTTGTCGGCCATTCATTATTCGCATCGTCTGTTCGCCTATCTGGTGTTCTTCGGGATAGCGGCCGTGGTGGGTTTGATGCACAAGGCGGGCGTGCTTCGCGTGCAGGGCAAC